>CAYMSU010000043.1:0-20809 GCA_964393165.1 uncultured Enterobacteriaceae bacterium
GGCGCCGATGGTCGCCGCGGCGCGCCGCTTGTCGTGGGGAGGCACGTTCAGTGTGCTCGAGACCGACAACCGCTACGGCCTGCCGGCGACGCTGCGGCTGCGGCTGCGCAACGCCCTGGGCGGCCTGTTTGTGCGCGAGGATGGCGAGCCGATGCGGCTGTCCGACATGGAGATCCCGCTGCACATCGCGGCCACCGGGCTCACCGTCGACGCGCTGAAGCACGATCTGGACTACTACGAGCACCTGCTGGACGACGACGTGCGCCGGTCGGGCACCCGCGCGGGCCTCGTGAGCAGCCTGAAGGTGGTGAACGTGGTGCGGGAGTTCCTGTCCCGGCCGATGGCGCTCAAGTCGATCCTGCTGGGCCGGGACGAGGGCACCGAGGAGTTCGACGCCCTGGACGCGGCAGGGTTCTCGTCGTCGGTGCCGGCGGTGATCCACTACGACGTGCTGCGCGACGATCCGCGCATGCATCAGATCCTGGGGAACCTGTACGCGTCGTACGGGATCACGCGCCTGGGGGAGGGCGGGCTCACGTCGAACGTGCCCGCGAAGGCGGCCTGGGTGGCGGTGACCTCGGGGGGCGTGGTGCAGGGCGGCACGGGGGCGGTGCGGAGGAACAGCTTCGTGCTGGCGCTGGACTGCTTCGCTCCGATGCTGACGCGGCGGCCGCTGTGGTTCGCGTTCCAGCAGCTCGTGCGGTCGGCGAACGTGCTGCACGACCGGCGGTTCGCGGATCTGTACGTGCCGTTCCCGCGCGCGCTGTCCCCAGTGAACCTGGTCCCGTCGATTCGCGAGGCGATGACCGCGCTGCGCTGGGGGCGGGAGGCGATGCGGCCGCACATGGCGTTCGTGCGGGAGATGTGCCGCGAGTTGCCGGTGCTGGCGGAGGAGGCCGAGCCAATTTCCTCGTCCCCGGCTCGTTGACGCCAACAAAAGAGGGGGTCCGATGTTCGAAGGAGGGGGTCCCGATGTTTGCGTTCCTGCTGCTGGCCTGCGCCGGCTCACCCGATCCGGACGGGCTCGAGGGGCCGGAGGCGAGCTCCTCGGCCGCGACCGGCGCGCCGACGGCGGGCACTGCCGACACCCAGGCCGGGCCGGGCTGCCTGCCCGCCGGCGACTACGATCGCTCCGTCGACGTCGCCGGGACGACGTTCCGTTACCGGCTGCACCTCCCGCCGGGCGAGGCGGCTGCGTGGCCGGCGGTGATCCTGTTCCACGGGGGCGGGAGCACCGCCGATGCGATGGATGCGGTGGCTGGCCTCACGTCGCTCGGCGATGCCGAGGGCTTCGCGACGCTGCTGCCTGAGGGCTACGCCGTGCAGCCGGGCACGCAGGTGTGGAACGCGGGGGCGTGCTGCGGGCCCACGAGCCTCCAGCCCGATCACGTGGCGGCGACGGTCGCGATGCTGGACGACGCGCAGGTCGCCGGGGCCTGCCTCGACGAGGGGCGCATCCACGCCACGGGCCACTCGAACGGGGGCATGATGACGTACCGCCTGGCGTGTGAGGCGAGCGACCGCATCGCGTCGATCGCGGTCAGCGCGGGCACCCTGGCGGACGAGGAGCGCTCCACGAAGCCTCCGGAGGCGGCGTTTACCTGCGCACCCGCCCGGCCCGTGCCGCTGCTCCACGTCCACGGCCTCGAGGACCGGTGCGTCCCGTTCGGCGGGGGGCCGGCGGTGACGGGCAACGATCTGCGGCCGGTGGAGGAGGCGGTGGGCCGGTTCCGCGAGATCGCGGGGTGTGAGGCGAAGCCGACGGACACGACTAAGGGCCCGGTGCGCACGCAGGTCTGGAGCTGCCCCGACGGCGTCGACGTGGAGCTGATCACGGTGGAGAAGCTGGGCCACGCCTGGGCGGGCTCCCCGATCTACGGCAACCCCGAGCTGTGCGGGGGCTCCACGACGGATGCGGTGTCGACGACGGCGGAGGCCTGGCGGTTCTTCGCGGCCCACGGACGGTGACTGGACACAGGTCGCGGGATGCCGATCCATCCTCCGACCGGCTCACCGCGCCGGACCGGCCGAGGCCGGCAGCTCCACCTCCTCGACGACGAACGCGAAGTATGCGGGCGCCAACCACCGCCGCACCGGCCGAAACCCCATGCCGCGCTTCAGCTCGACGTCGAGCCGCCGGGACAGCGCCTTGCGCAGCTTCTCGGGATCGGCCTCGTGGACTTCCCCCGCGCCCTGCCACCACTCGGTGACGAGCCTGCCGGTGCACTGCGTGGGATGTGCGCGACAGCAGGCGGCCAGCTCCTCACGCCCTCCCGCGATCCTCCGGCGCTCGGTGAGCACGTAGCCGAGCCCCGCGTACGTCTCGGCCCCGGGGCCGGCCCCCGGGAGGTGGCCCACGCCGAGGCGGCCCGCGGCCCCGCTCGGCAGCGACACGAGAGCCTGCGTGCGCACGGGGGCGACCGGCTCGTCCGCGTAGCGCAGCAGCGGGGCACAGGTGCTCGCGACGGGCGCCCAGGTGCCGTCGGCCTGCTCCTGCACGAAGGACCCGACCGGCGGGTGCGGCGCGAGCGACGGGGGCACGATCGCCAGCGGCCCGAGATCGACGGTGTAGCCCTCGAGCACGTCGGGATGCCGCCGCAGCGCGAGGGACGGCCGTGGGGTGAGCAGCCCCCGCACGGCGAGGACGGCGCCGGCCGTGAGCAACCCGACGGAGCCGACCACGAGCCCGTTGTTCGCGCGCCGCAGCGGCTCGTTGGGGTTGCCGTCGTGCAGGGACGACGTGACGAGCGCGCTGCCGTAGAGCAGGGCCCCGGCGCCTCCCACGATCGCGGCATCGCGCAGCCGGCGGTGCCGCGGAATCGACCGCGCGGGCGCGAGGGGCCGGGCCATTCCGGAAGCGTAGCCAGCTTCCTCCCCATCGTGGATGCCTGGGGCGGCCAGCGCCGCCAATCCTCCCCACCACCACATCGAGACCCCCTGCGGCGCCCCCCCTATCCGCCACCGCGGGGAGACGAACATAGAGAGGAAGCGCGCGGGGGACGGCCGATCCTCCTCCCGCGGGAGGCCCCCATTCGCTACGGGGACGTCGATCTCAACCTCTTGCTGGTCCTCGAGCGGGTGCTCGCGCGCCAGAGCGTCGCGGAGGCGGCCGACGATCTGGGCCTGTCGCCCTCGGCCACCAGCCGCGCGCTGCAGCGCCTGCGCGAAGCGCTCGACGATCCGCTGCTCGTGCGCGCGGGCAACGGGCTCACCCCCACCGAGCGCGCGCAGCAGCTCGCAGGGCCCGCGGTCGCGGCGGTGGAGGCCGCCCGGGCGGTCTTCCGGGCCCCGGTGCCGTTTCACCTCGCGGAGGCCGAGGGCGACTTCGTGCTCGCGCTCGGTCCGGAGCTGCAGGAGGCCCTGCTGCCCGCGATCGTGGCGGATCTCCAGGAGGCCGCGCCCGGTCTGGACCTCCAGGTCCGCGAGCTGACGCTCCGCGCGGGCGAGCTCGCCGAGCGCGACCTGCTCCACCTGGCGCTGGGGCCGGACTTGCGCGGGATCCTCCCGCCGGAGCGGTGGCCCGATCTCACCGACGTGGTGCACACGCCGGTGTACGACCGCCGGTTCGTGGTGGTGGGCGCGCCTGCGTTCTGGGACCGGCCACTGGATCTGGCGGCCTACGCCGCGGCGCGGCACGTGATCATGAGCGCGGACGGCGGCGCGCGCGGGTTCATGGACGACCTGCTGGAGCCCGTGGGGGTCTGGCGCCGGGTGGCCTGCACGGTCTCCACCTTCGGGGCGGGCCTGCGCGTGGTCCGCGAGACGGATCTGCTCGCGCTGGTGCCCTCGGAGATCCTGCCCACGCTGGGGCCGGATCTCGTGCAGCACCCGCCTCCGGTGGCCGTGCCGCCGATGGCGATGCAGCTGATGTGGCACCCGCGCCACACCACGCAGCCCCGGCACCGGGCGCTCCGGCGCCGGATCGCGTCGGTGGTCGAGGCAGAGGTCGGCGGGCCAGGCTCCTGTCAGGCCTGACGGGCGCGCCACCAGACCGCCGCCTCGAGCCCGACCACCGACAGGATGATCAGGATCTCGACCACGAACCAGGCCACGCCGAGCGGCGTGAGCCGCTCGGCGTGCGGGGCGAGGTACACGGGGAGGAAGAGGCAGAAGCCGAGATTGCCGGCCATGATCGGCAGCAGCCAGGGCGCGACGGGGGCGCCCCGGGACCACGCGGTGAGCGAGTAGACGGCGAACACCGCGGCGGGCACCGCGAGCACCCAGCTGATCGACAGCGGCAGCCCGATCCAGGGCTCGAGCAGGGGCACGACGACGAGGGGACTGATCGTGGACGCGACCGCCCCGAGGCCGTCGACGAGGAAGATGTGGCGCTGCAGGGTCTGCATGGCTCCTCCCGGCCGGTACGCTCCTGTCGTACGCCGGGCCGGGGCCTGCGCCGAGTGCACCTGCGTCAGGAGGCCCGTGCGCGCCGTGCAGTCGGAGGGGCCGGGGCTACTCGGTGATGCCGTCGCAAGGCACCGTCGTGGCGTCGCCGGCCAGCGTGCAGCCGGTGAGATCCTCGCCGAACCAGGTCGACGCCTCGCACGACGCGACGTCGGCCACCTCGCGCTGGAGCGGATCGAGCTCCTGCACCGCGACCAGGGTGCCGCGGTCGGGGTCGAAGTACAGGCGGGCGGCGTCGTCGCCGCCGGTCACGACGAACGTGGCGCCGCCCACGTCGCACTCCTGCTCGGTGTGGCTGCCGATGCAGCCCATGGACAGCTCGGACAGGCGCGTGCAGCCGTCGTCGCTGCAGTAGCTGCTCTCCGCGAGCGGCCGGGTGGGGCACGGCTGGCCGCAGCCGAGGGCGGCCAGGCACCCCCACGTGATCGTCGCCCGCATGCTCACCTCCCGTGCCCGCCCGCACTGTACCGGTGGCAGGCCCCCGCTGTCGCGGGACCGTACGGTTCCTCGGCGGCGCGGCGAGGGTCGGGCCCCCGCCTGCGCTTGCCCCCCGCCCCCCCTCGGCCAGTCGCGAAGCGCGGGCCGAGCGCCAAGCGCAGCGCCCATCCTGTCTCTTTCAGACCGGTCACTCCGAGGGCGCGCGCGTGGGCACCAGCAGATCCGCGAGCCCGTCGCCGTCCGGATCTCCGACGTGCACCTGGCGACCCACCCGCCGGAACGGCTCCGAGCCCACCAGCGCGTGCGCCCGCTCGGCGCTGCCCAGCGACCCGGGCCACGGCGTGACCCCCGACCAGACGTCGAGCCGGCCTGCATCGAACGCCTCGCCGCCCGCGCGGAAGTCCGGGCTTCCCACCAGCAGGTCGTCCAGGCTGTCCCCGTCGAGGTCCGCGGCGTAGAGCGCCCGCGCGAAGTGGTCGGGCACCTCGCGCCCCGCCTGGGGCAACACGTCGGCCGCGAACGTGAGCGTGCTGCCCACGTCGAACAGCTCGGCCGCGCCCACCCCGTCGCCACGACCGGGCGCCCCCACGGCGAGCGCGAGGGTGGGACTCCCCTCGGCCGATCCCCCCAGCGACGCGAGCGACGCGCCGAACCAGTCCTGGCGCTGGCGCCCCTCCAGGATCTGCCCCGCGACCTCGGTCAGCGCCCCCGACGCGGGAAGCGGGACCGCCGGGATCACGTAGACCACCCCCCGCGCGCGGTCCGCCCAGGGGGCCCCGACGTAGATGTTCTGCTCGTCGCAGGCGAGGGCCGTGCCCGCGCCGTCGCCGGTGGCCTCGCCCGTCCACGTGACCCCGGCGCTCGCCGCGGCGACCCGCCCCTCGATCCCCTCGCGCAGCTCCGACTGGACCACCAGGACGCCGCCGGCCAGCCTCGGCGCGCCGTCCTCCGGCGGATTGAGGAAGGGGACCCCGAGCAGGACCTCCGGGACGCCGTCGCCGGTGTAGTCGGGGCAGCCCACGATCGACAGCCCCACCTGGTCCTCGCTGCTCGCTCCCTCCAGCACGAGCTCGGGCTCCGCGTCGCCCTCCGGGGCCTCCGCGAAGACGTAGACGGCTCCCCGAGACCGGTCCTCGCCTGGCGCCCCGACCCACAAGAACCGCTGCGGACCGCGCGGCTCGACCCACAGGGAGGCGCCGAACCGCGGTCCGCCGAAGTAGGTGTGGACCGGATCGACCGCCGGGCCCGCCGCTGGGTCGACCACCGCGACCCGCTGCGCCTCGGGCTGCCCGATCGCGACCTGCGCGCCGACGAACGCGGCGGACCAGTTCGAGCCCTCGTCGAGCTCCGCGCTGCCCCGCCACCGAGGCCGGGCGGCCGCGCTCGGCACCTGGAGCGGCGCGTCGGGCAAGGGCGCGGTGAACCAGAAGAGCTGCGCGGCCCCGAAGGACGACTCGCATCCCGGCCCCTGACACAGGCCCGTGCACCCTGATGCGAGCAGGGCGAGACAGGCGCACCCGAGGGCTCGTTTCCGCATCGTCACTGCCACGAGATACCCTGGCACGGGGTCAGAGCAACTCGGGGGAGCGTGTGGCCAGAGCCAGGACCGTCACGGTGGTGCTCGGGGGAGGTCGGGGCACCCGGCTGTTCCCCCTCACGGCGGAGCGCGCGAAGCCCGCCGTGCCGCTGGGCGGCAAGTACCGCCTGATCGACATTCCCCTGTCGAATGCGATCAACAGTGGGCTGCGCGAGGTCTTCGTGCTCACCCAGTTCAACAGCGCGTCGTTGAACGCCCACGTGGCCCGGACCTATCGCTTCGACATGTTCAGCCAGGGATTCGTCGAGATCCTCGCGGCCGAGCAGACCGAGCGCAGCGGGGACTGGTTCCAGGGCACCGCCGATGCGGTGCGCAAGCACCTCCACCGCTTCGTGCGGGAGGGGGTGGATAACGTGGTCATCCTTTCGGGAGACCACCTGTACCGAATGCGGTACGACCAGATGGTCGCCTACCACGACGAGGTCTCGGCCGACATCACGGTCGCGGCGATCCCGGTCACCCGCGCAGAGTGCCACGGCTTCGGTGTGCTGTGCCCGTCTCCGGAGGGCCTCGTCACCGGGTTCCTCGAGAAGCCGGCCGACGACCGCGACATCAGCGACTACAGGCTCCCGCGAAAGCTGAAGAAGGCCTGGGGCACCGACCAGGACTACCTCGCGTCGATGGGCGTGTACGTGTTCCGGGCCGACGTGCTCGAGGAGCTGCTCGACAACGAGGAGTTCATCGACTTCGGCGGCGACATTCTGCCCGCGGCGATCCACACCCACACCGTCGCGGCCTACCTGTTCGACGACTACTGGGAAGACATCGGCACCATCCGGGCGTTCTACGAGGCGAACCTCAAGCTGACCAACGACGATCCGCAGTTCCGGTTCTACGTGCCCGACGAGCCGATCTACACGCGGGCGAGGTTCCTCCCGCCCACGGTCTACCGCAACGCCCAGATCGACCACTCGCTCGTGTCGGAGGGCTGCCTGCTCGACCATGCCACCGTGGAGCGCTCGATCGTGGGCCAGCGGTCGTGGTTGCTCTCGAAGTCCGTGATCCGCAACAGCATCGTGATGGGCGCGGACTACTACGAGCTGAACGAGGATCGCCAGAAGGTGCTCGAGGAGGGCCGGGTGCCCCTCGGCGTCGGCGAGGGCGCCTCGCTCCGCGAGGCGATCGTCGACAAGAACGCCCGCATCGGGGCCGGCGCCAAGATCCACGGTGACGTGGAGCGGCCCGACGAGACGCACGACGACTGGTGCGTGCGCGACGGGATCGTGATCGTGCGCAAGAACGCGGTGATCCCGCCGGGCGCGGAGCTGTAGCGGGTGGACGTCGTCGTCCGCGACCTGGCGCTCCTCCTCACGATGGATCCGGCGGTGGGCGAGGGGCCGCTCGGACTGGTCGAGGACGGTGCGGTGGCCCTCGTCGGCGGCAGGGTCGCGTGGGTGGGCCCGTCCCGCGACGCGCCCGACGCGCCCGAGGTCCGGTCGTGGCCGGGGTGCATCGGCCTGCCCGGGCTCGTCGACTGCCACACCCACGCCGTGTGGGCAGGGTCTCGGGCCGACGAGTTCCTGCGCCGCCTCGCGGGCGAGCCCTACAGCGAGATCCTCGAGGCGGGCGGGGGCATCCTGTCGACGGTCCGCGCCACGCGGGAGGCGTCGCTCGAGGCGCTCACCGCGCTGGCGGCGGCCCGGCTGCGGCGGTTGCGCGCGCGCGGCTGCACCACGGTCGAGATCAAGTCGGGCTACGGCCTCACCCCGGCCTCCGAGCAGCGGCTCCTGCAGGCGGCGGTGGCCGCGGGCGCGCGGGCGGGGGTCCGGGTGCGGCCCACGTTCCTCGGAGCCCACACGATCCCCGCCGAGCACCGGGGAGATCGGTCGGCCTACGTCCGGCAGGTGATCGAGGAGCAGCTCCCCGCGGTGGCGCCGCTGGCCCACGCGATCGACGTGTACGTCGACCGCGGGGCGTTCACGGTCGACGAGGGGCGCGAGATCCTCACCGCGGGCCGCGCGGCGGGGCTGCACCTGCGGATCCACGCCGAGCAGATCACGCACACCGGCGCGGCGGCGATGGCCGCCGAGCTGGGCGCGCGCTCGGCCGATCACCTCGAGCAGCTCGACGACGCGGGGATCGAGGCGATGGCGCGGGCCGGCACGGTGGCGGGCATGCTCCCCGGCGCCATGCTCTACCTCGGGGACCGGCCGCCTCCGGTGGATCGGCTGCGGGAGGCCGGCGTGCCGATGGCCGTCGCCACCGACCTCAACCCGGGCACCTCGCCCGTCCACGACCTGTGGGCGGCGGCCACCCTGGCCTGCGTCGCGCTGCGGCTGACCGTCGAGGAGGCGCTGCTCGGGATCACCGCCCGGGCCGCGCGAGCCCTGGCGGAGCCGTCGCTCGGGCGGCTGGCCGTCGGGTGCGCCGGGGATCTCGCGGTCGTGCGCCCGGCGCCCGGCGAGCCGGCCACGCCTGCGGCGTTGGTCCAGCACCTGGGCGGCGTCGACGTGGTGGAGGTCGTCGGCGGCCAGGGGTAGGGTGGCCCCTCGCCGAGAGGGGCACCGTGCTGCGGAACTTCGTGGAGCTGTGGGTGGGCGCCGGGATCATGCTCGTCGCCCTGCTCGTGCTCATCATCTCGAGCCTCGCGGGGTGGGGCTGGCTCGGCCCGGCCGACGTCTGCGTCGTGGTCTACGATCCGGCCACCAACGCGCCGTACGAGGCCAGCGATCCGGCGGCTCCATCGCTGCCCGACCCGCTGCAGACCAAGCTCACGGAGGAGGAGCGGGAGGCCGTGTTCGTCGCGTCGCAGGAGGGGCCCACCCTCGCCGCGCTGCGGCCGCACGACTGCTACTGCGAGGCCTACGACCTGCAGGAGGCGATCGACCGCGCGCCGGGCGTGCGGCAGCCCTTCAACACCTGGTCGAACCTCGTGCCGATGCTCGCCGGCCTCGGGTTGCTCCTCTGGGTGGGCCTGCGCCGCGCGGGCGGCTCGCTGCCGGCCTACGGCGACTCCGTGCGCTTCGGGCGCATGGGCAGCGACACCTTCTACCCCGGGCTGTTCGGCACGATCATCGCGTTCATGGGGCCCGGGAGCATGTTCTTCCACGCGTCGGTGACGTGGTGGGGGGGCGTGCTGGATCAGATGTCGATCTGGCTGTTCACGGACTTCCTGACCACGTACTGGCTCACGACGCGCCTGCTCGACCGCCGCCACGGGCTCGCGCCGTGGCTGCGCTACGGTGGCGTCGAGTACGTGATGTTCCCGCTGATCTTCGTGGTCCAGCTGGGGCTCAAGCTCGCGCTGCTCCTGGCCGTGCCTTCGATCAGCCTGAGCGGTGGAGCGGCCTACCTCGTGATGGTGCCGGGGCTGCTGTACGGCACCGCCGAGATCGTCGCGGTCGGCTTCTCGTATTCTCGGCGGAAGGTGCGGGGCACCGATGCCTTCTTCTGGATTGGCCTCGGCTCGCTGGGCCTCGCCTTCGTGTTCTGGGGGCTGTCTTATTCGGCCGGAGATCCGCTCTGCAGCGCGGGCTCCGGCGGCGCGTTCCACGAGGAGGGCTCGGCGCTGCACGCCCACGCGCTGTGGCACGTGTTCGCCAACGTGACCGCGGTGATGCTGTTCCTGCACTACACCTACAGCGAGGACCGCTCGCCCTGGCGCGCGTAGGGTCGCGGCGGCCCTCAACGCCGCCCTGCGGCGGGCCGATGACGGGATCCTGCCATGGGAGTGCGTCTTGGGACTGTCCGAGCCCGGGCCCGCCGCGCAGGCTGCGCCGACGCCGAGCAACGAAGCGGTTCGTCTCGCGCTCCTGCGCGATCTCGACATCCTGGACACGGCGCCGGAGGAGCGCTTCGACCGGGTGACGCGCCTGGCGAGCGCGATCCTGGACGCCCCGATCGCGCTCGTGTCGCTCGTCGACCACGACCGGCAGTGGTTCAAGGCCCGCACGGGGCTCGAGGCGACCCAGACGGCGCGCGAGGTGGCGTTCTGCGCCCACGCGATCCTGGACGATGGGGTGATGGTGGTCCCGGACGCGCGCGAGGATCCGCGGTTCGCGCACAACCCGCTGGTCACCGGGGATCTGGGCATCCGGTTCTACGCGGGGGCGCCGCTGATCCTGCAGCCGCACGTGCGGCTCGGCACGCTGTGCGTGATCGACCGCGTGCCGCGGGAGCTGGACCCCACACAGCGGCAGCTGCTGGCGGATCTGGCGGCGGTGGTGGTCGACGAGCTCGCGCTGCGCCGGCAGCTGGCGTACCTGGTGGAAGCCCACGCGACGATCGAGGCGTACACCGACGAGGTGGCCCGGGAGGCGCGGGCCATCGCGGCGGTGGCGGCGAGCGGGGGCGGTGCGTTCCTGGAGCTCCAGCGCCGAGCGGAGACGCTGGCGGCCAGGGTCCGCGCGGCGACCCCGGCCCGGCCGCGGCGCGACTGACCGACCTCGCGTCGGCGGGTGCGGGGGCCGCGCGTCAGAGGGCCTCGAGCACCGTCCGGATCCGCTTCTCTACGTCGTCGAACTGCTCGGTCGTGGGGTAGGTGTCGAGGATCTGCTGCCAGCGAGCCACCGCCTGCATCTTCTGGCCCCGCGCGCTCAGGCAGTTGCCGTACTCGGTGAGGGTGCGGATGGTCTCGCGCTCGAGGTAGTTCGTCTCGTACTTCTCGACGTGGGCCAGCGCCTGGTCGAAGAGCGTGGTGGCCTCTCGCATCCACCGGGCATCCATCTCTGCGGGGGCCGGGGACAGCTCGAGGTCGACGGAGGTCCAGAAGCCAGGGTTGCCGACGCACAGGAACAGGCCGAGGTTGCGCTCGGTGAGCTGCTCCTCGGCGAAGGTGGTCTCGTCGGCGTCGTCGCCGAGGCCCATGCGCTCCGCGCGCTCCCGATCGTCGCGGTCGGCGGTGCCTCCGTCGTTCGCGTCGAGCCCGACGGCGCGGCCCTGGGCGTAGGCGGCGAGGATCGCCTGCTGGTTGTCGAAGTACTCCTCGACGAGCTTCATCACGTCTTTGCGCGCCTCGGCGGGCACCCGCACGGAGTCCTCCTCGCCGGGGCGCCCGCCCGCGCGGCGCATCAGGCGACCGAGGATCAGGTTGCCGCGGAGGATCCGGTAGGACACCAGCCGATCGAGCGCGCGCTGATCGGCGGTCTCCTCGGTGAAGGCGAGGACCTGCGGCTCGAGCTCCCCGATGATCCGCTCGGCCTTCGCGAACAGCTCGACGTCGGCCTGGCCGAGGGACGCCTCGCGCTTGGCCTTGGCCTCGCGGAGCCGCTTGAGCACCTCCGCGTAGCGCTGCCCGGCGAGCGAGAACGTGGGGGCCGCGGTGACGACCTCGCGGAACTCCTTCGACGCGGCCTCGAGCTGCCCTCGATCCGCCAGCTCGAGGGCGCGCGAGTACTGCAGCACGGTGGAGAGCTGCTCGACGCGCCCCGTGCGCGAGGCCCCCAGCGACGACCCCAGGGCGCCGACGAACCGCGAGGCGAGCGCCTCCTGGAGCTCGAAGAAGCGATCCTTGTCGCCCACGACCTTGTCGGCGACGAGCACCTCGCCGGTGGTCACGCTGACCATGCGCACGTCGATGCGGATCTTGGGCTCGAGGGCGGCCACCGAGCCGGTGACCATGTTCGCGGCGCCCACGATCTTGCCGATCTGTCCCACGGTGGCCGGGTCGACGTACTGGGAGCGCTGGAGGTTCAGCTCGGCGATCACCTCCTCGAGGCGGGCGCGCTCGACCACCCGGAGCCCCGGTGCGCCCGCCAGGTCGGTGACCAGCATGTCCGCGAGGCCCTTCTGGAGCGGATCGAGCGCGGGGTCGCCGGTGTTGTTCTGGAAGTACATCACGCACACGCTGGGCCGGCTGTCGGCGCGCGCGGCGGGGGTGGTGAGCGTGATCGTGACGAGCAGGGCGATCAGCAGGGACAGCATGGGTGCGGAGCTCCCGAGGCCGTGAGCGGGGTGCGGGCCCCGACTCTACCCGAGTGGCACCCGGCGCGGGGGCTCACCGCACGATCGTGAAGACATCCCCGCACTGCTCGCCCGTCAGGCGATCGCTGACCGGCCAGGCGGGCTCCGCGAGCTCCTCGCTCCACGCGACGTAGTCGTCGACCAGGGCCTCGAACCGCCCCGGCCGCGCCTCGGCCAGATCCCGGGCCTCGCCCGGGTCGTCGCCCAGGTCGTACATCCGCTGGATCCCGTCGATCGGGGACGCCCACAGCTTGTGCGCCCCCCGCCGCATCGCGCGCTGGTTCACGGAGCGGAAGTAGACCGCCCGCTCCTCGCCGTCGGCCAGCACCGCGCGGAGATCCTCGCCGTCGGCGCCGGGGGCTGGGCGACCGGCCGCCGCGAGCGCCGTGGGGAGCACGTCGAGGGCGCTCACCACCCCGTCGTGCACGGTGCCCGGCTCGAGCTCGCCCGGCCACCGGACGAGGAACGGCACCCGCACGCCGCCCTCGAGCAGGCTGCCCTTGCCGCCCCGCAGCGGCTCGCACGCGCACAGCCCCGTGTAGTGGGCGCAGCCGTTGTCCGACAGGAAGATCACCAGCGTGGTCTCGGTGAGGCCGCGGGCGTCGAGGCCGTCGAGCAGCCGACCGATGCCCGCGTCCAAGGACGCCACCATCGCCCAGTAGATCCGCAGCACCGGATCCTCGACGAACGCGAACGCCTCGACGAGCTCGCGCGGCGCCTGCAGCGGGACGTGGGGCGCGGTGTACGACAGGTGCAGGAAGAACGGCCGCGCCTGGTGGCGATCGACGAAGGCGAGGGCCTGGTCGGTGAGCGCGTCGGTCAGGTACTCGTCTTCGTTGCGCACGATCTGGCGGTCGGGGCCGGTCAGCACCAGGCGGTCCTGGTCCCGCGGGCCCGGACCGAACGACGTCTCCTGGCCCGAGTTCCACACCACGGGGGGCAGCCGGTGGGTCACGATGTCTTCGCGCAGCGGATCCGCGTAGGACGTCTGGCCCCCCAGGATCCCGAAGAACGCGCCGTAGCCCCGCTGGGTGGGGTACTGCGCGTCGTCGATCCCGAGGTGCCACTTGCCGACGAGGCCGGTGGCGTAGCCGGCCGCGGCCATCTCCTCGGCGAGGGTGGGGACGTCGGCCGGCAAGCCGTCGCCGTCGGACCGGGGGTTGTGCTCGAAGCCGAACCGCTGGGGGTACCGGCCGGTGACGAGCGCGGCCCGGGAGGGGCCGCAGATCGGGGCCAGCGCGTAGGCGGAGGTGAAGCGCACGCCCTCGTCGGCCAGGCGGCCCAGGGCCGGGGTGGGGATGCTGCCCGGCACGTTCACGTCGGTCTCCGACCACCCGAGGTCGTCGGCGACGATCAGGACGACGTTGACGGGAGCCGGCGCAGGCGCGGCTTCGGGCGCGCAGCCGAGCAGCGGCGTGAGCACAGGTGCGAGGATCAGCGAGACGATCGACAGGCGCCCCGGCGGGACCGCCATGGGCTCACGCCGACGTGTTGGACTTCACTTCCTCGGCCTCGGCCACCCGGGACGAGTCGCTCGTGCCCTCGCTCGGGCCCACGCCGGGGCGCTGGCCATCGTCGAGCTCGCGCTTCTCCGAGAGCTCGATGGCATCATCGTCTTTCGCCTCGTTCGCCGCCTGGCGGAAGGCCTTGATGCCCTTGCCGAAGGACTCGAAGACCTGCGGCAGCCGCCCCGCGCCGAACAAGATCAGCACGACGACGAGAATGAGGACGAGCTCGAAGGGTCCGGGGACCAGGGACATCACGACTCCAGCAGCCAATGGCTATCTTAGCGTGGCTCCGGCTGCCATGCGCCATCCTCGGTGATCCAGGCGGTCACGAGCGCTGCCGGGGTGACGTCGAACGCGGGGTTGTGCACGTCGACCTCGGCGGCCCACTGGGTGTCTCGCCAGCCGCGGACCTCCGACGGATCGCGCTGCTCGATGGGGATGGCCGCGCCGTCGGGCGTGTGTGCGTCGAGCGTGGACTTCGGCACGGCCACGAGGAACGGCACGCCGTAGTGCTTGGCCAGCACCGCGAGGCCGAGGGTGCCGATCTTGTTCGCCACGTCGCCGTTCGCGGCCACCCGATCGGCGCCCACCACCACGGCATCGACCTTGCCCTCGGCCATCAGCGAGGCGGCGGTCGAGTCGGTGACGAGGGTGCAGGGAATGCCCTCCTGCTGACACTCCCAGGCGGTGAGCCGCGCGCCCTGGAGGTACGGCCGCGTTTCCCCGGCGTAGACCCGCTCGAGCTTGCCCTGCGCATGCGCCGCCCGCACGATGCCGAGCGCGGTGCCGTAGCCCCCGGTGGCGAGCGCCCCGGTGTTGCAGTGGGTGTACAGCCGGGCCCCCGGCTTCAGGCCCTCGGCCCCGTGGCGACCGATCGCCTGGTTGATCGCCACGTCTTCCGCGTGCAGCGCCTCGGCGGCCGCGCGCACTTCCTCGGGCGGCAGCGCCCGCATGCGGTCGACCGCCCAGGCCAGGTTCACGGCCGTGGGCCGAGCCGCCTTCAGGACCTCGGCCGCCTCCTCGAGATCGCCCCCCCGCTCGGCGGCCATGGCCATGCCGTAGGCCGCGGTGATGCCGATGGCCGGGGCCCCGCGCACCACCATGTCGCGGATCGCCCGCGCCGCATCCGTGGCGGTGGAGCACCGCACGTACTCGACCTCGGCGGGAAGCCGCCGCTGGTCGAGCAGGTCGAGGTGGGAGCCGTGCCAGACGATGTGGCTGACTTGATCTGCCGAAGTCACGTCTGCCAAGGATTCCCCGTGGGCTCTCGAGAGCCCCCCCCGCCCGTACCCACCGCTAGAGATGGAGGAGACGCAAGAGCTTTGCTGGGTGAAGTGCCGGCGAGGGAGGCTGTCTCAAAAGCTTCGTCAGCTAAGACTCACAATACGGCGGTCTGATTCCGTGTGTCAAGACAGGACGCCGGATCGACACGTCAGGAGATCCCCCCCGCGCGTGGCGCATCGCCCACAAGTTTGCCGGTACCTTGCCGATTCGCTAATCCCACGGATTGTCTCGGCGTCAGGCCGAGCCCACCTCCACACCCGCCCCCGAGGGGGGCCCTTTGTCCCGTGAGGAGCTCGCGGGGCGGGTGCATGGGGGCGGATCAGGCAGCGCCGCTCGGGGCTTGCTCGCGGGTGGTCCACCACGCGCCCGCCAGGCCGAGCAGGCAGGCCACCACGAACCAGTCGCCGAAGGTGGCGTAGAGTGTGTGGATCCGGGTGTTGCGGACCTCCACCACGCGCGAGACCTCGTCGAACGGCTCCGTCTCGTAGAGGATCGCGCCGTGGGGCTCGATCACCATCGACACCCCCGTGTAGGCCGAGCGATACACCGGGATCCCGAGCTCGATCGCACGGATCGCGGCGAGCATGGCGTGCTGGTGCGGCGAGGCGGTGTCGCCGAACCACGCGTCGTTCGTGATCGTCACGAAGACGTCAGGATCGTCGAAGCGCCGACACACCCGGGTGAGGATCGCCTCGTAGCAGATGGGCGAGGCCATGCGGGCCTTGCCGCCCTCGAAGACGACCGGGACCTCGCCGGCCGCGAAGTTGCCGATGCCGAGGGAGCGGCGGAGCTTCGGGAACGTGTCGCCGAACGGCAGGTACTCGCCGAACGGCAGCGGCACCATCTTGTCGTACTTGGCGGAGACCTCGCCGTCCTTCGTGAAGTGGAAGACCGAGTTGAACACGACGAACTCCGTCTCGTCGGTGCCCGGGATGCGGCGACGGGTGGCGCTGCCCCCGCCGACCACGAGCTCGAGGCCCTGGTCTCGGGCCACGTCGGCCAGCAGATCGCGGGCGCGGTTGGGCCGGCCCTCCGTGCTCTCGCGATCGAGGTCGTAGGGGCAGGCGCCCTCGGGCCAGACCGCGAGATCGGTGCCGGGGGGCGCGGCCTTCGTCTGGGCGAGCCAGGAGTCGAACTCCTCGCGCCGCGGGTGGCTCATGCGGTACTGCATTCCCTTGTCGGACTGCATCTGGGCGACGGTCATGCTGTCGCCGGCGCGCAGGGCCTGCTCCACGCGCTCGTAGCGCCACGCGCCGAAGAGCACGACCCCCGCGAGCACGGCGCCCACGGTGGCGAGCTGGCGCTGGGGGGCGGGCTTGCCCTCGGCTGCGCTGTACATCCACTCCGCGAGCGCGGCGTTGACGAGGACCACGAGGTAGGTCACGCCCCAGACGCCGGTGATCGAGGCGAGCTGCCACGTGAAGGGGAACCGGTACTGGCTCACGCCGTGGTGGTAGGGGAAGAGCACGAAGTAGGTCGACAGCCACTCGAGCGCGACCATGAGCGCGGGGAAGGCGAACACCCAGGCGCGGCCGAGGCGCGCGCGCAGGGGGTGGACCATGGGCCACAGGAGCACGTAGACGGCGCCGTACACTCCGGCGAAGATCAGCAGCACGCCGTAGGCGCCGACCGACGGGATGGCGGGGCTGAAGATGGTGATGGTCTCGGCGATCCAGCGGAACAGCAGCCCGACGCCGACGGTGCCGTAGAGCCAGGCGAGCCAGCGGTTCTCGCGCGGGGTGTCGGGCCGCAGGGCCCAGAACATGGGCAGGTAGGCGACCCAGTGGAGCCCGTGCCAGTTGGGTGGCGGGGACAGCAGCGACAGCGTGGCGGCCGCGACGACGGTGGCGAGGATCCGCGCCCACAGGGGGGAAGGAGCCAGCATGGACACCCACGTGGAGGCGTGGGCTTAGCGGATCAGGAGACGGACCGCCAGTCGCCCTGGATCCACGTTCTCGCCGCGCCCTGCTTCTCGTGCTCGGCGAGGCCTTCCATGAGGCGGCCCTGGATGCCGCGCATGGCCCACTGGATCTGCAGCCGCGCGGTGGGGCTGAGCTGCTGGAGCTCGGCGACGAGGTCCAGCGCGGTGGCCCGGGCGGCGCCCGCCTCGCACGTGCGCTGCACGAGGCCCATCTGGTAGGCGCGGTCGGCATCGACGCACTGCCCGGTCATCGCGAGGCTCGACGCGGTGGTGGTGCCGAGGAGGACGGACAGCGCCGCGAGCCCGCCGAGGCCCGTGAACAGCCCGTCGCGCACGCCGGGCAGGCCGAGGGTGGCGGAGGCGGACGCGACGCGGAGGTCGGCGGTGAGCGCGAGCTCGAGTCCGGCGCCGTGGCACTGCCCCTCGATGGCCGCGACGATGACGCAGGGGAGCCGGGTGATCGCATCGAGGATGCCCTTGAGCTTCGAGACGAGCTCCTGCACGCGGTAGGCATCCTGGTTGTCGATCATGGTCTGCATGGCCTCGCGGAAGCCCCCGTCGGCCCCGAGGTCGAGGCCGGCGCAGAAGTGCTCGCCCTCGCCGGAGAGCACGACGAAGGCGGGCGGGCTGTCGGAGAGGCGCAGGATGGTGCGCCGGAGGTCCTCGAACATGGACAGTCGCAGCGCGTTGGCCCGCTGGGGGCGGGCGAGCTGGACGAACGCGACGTCGCCCTGGATGGCGAGCTCTACCTCATCGGACATGCAATCTCCGGCTTGCGGGAAAGGTAACCGCGCGCGGGAGGCGGGAAGTGGGCGCGCAGCGGACGCGAGCGCGCGCCCGTGGGCGCCCCTCGCCAGATGCCCGAGAGTGGAGGTTGTCACGTAGGAGGAGCCGGCACGGCGGGTGCACCCGAGGTCAGCTCCGCGCACGTTCGCGCGGCCGACGGAGGTCCACATGCACACCCGAACATTCCTCGAGCATCTGCCGCCCACGCCGCGGCACGGTCCCCGACTCCGCGTCGGCGACGACGTCTTCGACAAGCTGGGGCCCGCGCTGTCCACCGACGTGGAGGCGTTCGGCGAGGCCCCCCCGGGTGCGGACCGCCGCATCCACCACCGCCGCACGCTCGCGCGGATGCTCGCCATGGATCCGGACACCGCGCGGATCCTGGCGCGCGTCACGATCGCCCTCGCGCGCAACCAGCCCCTGCTCATCGAGGGAGAGCCCGCGACCTCGAAGACCACCGTCGCCACCTACGCCGGGCTGCTCCTCGGGCTCCCCGTGACCCGGATCAACCTGAGCACCAACGTCCGGGAAGACCAGTTCCTGGGTGCCTTCCAGCCAGATCCGAGCGGAGCTGGTCAGTGGCGGTGGACCGACGGTCCGGCCACCCGCGCCTTCGTCGAGGGCCACCTGTTGATCCTGGACGAGGCGAACCTCGCGTCCGCCGGGATCCTCGACCGCGCCCTGTCCATGTTGGAGGCGTCGGCGTCGCTGCGCCTCGTCGAGCGAGACGGCCGGGTGCTGGAGCCTCATCCCCACTTTCGGGTGGTGGCCACCCAGAACCCGGAGGGCCACGCCGGGCGTCGGCCGCTCTCGCCGGCGTTCTCGGACCGCTTCGTGCACTTCCGCCAGCCGCCCGCCGATCTGGCGAGCCTGCAGGCCGCGATGAGCCACTGGGTGTACGGGCGCGCCACCGGCACCTTGCGGCTCGACGACCCCGACTTCACGCTGGAGGGGACCTACCGACTCCCCCGGCTCCGTCGCGATGCGCGCTTGTGCCCCCACGTCTCCCGGTGCCGGGCGCTCGGGCCCAAGCTCGACGCGCTCGTCAAGGTCGCCGCCTCGATCGCCGAGCACTGCCGCATCGGCCTCCTCGGGCGGGACCGACCGAGCGGGTACACGTTCGGCCGGCGGCAGCTGGCGGCCTTCATGCGCGATCTCGACGCCGAGGTCGCGGCCGCCCTCGCGCAAGGCAGGACCGAGCTGTCGTCTCGCTTCGAGCGAGCGCTCCAGCTGCACTTCCTCCACCCGTTCGACCCCGGCAGCGACCGAGAGGCCGTCCGCAACCTCCTCGTGGCCGAGGGCCTGCTCGGCGCCTCGACCGCGGCCCGCGGGATCCCGTCGCCCACCTGGGAGGCGGCATGAGCGCGCGCTTCTGTCTCGACGCCATGCTCCCCTTGCTGCGTCATCTGTCCGGCGATGCCTGGGTCGGCCTCCGCGTGGGTCCGCGGACCGCCTACCTGCCCGGGCCCCACGTGGTCGAGGTCGCGGAGGAGGCGGGGTCGTGGAGCTACCTCGAGCAGCTCGCGCTGATCGCGCACGAGGCGACGCACGTGCGGTTGAGCCACTACGACCAGCAGATGGCGGAGGCGGCGCGGCCCTTCGAGCATCTGTTCAACTGGTTCGAGGACGCGCGGGTGCACCGCTTCCTGCTCCGCCACGTGCCCGCCATCGCCGACGGGGTGTGGGGGCTCGAGCATCGGGTCGTCGCCGATCCCGTAGCGCCGCGGAGCCGCGCCACGTCGTTCCTCCTCGGGCTTCGGGCGCAGATCATGGGCGTGCGACGGGCGTGGCCGATCGAGGACCGGGAGGTGGGTGAGGCCATCGAGGCGTGCCGGGACGCGGCGGAGATCGCGGTGCGTGCGCTGCCTGGCCGCGACGACTACCGCAACGAGACCACCTGGGCGTGCTCGGCGATCCTGACCCGCCAGGTCGAGGAGGGGATCCTTCCCGTCTACGAGGCGCTGCTCGACGGGGAGGAGGCGCCCCGGCCGCCCGTGGCGAGGAGCTGGGTGGCGTGGCGCGAGCGCGGCGCGGGGGCGTCGGCACCGACCACCACCTGGGACGAGGCCCACGCCGAGGTCGCGGAGGCGATCACGGGCCTCGTGGGGGCGCTGCGGCGCGTGCTTCCACCCAACGACGCGAGCGGCTGGACGATGGGTCACCGCTCGGGGCCGCGGCTCGCGCTCCGGTCGGCGATGCGGGCCCAGGTCGACCCGGGCCACCTGCTGCGCGCCTTCGAGCGGCAGGAGGAGGCGACCGAGGGCCGCTACCGTCTGGGCCTCGCGCTCGACACGAGCGGCTCCATGAAGGGGGCGCCGCTGCACCACCTGGGGCGGTCGGCGGTGCTCCTGCTCGAGGCGGCGGAGCGGCTCGGGTTGCCGACCTCGGTGGTGGCGTTCGGGGTCCGCGACGAGGGCTGCACGCTCCTGAAGGATTTGGTCGAGCCGCTCGCGGCGTGCCGGGGACGGCTGGACCGCGCGCTGCTGTCGCGGCCCCGGTACGGCGACGAGACGCCGCTCGCCGCCGCGCTCGACCGGATGCGCCTGCTCCACGTGCCCGAGGACGACGTGACGGACCTGCTCATCGTGGTCACGGACGGGCGCCCGTGTCGGATGGTGGACCGCACGTACGTGCCGCTGTCGGACGCGGCGCGCGCGCGCCAGGGGCGGGCGCGGCGGCGGAGGGGGTGGCTGCCGGTGTGGCAGCGGGACTACGACGCGGACTGTCGGCACGCGCTGGACCGGCTCGAGGCGGCCGGTCGGGTGGTGGTGGGGCTCGGCATCGGGGAGCGGGCGGAGGTGGGGAGCTTGTTCCCGCACCACCTCACGGTGTCGGACGCGCGCGCGCTGCCCTGTCTGCTGGGCGATCTGCTCCGGCAGCTGCTGCGGGAGCCCGGGGGGGTGCGGTGGGCGCGCGTGGGCGCGCGGGCGGCGGGGGGCCTGGCGGATCTCCCATAGGCCCACCGGGATG
>CAYMSU010000044.1:0-20745 GCA_964393165.1 uncultured Enterobacteriaceae bacterium
CTCGGACGGATCCAGCCCCTTCCACCGCACCTCGAGCACGTCGGCCTCGAACCGCCGGCCCTCGCACACCGGGCAGACGCGCATGAGGTCGGGGAGCGGGCCCATGTCCACGCGCTGCTCGCCAGCGCCGCGGCAGGCACCACATCGTCCGCCCTTCGTGTTGAGCGAGAAGGTGCTGGGCGTGTAGCCTCGGATCCGGGACTCTCGGGTGGCTGCGAGAAGCGTGCGCACCACGTCCCACAGGCCCACGTAGGTCGCGGGGGTCGACCTGGCGGCGCGCGAGGCGGCGCGATCGACAGAGGCGATCCGGGTGAGGCTCTCTCCGCCAGCGAGCGACACGCCCGCAGGCAGCGCATCTCCGGCAAGGGCGGCGCGGAGTAGCCGAAGCGCACGGGACTTCCCGCTTGCGCTCGGACCATGCAGGGCGGCCACCTGGCCAAGCGGCAGCACCACCTCCGGGCAAGCCTCGTCACCACGCCACGGCCCCGCGAGCCGGACCGCTCCGCTCGAGCGGGGGCGGTCTCGCGAGCGCAGCACGGCGCGACCGCTGAGCCAGCGACCGGTCGGCGTATCCAGCTCACCCAGGCCGGCCGGTGGCCCCTCGTAGAGCACTCGGCCGCCCTCCGTGCCCGCGCCGGGGCCGAACTCTACCGCGTGGTCGGCTGCGGCGAGAACCGCGGGACGGTGCTCGACGGCGATCACCCCGTTGCCCTGCGCCACGAGCTCGCGCAACACCTCGATCACCGCCCCCACCTGGTCTTCGTCGAGCCCCGCGGAGGGCTCGTCGAGCACGTAGAGCACCCCGGAGAGCGGGCTCGCGACCTGCCGTGCGAGGCGGAGTCGCTGCTGCTCGCTCGAGGAGATGCGGTCGGCTCGCCGATCCAGCGCGAGGTGCGACAGCGAGAGAGTCTGGAGGCGAGACAGGCGACGTTGGATATCGGCGAGCGTTGCGCGCTCGACGACCGAGGAGGTGTCCGCGGCGAGCTCGCCTAGTCGCGCGGCCAGCCCGCGGGCGGGCAGTGCCGCCAGCTCCGACAGCCGGTGCCCTCGCCACCGGACCGCACGCGCGACCGCGGAGAGTCGTGCGCCGCGACAGGTCGGACACGGCTGCCCGTCCTCGGTCTCGCCGAGTCCGTCACATCCTTCGCATGCGCCGGGCGCGCCCTGGGGGGTCAGCATCGAGGGCTCGAGGTCCGGCAGCCGGAGGTCGTCGTACCAGCACAGCGGCCGGTCCACGAAGACCCGCTCCCGTTCCTCGGTCTGCACGAACAGCACGCCGCGACCCGCCCGGGCGGCCAAGCGCACCGAGTCGGCGATCCGGTCGCGCCGATCCGCGGTCGCTCTCACTCGATCGACCACGATGCGGACCTGCTGGGCGTCGCGCACCGCCGACGGCTTCGCCTCGTCGATGCGGACCACCGCTCCATCCACACGGAGCCGGGAGAATCCGGCGCGCTCCACCTCTTCGAGCACGCCGGCGCCGGTCTCGCGAAGCGGAGCCTCGATGGTGAGCCGGGGCCGGTCCCCGCCTTCGACGACCAGCGACGAGACGATCTCGTCGTGAGTAGCGGGGACCACCGCACGATCGCAGACCGGACAGTGCTGAGTGCCGGCTCGGGCGAAGAGAACGCGCAGCACGGGGTCGACGTCGAGCACCGAGCCGACGGTGGCTCGGGCGGGCAGCGACGCCGCGCGTTGGGTCAGCGCGACGGTGGGCGGCAGCCCGTCCACCGCGTCGACCGCCGGAGGAACCGCCACAGAGACCGCGCGGTCCAGCGACAGCGCCTCGAGGTAGCGGCGCTGGCCCTCCTGGTGCAGCGTGTCGAAGGCGAGCGAGGACTTCCCCGACCCGGACACCCCGCAGAACACAACCAGCGCATCGAGGGGAAGCTCGAGCGCGAGGTCCTTCAGATTGTGCTCGCGAGCACCGCGAATCCGCAACATGGGCCCACTTCCGTATCACGTGCGCAGTCGCCGGCGTTATGCCTCTTCGTGGCCTGGACAGCTCCGCATCGCGGGGAGCGGCTCGCCCTCCTCCTCTACGTCCTCGTGTTCTTCGTCGGCACGGTCCTGTGGATGCTCGTCGTGAGCGTCTCGGCGGGCGTCGTGGTTGCGCTCACGTCGCCCGCTGCCACGAGTGACCCGTCTGCGCTCGTCACGGAGATCATGACCCCGGGGTTCCTGGGGGTGACGTCGATGGTCCAGATCGCTGGCCTCGGCGCCCTCGCAGTCGTCATCGCGGAGCGCGCGCGGCAGCAACGGCCGGAGGGCGCTCGGCCCTCGCTGATGGCGTTCCTCGGGGTGCGCCCGGCCCCTACCGCCTGGTGGGCCGCTGCGCTGGTCGGGGGGCTCACGGTATGGACGTTCCCTAGCAGGATGGCAGCCGCGCTCTCGTCCTGGTGGAGCTGGGAGGGCACCGTGCCGCTGGTCGCGGAGGCGCTACAGGGACCGATCGCCGAGACGTGGCCACTGGTGCTCGCAGTGGGAGTGACCGCCCCGCTGTTCGAAGAGATCATCTTTCGCGGCACCTTGTACACGCTGGCCGAGCGCGCGGCTGGCGGCCTCGCCGCGTTCGCCTTCTCCACGGTGGTGTTCGCGGTCTACCACTTCGACCCCGTGCAGGTCGTGGCTCTTCTCCCCACGGCGGCGTTCATCGGCCTTCTGCGGTGGCAGTCGGGCTCCATCGGTCCCGCCGTCCTCGCGCACTTCGTCAACAATGGAGTCGGCGTGGCCTTTGCACTCGCCACGCGAGCGGAGGACGTCGCCGACCCGTCGGACGAGCTCCCGCTCGGCCTCGCGCTGGCCGGCCTCGGCGTCACCGTCGCGGCTTGCACCGGAGCGTGGCTCGCAGCGAGGTCTTCCTCGGCGAAGTAAGAGGGATCGGGGTCGGAGGCCGGGTGCAGGCTGTCTTGTCCATTGCCTCGGTGTTGTGCGCAGGTGTCCCGATGTTCGGGTTCCTGGCCCTCATCTGGTGGCTCGACCGCTACGACCGCGAGCCGGTTTGGCTCCTCGGGCTGACGTTCCTCTGGGGAGCCGTCGGAGCGGTCGGCCTCGCGATGGTGGTCTCCCTCGTGATCACCGCGCTGCTGTTGCCGATCCTCGGTGTGTTCGAGGTGCCTCTCCTGACGGCGCAGGCGGTGGCGGGACCCGTGCTTGTCGCACCCCTCGTGGAAGAGCCGGCCAAAGCCATGATCCTCCTGGTCGTCATGTGGAACCGCCACTTCGACAACATGACGGATGGGTTCGTGTACGGCGCTGCGGCGGGCCTCGGCTTCGGCATGACCGAGAACCTGATGTACTTCGTGAGCGTGTCCGGTGACGTCGAGACCTGGGGCTCGACGGTCCTGATCCGGACGTTCTACAGCGCGGTCATGCACGCCACCGCCACCGCGGTGGTGGGGGCCTCGATCGGGTACGCCCGCTTCCGGGGGCTCAAGGGCTTGGCGCTGGCGGGCACCACCGGGCTCACGCTGGCGATCGGCGTCCACGCACTGTGGAACGGCCTGATCACCCTGTCGGGGCTGACTGGCGGCGAGGGCTTGTTCACCGCGAACCTGGTGCTGCTCCCAGTCGAGGTCGCCGCCGTCTTCCTCGTGTTCCAGGTGTGCCTGCTGGAAGAATCCCGCACCATCCGGCGGGAGCTCGAGGAGGAGGTCCGGGCGGGCCGCATGCCCGAGAGCCACCCGCGCATCATCGCGAGCTGGCTACAGCGGCTCTCCTCCCGCTGGCTGCCCCCGACGGTCGACCGCGACACGTACGTGCAGCTCGCCACGGAGCTGGCGATGCGCAAGAAGCAGGTCCGGCTGATGGGCCGGCGAGCTCCGCCGTTCTATGTCTCGGAGGTGCGGCGCTTGCGCGCGCGGCTGTCCGATCTCCAGGGAGCGCTCAGGGGTCGAACGACGCGAGCCCGGGCCCGTCCATCCACGTGATGACCGAGCGACTGCTCACGAAGCCCTGCCGGTCGGTTGCGAGCACGCTGAGCACGTTGGGCCCGGGCTCGAGCTGGACGTCGGCGGTGAACGGCAGGCTCTCGAGGGCACTGTCGGGGCCGCCGCCTTCATAGAACGCCTTGTCGCCACCGGCGAACACCATCACGTGGCGCAGCCCCTCGTCGTCGGTGACGACTCCCGACAGGACGGCGCGCTCGGTCGACGCCCGTGCCGTGGGACCGCGGGTGACGCGGATCTCGGGAGGCCGACGCCACGACGCGCTCGGCACCGGCGCATCGGGCCGGATGCGGAGGCGCTCGCGCTGCGAGAACCACCCGACGAACTCGTTGCGAACCACCGTACCGTGGTCGTACGCCTCGGCGTCGCCCACCGTGAGCTCCACCTCGTAGGGCTCCCCATGGGTGTCCTCGTTGAGTTGGACCTCGAAGACCCCCGACCACGTCTCTCCTGGAGCAAGGACCCGCCTACAGCCCTCTTGCTTGGCGCTCTCGCAGCCTTGCTCGAGGTCTCCCGGCTCGAGCGTGGCCACCACGAGGTCCAGCGCCGCACCCGAGCGGTTGCGCAGCCTTGCGAACGGATCGACGGTCGGGCCCTCGCCGACGTTCTCGACCTCGAGCTCGATCTGCAGCGACTCCCCGGGCTCGGGCAGCTCGTCGCCGTCGCCCCCGACCTCCTGCACCGACCATCGCCAGGCGAGGCGGGGCAGCGGGGGCTGGTCGACGCGCACCCGCGTGCGCCAGTGGCCGACCGGCTGCTCCGAGACGTCGCGCAGCTCGAGCGCCAGCACGCTCTCCTCCGCCGTCCAGCCCGCGGGCAGCCGTGCGGGCTGCTCGTAGCGACGAGTCTCCCCCGGAGCGAGCTTGCCGATCACGAACTCCGCTCCTCCGATCACGTCGGACTCGTCGACGATGCCGACCAGCCGATACACGGGCCGGTCGGACCGGTTGGTGACGACGAGCGCCACCGACTCCCGCACGCCAGCCAGGAGCCGCTCGTCCTCGCCGAGGTCGAGGGAGAGGTCGAGATCCAGCTCCGATGGCTCAACCGCGGGACCGGTCGACCAGTCGATTCCGTGCTTGGCCACGGCGCGCTCGAATTGCTCGTTCATGCGCCGCTCGTACCGGTGCACGACGGTGTGGGCGACCCGCAGGACGTCGGCGCGCCGCCAGCCGCCCGCCGCCTTGAGCAGGTCGCGCGCGAACGACACGTGGAACGTGTCGAGCTGTAGCTCGTCGAAGCGAGGGCGCTCGGCCTCCACCTCGACGTAGCGGACCCGGAACTGGGGCTTGCTCGGCGAGAGGTCGCTGCGCTCCAGGGAGTGATCGAGATCCGCCTCTCGGCGCACCCGATCCCGGTGGTACACCCGGATGGGCAGGGCTTCCTCGGTACCTTCGGGTGGCGGGGGCACGATCGAGCTGACGAGCGCGATGTCCGCGGGGATACCGACGGCCTGGATCGAGCGGTTGCCCGGCGTGAGGTAGCGCGAGATCGTGAGCTTCAGCTTCGAGTTGTCGACCATGGTGTGGAGGTTCTGGACCGAGCCCTTGCCGAAGGTCCGCTCGCCCACGACGACCGCGCGCTCGTTGTACCGCAAGGCTCCGGCGACGATCTCCGAGGCCGACGCAGAGCTCGCGTCGACCAGCACGACGATCGGGTACCTCGGCTGGGCGGTGGGCCGCGCCCTGTCGTGGTCGGTCTGCCGACCGTCACCGTCGACCGTCGACACGATGTCTCCCTCCTCGAGAAAGGCATCGGCGACCTTGACCGCCTGGTTCAGGAAGCCGCCGGGGTTGCCCCGCAGGTCGAGGATCAGTCCTCCGAGGCGACCACCGGCCTCCCGGGTCAGCCGGGCGAGCTCCTCGTGCAGGTTCTGCTCCACCTTCTCGTGGAAGGCCTCGATCTTGAGGTAGGCGATGTCCCCGTTGTCGACCAGCGCTCCACGAACCTCCTTCACGCTGATCAGCTCGCGCTCGACGGTGAACTCGAGCGGACGCGCCACCGCCGGACGGACGACCTCGATGACCACCTCCGCGCCCACCGGGCCCCGGAGGCGCCGCACCGCGTCGTCGAGCGTCATGTTGACGGTGGACTCGCCGTCGATGCGGATGATCCGGTCGTCGGCGCGAAGCCCAGCTCGGTCCGCGGCCTTGCCGCTCATCGGATACTCGATCAACAGGCCGCGGCCCTCGTTGTCGACAGAGACGGAGATGCCGAGCCCGCCGAACGCACCCTGGTTCTCGACGTCCATCTCTCGTGCATCCTCGGGCGGGAGCAGCACCGAGTGCGGGTCGAGCGTCGACAACATGCCGTTGATCAGCGCGTACTCGACCAGGGCGAAGGGCTTCTCCACCTCGTCGGGGTTCGGGATGTCTTCGACGTCGAGGTGCTCCGCGAGCAACGTGGCGATCTTGCGCAGCTCCTCGTGGAGCTCCTGCCGCCGGGTGATCGGCGGCACCTCGAGGACCGTCCGGTACTCCCCGATCTCGACCGACAACAGGGTGGCGCCGGCTTCACGCGAGAAGGTGCAAGCGGGGACCTCGCGCTCTACGGCGGCCAGGGCCGACACGAACATCGCCTCCCAGTCGAGGCGGCCACGGTCGACGTAGCCCTCGGCGAGGTGGTAGAGGGTCGGGTCGATGAGGTCGAGCTTCTCGAGGTCGTAGCCGGGGAAGAACGCAGACGTGCTGAAGTCGCCCGGCCCGTCGTGCCCCCGGGCGCCGCTGATCAGCAGCTGCAGCGCGACGGCCAGGCTGACCCCGCTCGCGATGCTGAACACGGCAAGCGGCCTGAAGACTCGGCGCATCCACGCTCCCTTCGGACGCGCGGGGGACCCGGGTGCGTCCTCGTGTACTCGATCACTCACACTAGGTTCGGTATCCACTGGAGTCAACCAGTGCTGGTCGCCCAGATCGACGGAACGAAGGCCCGCGGCGTCGGTCGGGCCGCGAGTGCGGGCCGCCGTGCGAAGGGCGCCTTGCTCCAACCCCCTCCCGAGCGACCGATGAGACCCCCGAGCCCCCGAGGGATCTCCGACCGCCCTGCCCAACGCTCCTGCCGCCGTCGCCCCTGCGTGGAACGGTATGGGGGCCTGGGCTACAGTCCCATCGACCCCAACGGCGAACGTGCTGCTTCATGCCACTGAAACTTAGCTGTCCGAACTGTCAGACTCCCGTGGCCCTGCACGAGCCGCTGCCGCTCCCCGGGGCGACGGTGCTGTGCCCCGGATGTGCCTCGTCTGTCGCGGTCTCCTACCCCGAGGGGGTGATCGCTCAGCTCCGCGCCCGCGGGAAACGCTTTGCGGGTGAGGAAGCTCCGGTCGGAGCTTCCTCTCGGCAGGCCGCCGCCGGGGCCGGGGGCCGCTTTTCCGCCCCTGCACACAGCCGGAGCGCCTCCGGGCCCACGCCGGGTCGCGCGCCCGCTGCCGCGCCGCCGTCCGGCCGCGCCGCCGTCCCGCGGGAGTCTTCCTCGGCCGCCTCGCGTAGTCGGCGCTCCGCTGCGCAGGCCCCGGCGGGCGACTTCAACGCGATCTCTCCGCGCGCCTCCGCGCCTCGGCGTGAGCCCGCCCGCGGCCAGCGCGGGCCCTCCGAGCGCTCCCGCACGCCGAGCAGTGCGGCCACGCCCGGCCGCGCCCGGCGCTCGTCGCCAGGGCGCCCGCCCCGCCGCGGAGCCCCGGGCGGGAGCGGAGGCGGCCCACCCAAGATGCGGAACTTCGCGGGAGCGATGGGGTGCATCGGGTCCGTCGGCCTCATTGGCCTCGGCGGAGCCTTCATGCTGGGCCTGTTCGGCCTCCTGCTGGCAGGTGGGAGCTACTGGTACTTCTCGAAGGACCTGCCGACGGTCGACGAGCTGCGAAACTACGAGCCCCCGACAGTCACCGTCCTCGAGGACGTCAACGGCGTCGTGCTCGGCGAGATCTACGAGCAGCGCCGCTACGTCGTGCCGATGGAGCGCATCCCGGACCACGTCAAGCACGCGTTCCTGAGCGCGGAGGACGCGAACTTCTACGGGCACGGCGGCGTCGACTACATGGGGATCGTGCGCGCGTTCGCGCGAAATGCGCTGAAAGGCCGCATGGCACAGGGTGCCTCCACGATCACCCAGCAGGTAGCCCGAAACTTCCTGCTTACGCGCGACAAGACCATCGTTCGGAAGGTCAAGGAGATCATCCTGTCGTGGCGCATCGAAGACGCCTACGACAAGGAGCACATCCTCTACCTGTACTTGAACGAGATCTTCCTCGGCTACCAGGCATACGGCGTCGAGGCCACGGCGCGTACGTTCTTCAACAAGCACATCGACGACGTCACGCTGGCGGAGGCGGCGATCCTCGCCGGGCTGCCGCCCGCCCCGAGCGCCTACAACCCCTACAAGAACTGGGACAAGACGCGCTCGCGACAGGAGTACGTGCTGGCCCAGATGCTTCGCAATGGGCACATCACCGAAGAGGAGCGTGACGCCGCGCTGGCCGAGCAGGTCGAGATCATCCCGCGGAGCAACAAGTTCCTCGAGCAGGCGCCCTACTTCACCGAGCACGTCCGCCGCTATCTCGTCGACAAGTACGGCGAGGAGGCAGTGCTCAACGGCGGGCTGAAGGTCAAGACGACCTGCGACATGACCAAGCAGGTCGTCGCCCAGAAGGCGGCCCACGACGGTGTGTTCGACGTGGACCAGCGGATGGGGTTCCGTCGATCGGCGATCGAGACCGTGCCGAAGGACCAGATCGACGCCAAGCGCAAGGAGCTCGAGGACCGGTACATCGACAACTGGACCGCGCGCAACGACCCGGCCCATCGCGACGAGCGGCCGGCCGCCTCCGTCCTGGAGGTCGGCGAGGTCTACGACGCAGTGATTCTGTCGGTGAAGCGCAACTGGGCGGTCGCCGGCATCGGCTCACACGACGCGATCATCCCCATCGCGTGGGCGCGCTGGGCCTACCCACCCAACACCAACATCTCCTGGCGACGGCGCAAGGCCACCGACCTGACCGCCAACTGGGACACGGACGGCGACGGCAAGCGGGACGGGGCGATTCTTCGCCCGGGCGACGTCGTCCAGGTGAAGGTCGAGGCGCTGTCGACGAAGGACAAGTCCGTCGCCAAGCTCTTCGCGGCAACGCCCGGGGGATCCAAGCCCTACGTCGCCGCCCGCCTGTGGCAAGAGCCGGAGGTCGAGGCAGCGCTGATGTCGATGGACTCCGAGACGGGAGCCATCCGGGTGATGGTCGGAGGCTCGTCCTTCGAGAAGTCGCAGTTCAACAGAGCTATTCAGGGTCGGCGCCAGGTCGGCTCGACCTTCAAGCCCCTGGTGTACGCTGCCGCGATCGAGTCGAAGCGCGTGACCTCTGCGACGTTGATCGCCGATGCTCCCCTCGCATTCGAGACCTCGGCCGACTTCATCTGGAAGCCCTCGAACTTCAGCCACACCTACGAGGGCAACATGACGCTCCGGCAGGCGCTGGCGAAGTCGAAGAACACCTGCACGGTCCGCATCCTCGAGGCTGCCGACCCGGGCATGAACGACGACATCATCTACAACTTCGGGCGTCGCCTGGGCATCGGGGGGCCCCCGCTGGACAAGCTGCCGGAGGACTGGGTTCCCACTCCCGACAACGACGTGCTCTGCCCCTGGGTCCGCGAGACACCGCGCAGCACGATCTGCATGGATCGCTACCCGCCGAAGCCGGCCAACCTGAGTGACGCACAGCACCGCGCGCGCCTGGGACCCGACGACAAGTACATGTGCCGGGCATGTGACATGAGCATGGGCCTGGGGTCCGCCTCCCTCACGATGGAGGAGATGATCCGGGCGTACTCCGCGTTCGCGTCTGGCGGCAAGCTCGTCGAGCCCTACTACATCGAGGAGGTCCTCGACCGGGAGGGGAACGTGCTCGAGAAGCACGAGCCGAAGCCCTTCGAGGAAGTCATGGATCCCGAGGTCGCTTCGATCGCCACGTGGCTGCTCCAGGGAGTCATCCAGTACGGCACGGGCGTGAAGGCGAAGCGGGAGCTCGGGCTCACCGGTCTGGCCGGCAAGACCGGGACCACCAACGACGAGAAGGATGCGTGGTTCGTGGGCTTCACGAACGACGTCGTGACGGCGGCATGGGTCGGCTACGACAAGCCGCGCTCCATGGGTCGGTCGTCGACCGGGGGCGCGACCGCGCTGCCTATTTGGATCGAGTACATGAAGGAGGCGGCACCGCGGTCGAAGGACCGTCCCTTCCCCATGCGGGGAGACGTCGCATGGGCAGGCATCGACGAAGCCACCGGCCGGCGCGTGACCGAGGGTGGCGTGTCCTATCCGTTCCTCCCGGGTACGGTGCCCGAGGCGACGGGGCTGCTGGAGGGTCAGGTGGACATCATGGACTTCCAGGGCGGCCTGTGAGCATCGTCGTGCTCCTGCTCGCGGCCTGCGGCGACACGAGCTCCGTCGGAGTGTTCGCCACGTGCGAGCTCCGGGTGGACCTCGCCGACGAGGCGGTCGTACCCAACGACGCGGTGACTGTGGTCGGCGGACCGTTCCTCGACGAGCGGTCGGTGGTCGGGCGCCCGGAGCGCGAGGTCCACGCCTCGGTGGGAGGGGTCGACGCAGAGGTCGTCGAGGTCACCTCGGGGGATGCCGAGACCGCGGCGGCGTGCGCGGAGTGTCAGCTCTGTCGAGCCGAGGCGAGCTGTGCGCAGTGCGGGACCTGTGACGGGTTCCGACTCGAGTTCGACCGCCGACAGGCCTGCTTCGGCGACCCGCGAACCGAAGAGGACGGGTTCTGCGGCGCCTGCACCCAACAGCTCACGTTCGTGGTGCCAGCGCTCGACGAGGGCGACTACCCGCTCACGATCCTGTCGCCGTTTGGCGCAAGCCCCCCCGTGACGCTCTCGGTCGACTGACGCGCATCCTGGTCACGTGAGAGTGCGCGGCCACGGCGAGCTTGCTGTCGAACCCCGCGGCCCGGAGTAGCCGAGCGAAGTCCGTGAGTTCCGCCGTTAACGCGCGGCTCGCCGGCCACACTGACCGAGCGACCGGTTGAACCCCATTGGCGGGTGAGGTATCAAGTGCGACGCTTCGGCACGGACCGAAGCCCCCACGGAGTCGACATGCGTTTGGTGATCGGTGCCGCCCTGCTCCTCATGCCCACGTCCGCCGCGATGGCCGGCGGTATCGGCATCATCGCTACGGGAGGGGTGCACTCGGAGCGGTTCTTCTACTACTCGAGCCGCTCCCCCGAGGGGGCTCTGTACAACGACCCGGATGATTACGACCAGTTCGCCCTCAACTCGCTCCTCCCGCAGGGGGGCGGTGGCCTCGAGCTCGTCCTGGGCGACCGCGACGACCGGATTGTGGGATCGTTTCGCCTGTTCTACAACGGCGAGCTTCCGCCGGGAGACATCGCGAATCTGCAGGGCGAGGTCGACCCGGCCGATGTCGTGGTGAACGTGCGCGACGAGATTCGCCACCTCGGCTTCGCCATGATCGGCCTCTCCTGGGGGCTCGTGGGCGACCCCGGCGGGTTCCAGCTCACCGCTGTGGGCCACGTGGGCACCGCCTTCCTCACGACGGACCACACGGAGCACTTCGCGGCGCAGATCGGTCCGGGCGTGGCGTGGCGCCTCACCCGACAGGTTCAGTTCGCTGGCGACGTGCAGTACCAGTTCCGACTTCAGAAGCGTCCCTCCCACGCCGTCATCGGCACGCTGGGTCTGCGGTACCTCTTCGACTGAGGGTGGGGCCGGGTCGCCTCATCGGACGACGGCCACGGCCTCGATCTCCACGTCGACGTCCTTCGGCAGCCGGGAGACCTCCACCGCGGCTCTAGCCGGGCGCGAGTGGCCGAAGACCTCGGCGTACACCTGGTTGACTGCCGCGAAGTCGTCCATCGACCGCAGGTATACGGTGCACTTCACGACCTTGTCGAGCGCCGAGCCCGCGGCGAGCAGCACGGCCTCCAGGTTGGCGAGCACCCGTCGGGTCTGCTCGGCCACGGATCCCCGAAGGACTTCCTGCGTGAGCGGGTCCATCGGGATCTGACCGGAGCAGAACACCAGGTCGCCAACGACGACAGCCTGACTGTAGGGGCCGATGGCGGCCGGAGCGTCGGGGGTCTGAACGGATCTCATGTCACTCCTCGCACCTGAGTGCCGAGCGAGATCCTGGCACGTGCGGGGCCAATTGCACACCCACTGGTTGTTCACCCGGCACCAGCCCGCTACATCGCAGGGGAACGTCCGAGGGGCCATGTTCGAGAGAACCGAGCTGATCACCGTGGAAGACGCCGATACGCTCCGTGAGGTCGTCGACAAGCTGCAGCAGAGCCCGGTGATCGGTATCGACACGGAGAGCGACTCGTCGTACGCCTATCAAGAGCGCGTCTGCTTGATCCAGGTCAGCGACCTGACCGCAGACTACATCATCGACCCCGTAGTCTTCGACGATCTCGGTGCCCTGGGTCCCCTGTTGGCGGACCCCTCCGTCGTGAAGGTGCTCCACGGGGCCGACTACGACATCGTCTGTTTGCATCGCGACTATGGATTCGAGATCCGTGGGTTGTTCGACACCCTCGTGGCGGCCCAGCTGCTGGGCCTCGACCGGATCGGGCTCGCCGACCTGATCGAGCGATTCTTCGGCATTCAGCTCGACAAGGCCTACCAGCGCCACAACTGGCGGCTCCGGCCGCTCGAGCACGAGCACGTCGAGTACGCGCGGGGCGACACCCACTTCTTGATCGCGCTGCGCGAGATCATGCACCCGAGGCTACGCCGGGCGGGGCGTCTCCGGCATCTGGACGAGGAGTGTCGGATCCTCGAGAAGCGGCGCTGGACCACACGGCCGTTCGATCCCGACGGCTGGGTCGACATCAAGCGCGCCGGGGAGCTCGACGAGGACGGAATGCGCGTCCTCCGCAAGCTCTACGTCTACCGCGACCGTCAGGCCCGCAAGATGGACCGGCCCGTCTACAAGGTCATCCCTGACCGGGTGCTGCTGTCGCTTGCCGAGCAGCGACCACAGACCGCCGGTGCGCTCGACGCCATGTTCCGACGCAAGTCGGCGCTGCGTCGCCGGCACGGTGCAGCCCTGCTCAAGGCCATCCAGGAGGGGCTCGAAGACGACCAGCCGCTTCCAAAGTCGCGAAGCAGCAAGAAGCCAGCTCGCGCCGCGCCGAAGACCAAGCTCCGGGCCCGACTGCGCGGGCGACAGGCCGAGCGCGTGATGGCCTCCCTCAAGCAGTGGCGAAACGACCTGATCGACAGCGATCCTTCGCTCACGCCCTACACGGTCGCCTCCAACGCTACGCTCAAGTGGATTGCGAGCATGCGTCCCCACTCCATCGAGGAGCTCAAGCAGGTCCCAGAGGTGCGACGCTGGCAGGTTCGCGACTTTGGCGAAGAGATCCTGGAGTTGCTCGACCGAGTTGCTCCCGACGCCTGAAGCTCTACTCCTCCTCGTCGAGCATCGCGCGGATCTCGGGGTGGAGCTGATAGAGCGTGACGGAGGTGCCGAAGGTGTTCTTCCACTGACGCACCCGCTCACGGCTCACCTGGAACGCCTCGGCGATAGCCTGGCCGGAAACGCCGTCTGCGAGGGCCTCGAGCAGCTCCACGAAGCGCGCCCGCCCGTAGCGCTCGACGAAGTTGCGTGCCACTCGCTCCCGGCTGCTTCCGCCCACGGCCCCTCGAGTCACCGGATCGTGGACTCGGCCTTCAGGGCGGCGACCCAGTCGTCGAAGAACTCCTGCCGGCGGGAGAACAGGAGCCCTTCGCGGATCTGCTCCTTCTCCTCCTCGAAGGCCTCCATGTCGGGGTCCTCGCGCTCCGTGAGCTGTGCCACGTAGAGCACGTTCGACTGCTCGAAGACGTCGTCGATCACGGCTCCCGCCTCTGCCGTTCGCGCGGCATCGAGGAGCACCTGGGGAGGCGCGAAGAGGCCTTCGCCGCGCTGGGTGGACACCATACCGGTGGACCGCACGCGCAGCGCCCGCGCGTCGAGCAGGTCCTGAGGGGGGCTCCCCGCCGCCTTCCACGCTGGAAGCAGCTCCTCCTCGGCGAAGGCGAGCGCGAGCGCCGGCACCCGCTCCTCTCGGATCAGCCGATCCGCGATGTCGCCACGCACATCGTCGAGCGACTCCTCGTAGCGCTCCTTGCGCTCCTCGACCCGCAGCAGGCGCACGTCGTTCTCGGTCGTGAAGACCTTGGTCAACGATCCCGCACCGAGACCCTCGATCTCCTCGCTGACCTTGAGCGACAGCTGCTGCACCGGGCGCATGCCGAGATCTCCGCCGGACAGCGCGGAGGGATCCTCCGACCAACGCCTGGCCATCGTCGCGAAAGCAGCGCCTCCCTCGATCTCCTCGCGGATCTTGGCGAGCTTGGGGACCAGCTCCGCGACGCCCGGCCCCTCACCGGTGACCGCGAGGCGGATCAAGCTCAGGCGCACCTGCTCGGGATGCTCGTACAGGCGCTTGAAGTCGCGATCGTAGACCTCCTTGATGCGAGCCTCGTTCGCCTCCACCCAGCGGGCCCGCTCTTCGTCGGTGACGGTCACGTCACCCTCGAACACGCTGGGGTTGACCTCCACCAGGTCGAGCTGAACCTTGGTCTCCTGCTCGATGTAGGCCTCACGCAGCGCGGGCTCGGACAGGCTCGCGCCCATGAACGCGAGCGACTGGAGCTTCTCGAGCGTGAGGTCCCGCCGGACCCGCTCTTGAAAGGAGGCCTCGGTGAACTGGCGCATCTTCAGGAAGCGCTGGTAGTTCTTCTTGGAGAACTCGCCGTCGGTGTCGCGGAACATTCGAAGGATCTGCCGGGCCACCTCCTCGTCGGAGACCTCGAGCCCGAGGTCTTCGGCCTCCTGGGCGAGGATCTCCTGCTCGATCAGCTGCTGGCGCACCTGCTCCTGCAGTTGCTTCTGCTCGTCGTCGGACAACGTGCGGTTCTGCCGGCGCTCCGCCGCCATCAGCTCGTTGCGGTACATGCGGTCGCGCTCGGTGTCCATGATGCGCGTGCCGTTGACCGTGGCCACGACGCCGCTGCGCTCTCCCTGGGGTCGGACGTAGAACCCTACGAAGGCGACGATGACCAGCACGACCACCACCTGCATGAAGGTAGAGTCCGAGCCTGACCGCATCTGCTCGAGAACGCCCATGGGCGATGGTCTCCAGGGAGGGACCGTCGGGGCCCGTCCGTATGACCTCGGGAGGTATCGGGTGCCGCGCCGCGAGGCTACTCGGCGCCCTGGTCAGCGCCAGAGCGTCTCGAGCACGTCTGCGCGGCCGCGACGGCGACGGCCAGCTCGCTGGTACTTCTTGCGAGCCTGCGGGAGCCACTCGTTCAGGTTCTCCTGCCGCCGACGATGGCTCGGGTGCGTGGAGAGGAACACGGGCACGTTGTTTGGAGACAGCTGCGCCATGCGCTGCCAGACGCGTGCAGCCTCCCTGGGGGGATAGCCGGCTCGCGCCATGTACATCATGCCGATGACGTCGGCCTCGGACTCGTGGGTACGCGAGAACGGCAGCAGCACCCCGACCTGACCGGCCACCCCAAGCGCCCCCAGGATGAGGGCCCGCTGTTCCTGCGTGAGCTCGGTCGCGCGAGACGCCAGGAGCTCGAGCCCCGTGAGTCCTCCCAGCAGTGCCAGCTGCTGGGACATCCGCTCGGCCCCGTGGTGGGCCGTCGCGTGGGCCACCTCGTGCCCCATCACAAAGGCCATACCCGCCTCGCTCTCGAGGACTGGCAGGATCCCGGTGTAGAACCCGATGTAGCCCCCGGGCAGGCACCACGCGTTGACCTCGTCGGAGTCGATCATCGCGTACTGCCAGTCGTACTCGGGCTTCTGCGCAGCCCTGGAGATGCGCCGCCCGACCTGCTGCAGCACCTGGTGGTTCCGTCCTCGGCGCTCGACCGGGAGATCGGCGAGCATCGACGCGTACGAGGAGCGCCCGAGGTCGGTCATCAGGCGGTTGGGCACCAGGTTGAACTGTGCGCGACCGGTGTAGGGCACCTTCCGGCAGGCCGCCCACAGAGCGACGAGTCCGGCGAAGAGGGCGAGGACACGCACCCACTGCATTCCGAGTCTCTGCAAGCCTTCCACCACGACCTCGTCGCTCCCGCTCCTGCCTATCGGGTGCTAGTGTGGAAGTCCTCCCAGACCTCCTTCCCCATCTCCCGCCATGCTCCGCGCCGTCCTCGGCCTCTTCAGCCAAGACCTCGCCGTCGATCTCGGCACCAGCTCGACGCGCCTGTATCGGCGCGGCACGGGCGTGGTGGCGGACGCGCCTACCGTCGTGGCCCTCGAGCGCCAGGCGGACGGCGCGCGCATGGTGGCAGCGGGCGAGCAGGCGCTGCCGATGCTCGGGCGCACGCCGAGAGGAATCGAGGCGGTGCAGCCAGTCCGGGACGGGCGCATCGCCAAACCCGAGGTAGCCGAGGCCCTGCTCCTCCACCTCGTCCAGCAGTCCCACGGCCGAAGCCGGTGGGTGCACCCCCGCCTGGTCGTGGGGATCCCCCATCCCGCCGCAGACGACGAGGTGCGGCTGCTCCGCAGGTGCTGCGAGGCCGCGGGCGCGAGAGAGATTCGCCTCGTTGCGCGCCCCCTAGCCGCGGCGGTGGGCGCCGGGTTGCCCGCCCACGAGCCCACGGGCACGCTGATCGTCGATCTCGGTGGCGGGCGCACGGAGATCAGCCTGATCGCCTCGGGGCGCATCATTGCGTCGAGCACCGTCGCGGGAGGCGGCGAGGGCATGGATCACGCCGTGATCCACTGGCTGTCGGAACGACAGGGGGTGCTCGTCGGGCGCTGGTCCGCCGAGCGGCTCAAGCACGAGGTCGGTCACGTGCACCCCACCGTCTGCGAGCGCCGGCGTGCGACCGTGCGGGGCCGGTGCCTCCGACGCGGGATCCCCACCGCGGTCCCGGTCGACGCCGAGGACCTCCGACCGGTGTTCAAGCCGGCAGTCCAGGCCATCGCCGACGAGATCCGGCGGCTCCTCCGCGGCGCGCCGCCCGAGCTGTCGACGGACGTGGTCGACCGAGGGGTGGTGCTGACCGGGGCGGGCAGCCAGCTTGCGGGGCTGGACCTCGCGCTCCGGGACCTCACGCAGCTGCCGTTCGTGCGGGCAGAGGCCCCCGGCCTCGCCGTCGTGAGGGGCCTGGGGTCGTTCCTGGAGCAGGATCCGGCCCTTGCCGGGCGGATGACAGCGGCATGAGGACGCGGTACCCGGCGCCATGAAGATCCTCCACGTCGCGAGCGAGGTCTCCCCCTTCTCCAAGTCCGGCGGGCTGGCAGACGTCGTGGGCGCACTGTCGGTGGCCCTCGCGAGCGAGGGGAACGAGGTGTGGACGATCTCCCCGCGCTACGCGGGCAGCCCCGCGCAGGCCTCCCCCACGGGTCTTCGCCTCGGCGTGCCTCTGGCAGGGGCCACCCACGATGCCTCGCTGTACGCCCTCGAGGACCGCGGCGTACGCCACCTCTTCGTCGACAACGCGATGTTCCGCCGCCGGGGCCTCTACGGCGACGAGCACGGCACCTTCGGCGACAACCACATCCGCTTCGCCCTGCTTTGCCAGGCCGCGCTCCACGCCGCGCATCGCCTGATCGGAGAGGACCCGATCCTCCACCTGCACGACTGGCAGGCCGCGCTCGTGCCGATCTACCTGCGTGGCTGGTGGCAGCCCCTCGGGCTCCTACCCGGCGCACGAACCGTCCTGTCGCTGCACAATCCGATGCACCAGGGCCGGCTGCCGTCGGAGTTCTTCGCGGACCTGGAGCTGCCGGGGCGGTGGTTCGCACCGTGGGCGCTGGAGTTCCATGGCGACCTGGGACTGCTCAAGGGCGGGATCCTCCACGCAGACCAGCTGTCCACGGTCTCGCCGACGTTCGCCCGCGAGATCCTGACCCCGGGGGGCGGCTTCGGTCTCGACACGGTACTCGCCAGCCGCGCCGTGGACGTCACGGGGATCCTGAATGGCCTCGACGTCGACGCCTGGGACCCCTCCACGGACCCGCACCTCCCCGCGGCCTACTCCTCTGCCGACCTCGCGGGCAAGGAGATCTGCAAGGCGGAGCTCCAGGCCGAGCTCGGCCTTCCCATCGATCCGGCCGCACCGCTGATCGGCTCAGTGGGGCGACTCGACCCGCAGAAGGGCATCGAGCTGCTGGCCGACAGCATCCCGTGGATGGCAGGCCAAGGCGCCCAGGTCGTGGTGCTGGGATCTGCGGCGGCCGCCCACCGGCACTTCGAGGATCGCCTTCGTCGGCTGGAGGACCAGCACCCGCACCACGTTCGCGCCTGGGTCGGGTTCTCGGAGGGCCTGAGCCACCGCATCCACGCAGGTGCGGACCTGTTCCTGATGCCCAGTCTGTTCGAGCCGTGTGGGCTCACCCAGATGTCGTCGATGCGGTACGGCACGCCGCCGGTGGTCCGCCGCACCGGCGGCCTGGCCGACACCGTGGTGCCGTTTGCGTCGGGCTCGGAGACCGCCACGGGGTTCGTGTTCGGCCCCCCCACCGGTCATGCCCTACGCGACGCGTTGTACAGAGCGATCCGGGTCTATCGGGAGGATGCCCAAGGATTCAGAGCCCTCCAGCAGAGGGGCATGGCGACCGACTTCTCCTGGTCCGCCGCCGTGCCGGGCTACCTCGCTACCTACGAGCGGGCTCGCGCGCTGTACCCTGTCTGAGGTCGACCTTCCCCTTCCCCGCTCTCGAGGTGCCGGTGGCCGAGCGAGCCACGAGACTGCCATGGATTGCGAGGTTCTTCCTCGACACGATCGACCGAGCGGACAACCAGCTCGTGGCGGGTTGGTATCACACCATCAGCGTGTCGACCGAGCGAGAGCGTGCCCGCATGCGCTTCGAGGGCCTCCCCTTCGTTGATCCCACGCTTGACCGGCACCCCTCTCTCGGCGAGCTGGAGCTCGCGGCCCGCCGCGTGGTCGACCGAGCGGTGTCCAACGCGGGCATGCTCTCGGGGGCCGCCTCGATCGCAGGCGCCGCGAGCGTACCCCCGGAGGTCGCGGCCTCGATCGTCGCCACAGTGCGGCTCGCGCAGCGGCTGTGCATCGTCTACGGCTTCGATCCGGGCGCCGACCGGGGCCAGATGGCCCTCTGCCGTGCCCTGGCGGCGGCGTACGAGGTCGACCTGCCCGCCTCCGGGCCGGTCAGCATGCGGGTGTCCGACCTGCCACGACTCGCCCGGCCGGGCGCCGACCCCCAGAGCCTGGCCGGCAAGCTCGCGCGGGCCCTCATGATCCGCAGCGTCCTGTACGTCGCAGGCTCCCTGATGCGCATGCTCCCCGTGGTGAACGTCGCCTCGGGGGCCGTCGCGGCGAGGCGGCGCACCGAGCACTGCGCAGCCCGTATGCGCAGCGTGCTGGAGCGCCTCTCGGAGGTGCCCGGATCCCTGCAGCTGAAGGTGGAGGATGCGGTCGAGGTCTGACGGGGGCGAGGCCTCGTGGGTGGTCACCGACCTCCACGAGGTCCTGCAGCTGGGCGTCGCCCATGGGGGGCACCTCCTTACCGCCGGCGAGCGAGTAGTGGTGGACCGCATGCTGGCTCTCGACGGTGACGAGGCGGTGCTCTACGCTCGGCTGACGGCGCGGGTGCCCCCCGTCTTCGAGCTCGACCGGCTGCGAGTCCCCGGCGTCGCCGACCTGCCCACTGCAGTTGCGGGTCTGCTCGCGCGGGACCTGCTCGACCGGCTCGTGCCTGGACGGGTGCGCGCGTGGCATCGCCCCGTGCGGGAGCTGGCCAATCTCGCGCGCAGATATGGGATGGCCGCGGGGGGGCCGAAGCCTGCGCTCGTCGCTCGCCTGGCGCCGATCCTGAGCCGCGACGCGCGGGCGCTCGGCACCAGCTGGGTCCGCGTGCGGTACCGCCCGCTGATCGACACGCTGGCCCGCTTCGCCTACTTGCGCGGCACCCCCGACCGGAGCGCTCGGGTGGTGGAGCGCCTGGGGGTCGTCCGGTGGCCGGAGTACTCGCTCACCGAGGGCACCCCGCTCTTCTGGGACCGGCGGCGGTTCCTTCGATGGGACCACCACCGCCGGCACCATGTGGAGGCCTCCGCGGAGGAGCTGCTCCAGGCACTAGCGACGGGCGACGCAGAGGGTCCTGCGGGGCTCGATCTCCGGCCCACACTGGAGAAGCAGCTCCTGGCCAGAGCCCGGACGCTCGAGCGAACCGACGTCGATGCCGCGGTCGCGCTGTACCGACGACTCCACGCGGACGCCCGCGTCACCTTGCCCCGGGTGGTCTTCCGGTGGGCTCGCGCGCTCGAGGCGGCTGGCCGGGCCCCCGAGGCGATGGCCCTGCTCAGGCGTGCATGTCGCGAGGCCACTCCGGTCGACAGACTCCAGATCGACCGGCCGGCGCGGCGCCTTGCACGGCGTCTTCGGCGGAGCTGGGCCCCCGCCCCGCCTCTGCGCACCTGTCCCGAGCGCGCCCTCCGCCTCGTCCCAGGTTGCCCGAAGGGCCCGCGCCCCGGCTGGCGACCCGAGCCCGACGCCCCCACACGCGGCATCGAAGCGGCCGTGGTCGCCCTGCTCGCCACGTACGAGCGGCGCGCGCTGCACTCGGAAGGGCGCCTGTGGCGCACGCTGTTCGCGTTGCTGTTCGCGGAAGCCTACTTCCTCGACGTCCCCGGCACGCTCCCGGTCCCCCTGCTCTCCGGACCGCTCGATCTCGGCACCCCTTCGTTCGCGGCGAGGCGCCCTGCGGCTGTCGCCGAAGTGCTCGACGCCGTCTCCGGAGGCGCCGGCCCGTCGCGAATCCTCGAGGCGCACGCCCGCTGGCACGGGGTGCGTTTGGC
>CAYMSU010000045.1:0-4232 GCA_964393165.1 uncultured Enterobacteriaceae bacterium
TCAGGGAGGATTCAGTTATTCGAAAATTTCGAATAACTGCCGCCGACGGGAAGAGGGTACGCGAGCGTCTCCTCGATCTCGCGCGTGCGGTCCTGATCACCGAACATCAGCTCGGCGAGGAGAGCCGTGCGGGACAGGTCCCGGCCAGCCTCCTGCAGGCGCTCGAGGAACAGCTTGACCAGGGCCTCGTTGAGGCCTTCGGCGTCCTTCTGCAGCGTGAACGCGGCGGTGTTCGAGCGGATTGCAGTGCCGTCGCGATGAATGAGCTCCTGGGCCTGGAGAAGCCCCTCGACCAGCCCCTTCACGAGGCGAACCGGCATCTCCGGATGTGTACGCCGCAGCTTCTTCTGGATGTCCTCCACGACGTACTTCAGCGTGGTCTTCCGCCGCCGCTTCTTGCGCTCGGCCACCACCTGCTCGAGCGCCTCGAGCACGGCCATGCGCGTCGGGAACGCGAACGGGTACAGGTCCGCGCGCTCGAGCGAGTCGACGTAGGGCTTGGCTTCGTCGGGGAGGTACTCGTCGACCCAGTGGCTCTCGGCCTCTGGCGTGCCCTCCGACTCTTCCTCCTCCTCGTCCTCCGGGCTGTCCGGAGAGTCCACGCGGTAGCCGCCGGACTTCCGGTCTCGCGTGATCCGGACGTACCCCGCATCGCGCGCTTCCTCGAGGAAGCGAGCGAACGAGGAGAAGCCGAGGTCGGCCTCCGCGAAGTCCGGGCTCTTTCGCAACATCGCGGTCTTGATGACACTCGCAAGAGGGGGCTCGGGATTTTCCCGGAGAATGCCGTTGAGGGCCTCCTCGAGGAGGTCGAACATCGACGACTTGGACGAGCCCGAGGTGCCCGTCGACTTCCGCGGACGTCGCTTTTGTTTCGGCTGGACGATGCTGTCGTAGAACATGAACTCGTCGCAGGCCTGGATGAGCAGGCGGGACGTGCTCTTGCGGGTGCCGATACCGATGACGCGCTTGTTGAGCTCGCGCATCTTCAGCACCATCGGGGTGAAGTCGGAGTCGCCGCTCACCACGACGTAAGCATCGATGTAGTTCTTGGTGAACGCGAGCTCGAGGGCATCGACCACCATGGCGATGTCCGCCCGGTTCTTGTCCTGCATGCCGTGGCTCGTGAGCTCCATCATGGTGACGTTGGCGGACAGCAGGCTCTGCTTGAAGCGGCTGAACCGCCCCCAGTCCGCGTAGGACCGGGCGAGCAGGATTCGGCCCTTGTCCTTGATGTAGCGCATGAGCGTCTCTACATCGAAGCGGCCGAGGCCCTCCTTCTCAGTTCCCGCTGCGATGTTCTCGAAATCGATCAGAACGGCAAGATTCGTTTCCACGTTGAGTGTGACTCCGCGAGGCCATCCTCGCGCCGGGGTTCGTCCCCCAGATCCGCGGTGCCCGGTCCCCTTGTCTCGGCACCGCCGGAGTCGCGGAGCGACTTGCGGTACGAACGGGTGAGCGCCGGGCCCCCGTCGGGAATGGGGGCTTGCCTGCCCGGACCTTTTCCGGACACGCGAGGCACGTGTAACCCGGCGGGATACGCCGGGCGCTGGAGGTGACCGGGTGAGCTTCGATCGCTTCGCGGGCAGCGCGACCTACATCGCAGACGAGGGGCTCAAGGAGGTCGTGAACGCCGCCCTCGCGCTCCAGCGTCCGCTGCTGATCAAGGGGGAGCCCGGGACGGGGAAGACCCTGCTCGCGCAGGCGGTGGCCCAGGCGCTCGAGCGGCCACTCGTGTCGTGGCACGTCAAGTCGACTACGAAGGCCGTCGACGGCCTCTACCACTACGACGTCGTGCAGCGGCTCAACGACAGTCGGTTCGGGGACCATGACGTGTCGGACATCCGCCGGTACATCAAGCTGGGGCCGCTGGGTCGGGCATTCTCGGCCGACGCGCCCGTGGTCGTGCTGATCGACGAGGTCGACAAGGCGGATGTCGAGTTCCCCAACGATCTCCTGCGGGAGCTCGACGAGATGGCGTTCCACATTCCCGAGCTGGACGAAACGATCTCCGCGCGCCACCGACCCTTCACGTTGATCACGAGCAATGCCGAGAAGGAACTGCCGGACGCCTTTCTGCGCAGATGTGTGTTCCACTACATCGAGTTTCCGGGGCGCGAGCAGATGGAGGCGATCGTGCGGGTGCACCATCCGGACCTCGAGCAGCAGCTGCTCGACGCCGCGCTCGACCGCTTCTTCGCGTTCCGCAAGGTGCAGTCGCTGCGCAAGCGCCCCTCGACGTCGGAGCTGATCGACTGGCTCGCCGTGCTCGTGCACGCGGGTCTCGACCCCGACCAGGTGCGGTCCGCCGACCCGTTTCTCGGCGTGCTCCTCAAGCAGGAGAGCGACCTGCACAGCGCGTTGGGTCGGCGCCGGTGATCCGCTGGGCACCGCTGACGGCCCAGGGTCTGCCGACCGCCGGTCGGCAGGTCTACCTCGTGCAAGGAGACGACCGCGTACTGCTGTGGTCGCTGTCCGCTGCCCCGACCCTGTCCGAGGCCTGGAGGGAGGTCCGGCGCTGCCGGGCCTACCTGTCGCTGCCGCGCCTCGTCCACGAGCGCGAGTCGGGCGGCGAGCCCCCGCCGCGCTTTCTGCTTGGCTGGTGGGTGTCGGCAGAGACGTTCGAGAGCTTCGCTCGCCGGACGGTTTGCGGGACCTACGAGCCGTCGATGTTCGACAGCAAGCAGGCTTGGCGCCTCGCCCTCCGCTTCGCGCAGGTGCGCCACGAGTGGGTGTCGGACGTCGGGCCAGTCGGCGAGCTCGTAGCTCGGCAGACGGCGGTCCTCACGCTGGCCCGCGGCGTGCTCGACCAGCTCGTCGCCGACCGGGCGGTGCTCGCGGAGCAGGACTGCTCGGCCTGGTGGAAGCAGCCGCGCGCGCCTGGCGAGCCCTTCCCGGTGGTGCGGGCGTGGGCCCGGTCCCAGACGTGGGTGACCTGATGTTCACGACGTTTCTCTACGAGCTGCGCGGAGCCGGGCTCCCGGTCGGGATCGGGGAATGGCGCGAGTTCCTGGCGGTGCTCGCTCGGGGGCTCGCGACCACCCCTGCCGAGCTCTACCGCCTGGGCCGGGCCCTGCTCTGTCGCTCCGAGGCGGACTTCGATCGGTTCGACGTCGCGTTTGCCCGCGCGTTCGAGGGCGCGCAGCTATCGGAGGAGGTCAAGGATCAGCTTCGGCAGTGGCTCGCCAAGGCCGCGTCGGCGGAGGGCGAGCGCGTGGACCCCGGCATCGCCGATGAGTCGTTGTGGCGAGAGCTGCTCGAGCGCATCCGCCAACAGACGGAGGAGCACCACGGCGGCGACCGCTGGGTAGGCACGGGGGGCGCCAGTCCCTTCGGACACTCTGGCCGGGCCGCGCGCGGCATTCGGGTGGGCGGGTCGGCGGGGGGGCGCTCTGCGGTTCAGGTAGCCCTCGACCGTCGGTGGGAGAACTATCGCACGGACCGAACGCTGGACGTGCGCGACCTCGAGGTGGCGCTGCGAGAGCTGCGCAAGCTCGTGCGGGAGGGGCTCTGGGAGCTCGACCTGGACGCCACTATCCAGCGGACCTGCGACAATGCAGGTGAGATCGAGCTGGTGGAGCAGCGGAGCCGCCAGAACCAGGTGCACCTGGTGTTGCTGATGGACGCTGGCGGCTCGATGGCGCCGCACCACGAGCGCGTGAGCCAGCTGTTCTCGGCGGCGTTCCGCACGAAGACCTTCAAGTCCTTCACCGCGTACAGCTTCCACAACTGCGTGTACGGGTGGCTCTACCGAGACATCGAGCAGCTCGACAGGGTGCCCACCGAGACGGTCTTGGCCGGGCTGTCGCCTCACCACCGGTTGATCTTCGTAGGAGATGCGTCGATGGCGCCCTACGAGCTGTTCAACGTGTTCGCCTGGCCGGGGACGGAGGGCGGCCTGGCGGGCCTCGACTGGCTGGCGCGGTTTCGCGCGCGGTGCCGCTCGTCGGTCTGGCTGAACCCGGACCCGCCGCGCTACTGGGACCACCCCACGGTCCGTGCGATCGGCAAGACGTTCCCGATGTTCGAGCTGACGGTACAGGGACTGCGCCAAGCGGTCCGCAAGTTGCGCGCTCCGGTCTGACCGAGCAATAGATCGGCACGTCGATGGGGCGTCGCCAAGTGGTAAGGCACCGGGTTTTGATTCCGGCATTCGCAGGTTCGAATCCTGCCGCCCCAACACCTATGCTACGCTCGTTTCGCGATACTCGAGGGCGGAGACCGCGAGTATCGCT
>CAYMSU010000045.1:4332-20745 GCA_964393165.1 uncultured Enterobacteriaceae bacterium
GGACTCGCTGCGCGCTCCGCCTTGGCGGTGGCGTAGCCACCGCCGGCGGAGCTTGGGTGCCACCCCAGCGCTTGAGGGAGAGCCTTGCCGATTCCCCGGGCTTCGCTAGCTTGCGCTTCCACTGAACCGGGGCTGGCGCATGACAGGAGAAATGGTCCTCTTCTCTGGCAACGCGAATCCCGAGGTGGCGCGCAAGATCTGCCAGCGGCTGGGGCAGCCGCTGGCCGAGGCGATGGTCGGGCGCTTCTCGGACGGTGAGGTGCGCGTCGAGGTCAAGGCCAACGTGCGAGGGCGCGACGTGTTCCTCGTGCAGTCCACGTGTGCTCCCGCCAACGACAACCTCATGGAGCTCATGGTGATGTCCGAGGCGTGCCGGCGCAGCTCGGCGGGTCGCATCACCGCGGTGATGCCGTACTTCGGCTACGCCCGTCAGGATCGCAAGGTCCAGCCTCGTGCGCCGATCACCGCCAAGCTGGTGGCCTCCCTTCTCCAGACCGCGGGCATCGACCGGCTGCTCACGATGGACCTGCACGCCGGTCAGATTCAGGGCTTCTTCGACGTGCCCGTCGACAATCTCTACGCCCAGCCGATCCTGATGCAGTACCTTAAGGATCAGCTGCTCACCCCCGACCCGTCGGACACGGTCATCGTGTCCCCCGACGCCGGGGGCGTCGAGCGGGCGAGGTCCTACGCCTCGCGCCTCGGCGCAGGCCTCGCCATCATCGACAAGCGCCGCAGTGGGCCCAACGAGGCCGCGGTGATGCACATCGTCGGCGACGTGCGGGACAAGGTGGCCATCGTCGTCGACGACATGGTCGACACGGCCGGCACACTGGCAAAGGGAGGCTTCGCGGTCAAGCAGGCAGGTGCCCGCAAGGTCTACGCCATGGCGACGCACCCGGTCCTCTCCGGTCCCGCCGTGTCCCGCTTGCGCGAGTCCGTCTACGACAAGGTCGTCGTCACGGACTCGGTCCCCCTGTCGGAGGAGGGTGCCGCGCTGCCCAACATCGACGTGCTGACCGTTGCCTCCCTGTTCGCAGAGGCGATCCGCGCCATCCACTTCAACGACTCGATCTCCCGGCTGTTCCTCCCCCTCGACGACTACTGACCACAGACGGTGCATCTGCTTGCGTGGCCCGACGGGCCGGTATAAGCCACGCCCCATTGCCCCGGCCGCTCCGGCTGGGGCTTCCTGTTTCTCCGCAGCCGCCGCTGCTGTCCCGGCCTCCCGCCGAGGTAGGCCCGCTTAGTCCATGGGATGGCCCGTTCCAGGTATGTTCGGGCCAGTCCAGGGCTCGCGGGCTCCCCACGCGTGGGCCGGGGTGTTCGCCGAGGTTGGAACGTGAACATCATCGAAGCGACCCTCCGCTCCGAGTCCGGCAAGGGGCTCGCCCGGAAGCTCCGCGCCCAGGGCCGACTCCCTGCCGTCATGTACGGGCCGCACACCGAGCCGCTGTCTCTGGCGCTCGATCCCCAGGTGCTGATCAATCTCTTCCGCACCACTCAGAACCGAAACACCGTCGTCGACGTCAAGATGGCCGGCGAGGCAGATGACAACGCCGTGCCCTGCCTCGTCCGCGAGGTCCAGCGCCATCCGCTCACGCGAGACATCCTCCACGTCGACCTCTACGCGGTCGACCGGGAGGGCGAGGTCGAGGTCATGGTGCCGTTGACCACGGTGGGCCGGCCGAAGGGGGCCATCCTCGGTGGCCGGATCCGGCTCATCCGGCGGACGGTGAAGGCGTCTTGCCGCTACGACCGCATTCCCGAGAAGTTCGTCGTCGACGTGTCCCACCTGGACATCGGCGACATGGTGAAGGCCTCGGAGATTCCGCTGCCCGAGGGCGTGTCGTTGGTCTACGACCACGACTACAACGTGATCACGCTCTACGGGAAGAAGCGCCAGTCGGACAAGAAGAAGTAACCTCCATGCACCTCGTCCTCGGCCTCGGGAATCCCGGAAAGCGATACGCGAAGACTCGGCACAACGCCGGGTTTCTGGTCGTGGACCGCCTCGCGGAGCGCCAGGGCGAGACCTGCGAGCGGCGCCAGCTCGGCGCGCTCGTCGAGACGGTGCGCGTGGGGAGCCGCGGCGTGGTGCTCGCCAAGCCACAGAGCTTCATGAACCTGTCCGGCCAGCCCGCGGCATCCCTGCGGGGCTACTACAAGTTCGCCGACGACGACATCGTGGTCGTCCACGACGACGTGGATCTGCCCTTTGGCGACGTTCGCGTGAAGGTCGGCGGAGGGCACGGGGGCCACAATGGCCTGCGAGACCTCAAGCAGAAGCTCCCGGGGCCGTTCGTGCGGGTGAGGTTCGGCGTCGGCCGGCCACCTGCCGGCTGGGACACCGCGGACTTCGTGCTCGGGCAGTGGAGCTCCGACGAGACGGCAGCTCTCGGCGAGCTCGTCGACCGCGCGGCCGACGCGGTGGAGCTCGTCGTGGCCGAAGGCCCTCGCGAAGCGATGAATCGACTCAACGTCCGGCGGGAGACCGACCGGACCCCATCAACCGACCCCCGCCCGGCAACGGACTCCGACCAGGGCGGGGCCCCTCCCCGATAGGAGCGAAACGTGGAGAACCTGGTCTACGCGGCGCCTGCGGCCGCGCTGATCGCGCTCGGGTTCGCCTACTACAAGGCGAACCAGACCCGAGAAGCGAGCCCCGGTACCGAGCAGATGCAGGAGATCGCGGCCCGAATCCAGGAGGGCGCGATCGCCTTCCTGCGCCGCGAGTACACCGTGCTGGCGTACTTCGTCGTGGGCGTGGCGGCCCTCCTGGCCATGGCCAACCTCGACGGCGCCACCCAGTCGCCGGTCATCGCCGTGTCCTTCGTTGTGGGGGCCGCGGCGTCCGCGGCGGCAGGCTACGCGGGCATGATGGTGGCCACCCTGGCCAACGTCCGCACTACCGAGGCGGCGAAGAAGGGCCTCGGCGCGGCTCTCGACGTGGCCTTCGGCGGCGGCACGGTCATGGGCATGGCGGTCGTGGGCCTCGCCCTGCTCGGACTCGGAGGCCTGTACATCTTCTACACCACCTCGGGGGACTCGCTGTTCCCCGGGCAGGAGCTGATGCCCACCGCGCTGAATGCACTGACCGGCTACTCGATGGGAGCCTCCTCGATTGCGCTCTTCGCCCGCGTGGGGGGCGGAATCTACACGAAGGCGGCCGACGTGGGCGCCGACCTGGTCGGCAAGGTGGAGTCGGGCCTCCCGGAAGACGACCCGCGCAACCCCGCCGTCATCGCCGACAACGTGGGTGACAACGTCGGCGACGTGGCAGGGATGGGGGCTGACCTCTTCGAGTCCTACGTCGGCGCGATCATCGGCGCGATGGTCCTCGGCCTCGGCTTCAAGGGCGCGACCGGTCCCGAGTTCGGCCCGGTCCTGCTCCCGATGCTGATCGCGGCCGTGGGAATCGTCGCTTCCATCGCGGGCACCTTCGCGGTGCGCACGGAAGACGGAGGCAACGCCCATCGCGCCCTCGACACCGGGGCCTTCGGGTCCGCCGGGGTCATGGCGATCGCCACCTACGCGATCGCCCAGTACGTCTGGCCGGAGGGTGGAGCCACGCTCGCGAGCGGCCGGGTGATCGAGTGGACCGACGTGGGCACGGCCACGGTCGTGGGCCTGGTCAGTGGCGTCCTTGTCGGTCTCGTCACGTCCTACTACTGCTCCATGGGCCAGTTCCCCGTAAACACGATCGCCGAGCAGTCGAAGACCGGACCGGCCACCAACATCATCGCTGGCCTCGGCATCGGCATGCAGTCCACGGCGATCCCGATGCTCATCATCGCGGTGGGCGTCATCGTCGCGTACTCGTTCTCGGGCCTCTACGGGATCGCCATCGCCGCGCTCGGCATGCTGTCCACCACCGGCATCCAGCTCGCGGTCGACGCGTTCGGCCCCATCGCCGACAACGCGGGGGGCATCGCCGAGATGACGCACCAGGATCCCGAGATCCGCGAGCGCACCGACGCCCTCGACGCGGTCGGCAACACCACCGCGGCGATCGGCAAGGGCTTCGCCATCGCCTCTGCCGCGATGACGGCGCTGGCGCTGTTCGCGGCCTACCAGCAGCAGGCCAAGATCACGGGGATCGACCTCGCCAACCCCATGGTAATGTCCGGCCTGTTCCTCGGCGGCATGCTGCCGTTCCTGTTCAGCTCGATGGCGATGGCGGCCGTCGGTGATGCGGCGATGGACATGATCGAGGAGGTCCGTCGCCAGTTCCGGGAGATCCCGGGGCTCCTCGAGGGCAACGCCCGCCCCGACACCGCACGGTGCGTCGACATCTCCACCACTGCCGCAATCCGCCAGATGGTTGCTCCGGGCATCCTCGCGGTCGCCACGCCGGTCGTGATCGGGTTCCTGCTCGGGCCGGAGAGCCTCGGCGGACTGCTGGCCGGCGTCACGGTCAGCGGCGTGCTCTTGGCCATCTTCATGTCGAACTCGGGCGGCGCGTGGGACAATGCCAAGAAGTCCTTCGAGGGCGGAGGCTTCAAGATGAAGGACGGGGTCATCCACCCGAAGGGCTCCGAGGCGCACTCCGCAGCGGTCGTCGGTGACACCGTGGGCGACCCCTTCAAGGATACGGCGGGTCCCTCGCTCAACATCCTGGTCAAGCTGATCAGCGTCGTCGCGCTGGTCATCGCACCGCTGCTGGCGGGCTTCACGCCCCTGCTGGCGTCGGTCATCAATCTCTGATGGATACGGAGACGGCTGTGCTATCGCACGAGTACGAGACGATCCTGATCCTCCGTCCCGACATGGAGGACTCGGCCGTCAGCACCCTCGCGGAGAAGTTCGAGGGTGTGCTGACGGACGCGGGCGGCCACATCCTGGACCGCGAAGATTGGGGGAGCCGCAAGCTCGCCTTTCCCATCGCCAAGCACCTGCGGGGCCATTACGTTCGCATGAACTTCCTGGCTCCGGCAGAGCTCATCTTCGAGCTCGAGCGTCGCATCCGCATCGAGGATGGGATCGTTCGGTTCATGACCATCCGCCTGGCAGACACGGTGGATGTGTCCACGCGCGTGGAGGAGGCGGCGGTCCAGCGGGCGAAGCGCCTCGAGGAGGAGGCGCGACGCGCGGCGGAGGCCGCGGCTGCGGCCGAGCGCGAGGCAGAGCTGCAGCGACAGCTCGAGGAGTCGGGGAGTGGGTACGGCTCGTCGTCGCGTGGCAACCGTGACGACGATGACGACGACGACAGCAAAAACCGCGACGACGACTCGGACGACTAGGTCCACCGGAGGAGCCCATGCGCGTGATCCTGAGAGAAGAGGTCGCCGAACTTGGTGACGCGGGCGAGGTCGTGTCGGTCCGCGCGGGCTATGGCCGGAACTACCTGATCCCGCGAGGGCTCGCGATCCCGGCCTCCGAGGGCAGTGTCCGCCAGCTCGAGCACCAGAAGCGCATGGCCGAGGCCCTTCGGCGCAAGCGGCTCACGAGCTTCAAGGAGCTCGCCGAGAAGCTCGAGGGCACCCCCGTGTCGATTCGCCGCGAGATCGGCGAGGGAGACCGCCTGTTCGGGTCCGTCACGAACCGCGACATCGCCCAGGCGCTCGAGGAGGAGGGGCTCGAGGTCGACCGTCGGCTCATCCAGCTCGACGAGCCGATCAAGAGCATCGGGCTCTTCACCGTCCCGATTCGGCTGCACCGTGAGGTCACGGCGAACGTCCGTGTGTACGTGATCCGCTCGACCTGACGGCACGAACATGGCCATGCTGGAACCGCAAGGTTTCGGCGCGATGCCCGCGGCCGTGGATGCAGAGCGAGCCCTCCTGGGCGGCCTGATCCTCCGGCCCGAGCGCGTGGCGCCGATCACGGAAATCGTCCTTGCCGAGCACTTCTACCGACCCGAGCACGGTCGGCTGTTCGAGGTCCTCAAGGACATGAGCTCCGCCGGGGAGGGCATCGACATGCTCACCGTGGCGCACCAGATCCGCAAGGAAGGCCGCGCCGAGGAGTTCGGCGGCGTGACCTACGTGTCCGAGCTGACCGGGCATGTCTCGTCGACAGCGAACCTCGACCACTACGCCCAGACCATCGCGGACATGGCCGCGCTGCGTGACGTCGTGCAGACGTGTCGTCGACTCGGGGACGAGGCGCTCGCGCGACCGCGCGACGTGTCGCTGCTCCTCGAGCAGGCCGTCAAGGACTTCGCGAGCATCGGCCAGGAGAAGCGGCGAGGGTCGTGGAACGAGATCTCGATGATCGTCGACCAGGAGATCGATCGGATCGAGGCCCTCTCGGAGACCGATGGCACGACGACCGGAGCACGCACGGGGTTCGCGGGGCTCGACAAGATGCTCGCGGGGCTCCAGCCGTCCGACCTGCTCATCCTCGCCGCCCGACCTGGCATGGGCAAGACCGCCCTCGCGCTCAACCTCGCGCAGAACGTCGCGATGCTCGAGAAGCGGACCGTGGGCATCTTCTCACTGGAGATGAGCCGCGGGCAGCTCGTCACCCGCATGCTCTGCTGCGAGTCGCTGGTCGACGCGTCTCGGGTGCGGACGGGGACCCTCGAGGAGGAGGACTGGGACCGGCTGCGGCAGGGGGACGATCGGCTGCGCCAGGCCCCGGTCTGGATCGACGACACCCCGGGCTTGTCGATCGGAGACCTGAGCACCCGGGCTCGGCGTCTCAAGTCCGAGAACGACGACCTGGCCCTGCTGGTCATTGACTACCTGCAGCTGATGCGCGGCGACGACGCCCGAGCGCCCCGAGAGCAGCAGATCTCCAGCATCTCCCGAGGTCTCAAGGGTCTCGCGAAGGACCTGGACTGCACGATTCTCGCACTGTCGCAGCTCAACCGCGCCGTCGAGTCCCGCCAGGACAAGCGGCCCCTCGTGTCGGACCTCCGAGAGAGCGGGGCCATCGAGCAAGACGCCGACATCATCATGTTCATCTATCGGGACGAGTACTACCACGAGGCGTCCACCGACAAGGGGATGGCCGAGGTGATCGTCGCCAAGCAGCGCAACGGCCCCACGGGCACGGTCCGGCTCGCGTTCCAGGGGCAGTACGCCAGGTTCGACAACCTCGCAGAGGGCGACGTTCTCCTCTAGGCTTTACCGTACCTGTCGTGCACTGAATGTGGCTCCCGGGTGGTGCCATGGGCGGCAAGCTGATCTACAATCCAGACGCGCCGGGGAGACCTCGTCTCGGCCCTCTTGAGCGCCTTGACCGGAAGGGTCGGGGCCGGTAGCAGGAGGGGCGAGGTCGACCAAGAATCGCTGCCAAGCAGGCACAACGCCTTCGGGGATGGGATCGATGGACAAAGCCGAGCTGCTGGCCACCTTCAGCGAGCGGGTTGAACAGTTCGAGAGGTACCAGAGCTTCATCGCCAAGGCGCAGGGTCAGTCGGGCAAGTTCGCCTCCGCGGTTGTCGAGAAGGTCATCGCGGACAACGAGTCCAAGTCCATGGAGGTCGTCAGTGAGCTCGTGCCCCTGATGGCCGACATGGAGTCCGTCATCGACGACCTGCGCACGCGCCGCGCAGAGGCGCTCGACTCCTCGAAGGAGTCCCAGTTCCGCCTCGAGGAGCTCGAGCTGCGCCTGGCGATCGGCGATCTGTCCGAGGCCGACTTCAACGCGGAGGCGTCGGAGTTCAAGTCCGTCGTCGAGAACACGGAGTCCCAGGTCGCCGAGCTCGACTCCGAGCGCGTGCGCTTCGAGGAGGCCCTGGCCCGCTGGCAGGAGCTCGGAACGGCGGCGGGCGTGCTCGCGAACGGAGCGGCGTCCCGGCTGTCGGCCGGCGTCGCGGGAGGCGCGGCCCCGGCGCCCGCTCAAGAGCCGACCTTCCGCCGTGAGCCCGCCTATGCGGGGGCGAGCAACGGCGGCGGCGGTGGCGGTGGCGGCGGTCCGGTCGGCTACTCCATCGAGAGCGACCCGATGCCGCAGCACTCGGACTTCGAGCTGCCGGGGCAGTCCGAGCCCGAGCTCGACATGGTCTCGGTCGACCGGGGGCCGGAGCCCATCGAGGCCTTCGACGTGGGTGACGACGCGGTCAACTTCGGCTCGTTCGACGGGCAGGGCCGCGACTCGGGCTTCGAGGTCGACGAGCTCGATCTCGTGGAGCACGACTCGGACGTCCAGCTCGAGGATGGCGGTGCCGCAGGCGCTGACAAGCCGCGGCGCTCGGTCCTCCTCTACCAGGAGGGTACCGCCGAGGAGCAGATCTATCCCTTCACCGGGGAGGTGATGTCGCTCGGCCGCGGTCGCGACAACGATGTCCAGGTCAAGAACGACTCCAAGGTCAGCCGGTACCACTGTAAGCTGTACCGCCGAGGGCCCAACTTCTACATCGAAGACAACAAGTCGGCCAACGGCACGCTCGTCAACGGCGAGCTGATCACCGAGCGGCGGCTCTTCGGCGGGGAGGAGGTCATCATCGGCGAGACCTTCTTCCGCTTCCGCATCCTGGACTGAACGTCGCACGGCGGTCGACCGCCTCGGTCCGGCACTACACCACGCACGACGTGGCGGGGTTCCTCGGCGTCTCCCTGCCCACGGTGGTGAACTGGATCAAGGCGGGGCGCATGGTCTGCCACAAGACGCCAGGGGGCCATCGGCGGATTGCTCGGGCCGACCTCATCGCCTTCGCGCGGGAGGCCGACATGCCGCTGCCCCCCGAGGTCCTCGACCCCGATCCGGCGAGGCGCAAGCGGGTCCTCATCATCGACGACGACGTCGACTTCGCCGAGGTCGTCGGGGCGTTCCTGCGGGCCCGGGGCCAGCTCGACGTGTCGTCGGCGGGCACCGCGTTCGACGCAGGGCTCGGGGTCGGGCGCTTCCGGCCAGACCTCTTGCTGATCGATCTGGACATGCCAGACGTCGACGCGATGGAGCTACGGCGCCGCCTGCAGGAAGACGAGGAACTTCGAGCCATCCCGGTGGTTGCCTGTGCGCCGGCGCCCGGCGGACCGGCTCAGCGCGACCGGATCCTCGGGTCGTTCGACGGGTTGGTCGAGAAGCCACTGGAGCTTGATCCGCTTCTGCACAAGATCCAGCGGCACCTCGGGGTCCGCTCTTGAGGTCTGCGGGCCCGGGTCGGGTATGGTTCGCGCGTGCTCGGAAACCTGCTGACGATATCTCTTGCGCTCGCGCAAGATCCGCCTCCACCCTCTGCTCCCGATGACGGGTCGCCGGAGGCGGCCGACCGTGCACCCGAGAGCACGGTCGTACGCACCGACGACCCCGATCGGGACCTTCCGCTGTCCTACGCGTCCGGCTGGGCATGGTCGAAGACCGGCCTCGGGGTGGAGAACGTGGTCGACATCGCGATCTCGCCCCAACAGGACCTGCGGTGGGCAGTGGTCACGGGCGACCGCGCGGTGTTCGTCACCGACGATGGCGGCTCCTCCTGGCGCGAGGTGCTCGCCTCGGTCGGCGGCGCCCTGTCGCAAGACGAGCGGTTGCTCGTGGAGGTCGAGGCCCGCATCCGCGAGCTGACCGACGAGAGCGCCTCCGTCGACGGAGACGACTTCCTCGACGAGGAAGAGCTGCTCGAGCTCGAGGCCCAGGCGGACGAGGCCCAGGATCTCGCGCGGGAAGCAGCCGACCAGCTGCAGTCCGAGCTCGAGGGCGACCGATGGTTTCTCGACGGGCAGGACCCGCAGGGCTTCGAGTCCGAGCGGGCGCTTCGGTCGCGGGTGGTATTCGCCTCCGACGGCGCGCTGTGGGTCGCGCGCACCGACGGCGTGCTGCGGTCGGTCGACTTCCTCGCGTGGGAGCAGGTCTACGACGAGACGGTGTCGTCACTCGCGGCCGAGCCCTACGGAACCGGCACGGTGCTGGCGGGCACGCGGCAGGGGGTCTTCCGCCTCCGCGCTGCGGGGATCGCGCCGGTGCCGATGGTCGCGCTGCAGGGCGTGCGGGTCAACGACGTCGTGGTCGACAACGGGCTGTTCGTCGCCACCGACGCGGGGATCTACGCGACCGCCCCTACCGACGACACGGTGCCCGCCACCCTGCTTCCGGTCGCGGCCGAGGGTGCCCTCACGGTGCGCCCCACCACCCCCGGGCCCGTCGTTTCGGCGGAGTCCCTGCCCGAGCCCGGTCCGGGCGATCCGCCGGGGATCCAGCCAGACGGAGAGCGGGTGCGGCCCCTGGTCTACGCGCTCCCGGAGACGCTGTGGTACGGCGCCCGTCCGACCGAGGGCGGCGGGGCGCCGGTGCCGGGCCGCGCCGTCCCCATGGTCCGCGACCTCGCCCGCAGGGACGTGGCGATGATGCTCGCGGCATCCGAGGCGGGCCCCTTCGAGTCTACCGACGGCGGCGTGACCTGGGTGCCGCTGCCGCGTGGGCTCGACGAGGCGCCCGCGCGGGCCGTCGAGGTGCGGGGGGAGGTCGTCCTGCTCGCGGGCCCAGGTGGGCTGTACCAGCTCCGGCCGGCGCCCCCCGAGCTCGAAGAGGAGCGGGACAGCCTGCTCGCCCCCTTCGTGCCCCTGCCGCTCCTGATGGACGCCACGCTTCGGAGGCCGGAGCTCACGCAGAAGCTGGGGTCCCGATGGGTGGCCGCCGCGCTCCCCCAGGTCTCCCTGAGCTGGCAGTACCGGCAGCAGGAACGGCTGCACTGGGATGCCGACACGTGGACGACCAGTGACACCGACACCTACTGGGTCGCGCTTCTGCGCCTGACCTGGCGGCCGAACCGCCAGCCGGCGGCGGGCTCCCTCGACTTCTCGCCCGACGACACGGTGACCGCCTTCGTGGTCGACAACGACGTCGTGATCGACGACGGGACGTCTCCGAACGTGCTCTTCGCGAAGGTGAATCGCGGGAACGTCCGCTACCGGGACGAGCTCGCCCAGACGATCACCACGCTCTACCGGGAGCGCCAGCGGCTCGCCCAGGAGCGTGTCCTGCTCCGCGAGGCGCCGCTGATCCAGCGGCTCGACCGCACGCTCCGAATGGCCGAGGTCGAGGCGCGCCTCGACGCGCTCACGGACTCGATGGTGAGTCGGTGGGCATCTGCCCAGCTTGATCCGTAAGGTGAGTGGCCCATGACGATTCTGACGACCGCCCTTGTGCTGACGCTCGGCCTCGCCACGACCGCCGAGGCGGCCGACCGGCTGATGTTGAACCAGGCGACCGAGGCGGAGCTGGCGGCGGTCGAGGGGGTGGGTGCGGACTCCGCAGCCCGGATCGTCGCGCTTCGCCAGGAGCGCGGCCGCCTCTCCAGCGTCGAGGAGCTCCGGGTGCTCGGCCTGTCCGACGCCGCGCTGTCGGGCCTGCGCACCAAGGCCTCGGTCAAAGTCGAGGTGCCCGATCTCGCGGTCGGAACCTACGACACGCCCGAGGCCGTGCTCGCGGAGTTCGCGTCGGAGCCCACGATCCAGCAGGTCCACGCCTGGGCGAACCACTACGCCAACACGAGTCCGGCGCAGGTCCGGCGCTGGCTGCGCCAGTCCGTCACGTTCGCCACCCTTCCGCAGGTCCAGCTCGAGTGGCAGATGCGCGACGACGCCGACGAGGGCTTCGAGTACCTCACCGAGGAGGGCGCGGATCCGATCCCGAGCGACCGCGGTGTGCCGGTCCGGACCGACGCCGACCAGAGCCAGTACCAGCAGTACCGGGTGCGCCTGGTCTGGGATCTCGACAAGATCGTGATGAGCTCCGAGCGCATTCGCGTCATCAACGAGGCCCAGGACATCGTGAAGCTGCGCGACCGGGTCCTCGCGGAGGCCACCCGCCTGTACTTCGAGCGCCGGCGGCTCCAGGTGGAGCGGCTGCTCGCCCCCAAGGCCGACATGATGGCGCGCGTGCGAGAGGAGCTCCGGCTGATGGAGCTCACTGCCAACCTCGATGCGCTCACGGGTGGGGCGTTCTCGAGCGCTACCGCGCGCCAGGAGTAGGGCCGCGTCGCGCGGCGGGACGTTAAGCGGGCGCATGGCGCACCAGACGATCCTGATCCTCGACTTCGGAAGCCAGTACACGCAGTTGATCGCCCGCCGCGTGCGGGAGCTCGGAGTGTACTGCGAGGTTCGGCCTTGCACCGACGCCTCCCCGGCAGCGTTCCCCCCGGAGCTGCTGGGCATCGTGCTCTCGGGCGGCCCCGCCAGCGTGCTCGGCCAGGGGGCGCCGCCCTTCGACGAGGGTTGGCTGGCCGCGGGCGTCCCCGTTCTGGGGGTCTGCTACGGCATGCAGCTGCTCGCCAAGCTGCGGGGAGGCGCGATCGGCTCGGGTCGGTCGCGCGAGTACGGTCTCGCACGCCTCACGTTCGCCGAGAAGCGCGGGCGGGTGCTCGCCGACTTCGTCGAGGGCGATCGGGTGTGGATGAGCCACGGGGACCACGTCGACGAGGTGCCGCCAGGCTTTCGCGTGCTCGCCCGCTCGCAGGGGGTCGTCGCGGCGATGGCCTCGGAGGACGAGCGCGTCGTCGGGCTGCAGTTCCACCCCGAGGTGAGCCACACCGATCACGGCTCGGCGCTGCTCCGGCGGTTCGTGAAGGACGTGTGCGGGGCGGTCGGAGATTGGACCGCAGGCTCCTTCGTGGAGGAGCAGGTGGCTGCGATCCGGGCCGCCGTCGGCTCCTCGACGGTGGTGTGCGGCTTGTCCGGTGGCGTGGACTCGTCCGTGACCGCGGCCCTGCTCCACGAGGCCATCGGCGACCAGCTCGTCTGCATCTTCGTCGACAATGGGCTCTTGCGCGAGGGCGAGGCCGACAGTGTGCGCGAGGAGTTCTCGGAGTACCGCCTGATCGTCGCCCAGGCGGCGCCGCGCTTTCTCTCGGCGCTCGCGGGCGTCACCGAGCCCGAGGCCAAGCGCCGGATCATCGGAGAGCTCTTCGTTCGCGTGTTCGAGGAAGAGGCCAGCAAGCTACCCGATGCGCGGTTCCTCGCGCAGGGAACGCTGTACCCGGACGTCATCGAGTCCGTGAGCGTGCGCGGGCCGAGCGCCACGATCAAGAGCCACCACAACGTGGGGGGGCTCCCCGAGCAGATGTCGCTCGCGCTGGTGGAGCCCCTGCGAGAGCTGTTCAAGGACGAGGTCCGTCGCGTGGGCGAGATCCTCGGCCTGTCCGCCGCCCGGATCTGGCGCCAGCCGTTTCCTGGCCCTGGACTCGCGGTGCGCTGCCTCGGGGAGGTCCGCGCGGAGCGGCTCGACACCCTGCGCGCGGCGGACGCGATCGTACGGCAAGAGATTGCGGCCGCGGGGCTCGAGCGCGAGATCTGGCAGAGCTTCGTGGTCCTGCTGCCCGTGCGCAGCGTGGGGGTCATGGGCGACGAGCGGACCTACGAGGAGGCCGCCGTGGTGCGCGCGGTGCACTCCAACGACGGCATGACCGCAGACTGGGTGCACCTGCCCTACGACCTCCTCGGGCGCCTCTCCAACCGGATCATCAACGAGGTCCCGGGCATCAACCGGGTGGCCTACGACATCTCGTCGAAGCCCCCGGGCACCATCGAGTGGGAGTAGCCCCTACGAGTAGGGAGGCGGCTCGAGGGCCGCGTCGCCCTCGTCGGTGAGCCCCTCCAGGGCATCCGGAGGCAGGCCGAGCCAGTGCAGCGCCTCCTCCTCGAGGGCTACGCCCAGCTGCTCGACCAGCCGCGCTCGACTGGGCGCCCTCCCCAGGTTTCGCATGAACAGGCGCATGCCGTCAGGGCGCGGAGCCTCCGAGAGATCGCCCTCGTAGGGCTCCTCCGGAGGCTCCCCCACGTACATCGCGCCGACGGTCGGCGGCAGGGGGGGCACGTGATCGCGCAGCTCGTCGAGGGGCGGGAGATCCTGGAGCAGGAACTCGACGCCGCTCCAGAACAGCTGCAGCGCGGGGTGCAGGCTCTCGAGCGCGTCGCGCACGAGCTGCTCCCAGCCGCTCGGATCTAGCTGCATGGGGAGCGGAAACCGCGCGGGGTCGAGCTGCGAGGCGGCAGCGAGCGCGCTCAGCGCCTCGGTTCCGCGCCCTGGCACGCGCTCGAGGGCCAGCCCCAGGTAGTGGTGGGCCTCGGCGCTCTGAGGCTCCCGCCGGACCATCTCCTCGAGCAGGGGGATGGCGGCGTCGAGGTCGCAGCCGAGGAACGTGGCGATCGCGAGACCGAGGCGAGCCGCGAGGTCGTCGTCGTCGAGGGCCAGCCGCTGCTCGTAGCAGACCCTGGCGAGCTCGTAGTCCGCGAGCTCGAGCAGCGCTTCGCCGAGGAGGAACAGCGCCTCCCCGTGCTCCGGCGCTTCCTCCAGCAGCTCCTCGGCCTCGACCGCGGCGACTTCCCAGGCGCCCTGGTCCATCGCCTGGCGTATCCGATCGAGGCGCAGGCCCTCACGGGTCGTCGCGTCGACCCGCCAGACACCACCGGGCAGCTCGTCATCCATGCGCGCCGCTTAACGTGCCGATCACGCCTGACCGAACAAGCGCGCGAGACACCCCGGGGCCTCGCCGGACCGCGCCGGGGGCTGCGCTTGCTGTCGTTCGAACTGCTGCTCGGAGGGGAGCCCACCGCGCAGGGCGATCGAGAAGTGAGCGAATTCCGCGATGTCCCGGCACAGATCGAGGTCGGAGATCATCCAGTGTTCGAAATTCGCTTCTTCCTGGTCCGTCGCCATGTGGCCAGACTCGTACAGGGGCAGGGGGGCTCGGTCCATGACCGGCTGCTCCGGGGCGACCTCGAACTGCACGGCCTGGTGGTCACGCAGCCACTGCTTGACCCGGTAGCGGGCCTTCAGGATGCCCATGGGGTTGCCCCCGAGGGGCGCCGCGAGGGAGTCCACCTCCTGCTTGCTCGCCCGACCACTGTAGGTCGCCTCGAGCAGCTCCACCTCCGCGGGAAGGGCCCGCCGAGCGAAGCACAGCAGCTCCTTCGGGCTGCGACCGCCGGTGTAGTCGTTCGCCTCGTCGCCGTCGGTCGCCCGCGACCCCGCCTGCTCGAGCTCGCGCAGCACGATCTCGTGCGCCCAGCCGACCAGCGCCCGCGACTCCGTGACGTTGACGATGCCTTCACCGAAGCGCTGACAGGCGAGATCGCACGGCTCGCGGCCGCGGGTCTCCCCGAGCCGGGACGTGGTGATGGCGTAGTACCAGTCGGCGAACCGCTGGGCCATCGCCTGGCCTGCCTCTCCGTCGCCCTGGCGCCAGTCGTTGAACAGTTGCTTGGTGGACCGCGAGTCCAACTCAGACATTACGGTGATGCTCCGAACTTGCGCCCACGTGAGCAGGCGACCCTCCGCCGGGATGCTACACAACGGATCGGCACGCGACGGATCGGCACGCGCTTGCTTTTGCCTAACGCGGATCGGGAACCGCGCCGGTACCCGGGCTACGCTTGCGGATTCTCACCGAGGTCAAGAGCCGACCGCGGAGCCACTCGTAGCGAGCGTCGACCTCGAACGGGCCCTCGCCCTTCTCGAGCAGGAGCCGCACGTGGGCTGCCCCGTCGAGATCCGGCTCGACTTCGGCCTCCTGAAACCCGACGTAGCGCCGAACGAAGGGGTCCACCGCCTTGTAGATGGACTCCTTGATGGAGAAGCGAGTGAGCAACGAGATCCAGCGCCGATCCTCGGGCATCTGCTCGATGATCTCCATCTCCCGCTCGGTGAGGACCGACTTGGCAATTCGCAGGCGCGCGGGCGCGTACTCCTCGAGGTCCACGCCCAGGGTGCCGTTGTGGGCCTGCCCCACCATGCCGATGGCGAGAGTGCGCTTGTGGGAGATGCTCCCCGAGAGGTGCTCGGGCAGCGACGGAGCCCCCCGATCGTCGGGGAGGATCGGGGGTGGATCGGCGGAGAGCTGGGCGCAGGCTCGGCGAAGCGCAAGCCGCCCTCCCACGAAGGCAACTTGTCGATACCCCTTGAGGGTTCGGGCGTGGGCCGACTCCTCTGCCGGTAGCGCGGACAAGATGCTCTCGGGTACAGGATCCGGGGCGTCCGGTAGGTGGACCCCGGTGAGCACGCCGTGCGGCGTGGCGTGTTGGAATGCGATGTCGAAGTCGCTCAAGATGCGCCATCGTAACGTAGGGTTGCGGACCAGGGCTCCGGGACCTAGTCAGGTCGCGAGGGAGGCGTGTTGAGCAAGCGGCTCGTCATCACGGAGAAGCCGAGTGTCGCCAGGGATATCGCGGCGGCGCTGGGTGGCTTCACGGAGACCGAGGAGTACCTCGAGAGCGAGGACTACGTCGTCACGTGGGCGGTGGGCCACCTGCTCGAGCTCGCGGATCCGAGCGACTACGACAGCAAGTGGCGATCCTGGTCGATCAAGCTCCTGCCGATCCTGCCGGAGAGCTTCGAGGTCAAGCCCAAGGACGGGCAGAAGAAGCGTCTTGCCCAAATCAAGAAGCTCGGAAAGCGGAAGGACGTCGTCGGGCTGATCAACGCCTGCGACGCGGGGCGCGAGGGCGAGCTGATCTACCGGCGCATCGTGGAGTACTGCGGGCTCGACGACATGCCCCAGGAGCGCCTGTGGCTCCAGTCGATGACCAC
>CAYMSU010000046.1:0-20614 GCA_964393165.1 uncultured Enterobacteriaceae bacterium
GTTCCAGCGGCGCGTCTTCCGGCGGGCGGTGAACGAGCTGGTGCGCAGGTGCACGCCCTTCGCCACGCCCTCCTCGCCGAGGTACGCGCCCCACTGCCAGGCGGCGACCACCACGTGCACGGGGTTGTCGCGGGCGCCGAGGCCCATCGAGCCCGCGCCCAGGAAGATGATCGGCCGGATGTAGGCCTCGGCGAACCCGTTGCGGGTGCACGCCTCGAGGCACACCCGGCACAGCGTGTCGTGGTCGACCGGGGGCTCCACGCGGGCGATCTTGAGCGACTGCAGGAGCCGCTCGACGTGGTCGTCGAGCCGCCAGATCCCCGGCTTGCCGCTCGGCTGCTCGTAGGCGCGGATCCCCTCGAAGGCGCCGAGCCCGTAGTGCAGCGTGTGGGTGAGGACGTGGACCTTCGCCTCGTCGAAGGGCACCCAGGTCCCGTCCATCCAGATCAGCTCGGACTCAATCCCCATGACACCGCCCTCGACGTGCCGTGGGCAGTAGCGCCGCGGGGACCGAGCGACAACTCACGGGTGAGCGGGCTATGCCCGGCACGGAGGCGCCGTGCTCGGTCGCACCTGCATCGTCGTGCTCGCGGGGGCTGGCTGCGGCTCCGCGTGGGACCTGCGCGAGGGGGCCACCCTCCCGACCGGCTGCAACGAGCTGTTCAACTACTACCTGGACATCGACGGCGACGGGTGGGGGGTGCCCACCAAGGGGGCGCCGCGCGTGCAGTGCCGGCCGAACTTCGAGACCGGCTTCACGGCCACGAACCCGCTCGACTGCGACGACCTGAACCCCGACGTGACCGGGCGGGTGGGGGCCCTGTGCCCGAGCGAGATCGCAGGCCCGTCCACGTCCTGCGTCGACGGCCTCGTCTTCGGCGACCGGGAGTACGCGGTGACCTGCGTGCCGGTCACGCCGCAGCGCACCACGACGGCCCAGGACCGGTGCGCGGCGTGGGCCGGGAGCCCCGTGGGGGAGGGGGCTGAGGAGCCGGCGGAGGGCGCCGACGCGACCCGGGGGCTCGCCGACCTCTCCGCCGGCTTCGAGCGGGCGCAGGTCCTCGAGCTGTGGCTGCTGCCCCTCGAGGAGATCCTGCTCGACCACACGATGTGGGTGGATCAGCGCTGGTCGGGCACCCTCAACGACGGCCAGTGGGTCTGGGGCTCGGGCGCCGCGATCACGGACCTGCCCTGGTGCGCGGGCGAGGTGGCGCCGGCGGACTTCTACCCGGAGCTGCGGGTCGAGCAGCCGGAAGGCCGGGAGGCCCTGGAGGCGCGGCTGCCCGAGCTGCGGCTGTCGCTGCGCCGCCGGCCCGAGGGCTGGTGCCGGGGGGTGCCGCCGATCGAGCCCCCGTACGAGCGGCTCACCGCGCACTACCTGTGCGAGCGGCCGCGCCCCGACCCGGCGTTCTTCGCCGTGCGCCCCGTGGAGTGACCGGCTGCGCGGGCCCTCCGCAACGCTGTGCTGCAGCGCCGAAAGGCCGCGAAACGAGGGGCATCGCCGATAACGAACGGGTCCGACGCATGCCGAGCGGAGAGGCGAGGGCTACGGACCTCGTCTTCCGACCACGGGCAGGGGATGCGCGTACACACCGCCTACAAGCTGTCGCTGGCACTCACGCTGAGCACCTGGGCCCTCCTGGTGTTCGGGGCCGCCGTCCGCGTGCACGGGGCCGGCCTCGCCTGCCCGGACTGGCCGCTGTGCTTCGGCGAGGTCATCCCGCCGCTCGACTTCCAGGTCGGGCTCGAGTTCGGCCATCGCGTGGTGGCCGGGGTCATCTCCCTCGGCTTCCTCGCCCTGGGCGGCCTGCTGTGGCGGCTCCGCGCGGCGGTGCCGGCGGCCGGGCCCCTGTGGGGGGCGGCCGCGGTGGTCCTGATGGTGCAGGTCGTGCTCGGCGGCCTGACGGTCCTCGAGCTCCTCGCGGAGTGGACGGTCACGAGCCACCTGCTCGCCGGGAACACGTTCTGCCTGCTGCTGCTGCTGCTCACGCTCACGCTGCGGTCGGCCGACGAGCGCGCGCCGGTCGCTCCGGTGGCGCCGGCGGGGGTTCCCTTGCGGGCCGCGGCGGTGGCACTGGCGCTGCTCGTGCCGCTGCAGCTGGCGCTCGGGGGCCTGGTCGCCTCCTCCTACGCAGGGCTCGCGTGCGCGACCTGGCCACTGTGCAATGGCCAGGCGCTGTTCCCCACGTTCTCCGGCCTCGTCGGGCTGCAGGTCGCCCACCGCCTGGTCGCCTACCTGCTGCTCGGCGCCGCGGGGCTCACGTGGGCGCTCGCCCGCCGGCACCCCGTGCTCGCGGCGCCTGCCCGGGCGGTGCTCGCCGTCGTGCTGCTGCAGGCCGCGGTGGGGGTCGCCAACGTGCTGCTCCGCCTTCCGGTGGAGGTCACCTTGCTGCACTCGTTCGGCGCGGCAGCGACCGCGTTGTCCACCGGCTGGCTGCACCACGTCCTGTGGCGGCAGCCGCTCCCTGTTTCCCACGCTCCTGTCGATGCCGGGGCGCTGGTGGAGGCCAAGTGAGCCAGGTCCAGGACGTGACCGAGCTCTCCCCGCGGCCGGCGGCGCTGTCGCCCATCGTGCCGCTGCGCATGCTCGTCGAGATCGCGCGCCCCAAGGTGATCGGCCTCGTGGTGTTCACCGGGCTGCCCGCGCTGTTCCTCGGCCAGGCGCAGTGGCCCACGGTCTGGCAGGTGCTCTGGATCCTCGGCGGCACCGCGCTCATCGGGGGCGCCTCGTCGGCGTTCAACGCGGTGGTCGAGCGCGAGACGGATGCGCGCATGGCCCGCACCCGGCGGCGCCCGCTCCCCGCGGCCGCGCTGAACCCGTGGGCGGTCACCGCCTACGGGGCGCTCCTCACGGGGGTCGGGAGCGCCATGCTGTGGGCGTCCGGAGGCCCGCTCGCGGCGGCGATCGGGCTCGCCACGATCGTGTTCTACGTGGGCGTCTACACCGTGTGGCTCAAGCCGCGCACCCCGCAGAACATCGTGATCGGCGGCGCCGCGGGGTCCACCGCGCCGCTGATCGCCTCGGCCGCGATGGACGGCTCCATCTCGATCGGCGCCTGGGTGCTCTTCGCGATCGTGTTCCTGTGGACGCCCCCGCACTTCTGGGCGATCGCGATCTTCCGGCGGCGCGAGTACGAAGCCGCGGGCTTTCCGATGATGCCCTCGGTCGTCGGCGACCAGGGCACCCGGTGGCGGTCCCTCGGCTACGCCGTGCTGTTGATTCCCACGAGCCTCGCCCCGGTCTGGCTCGGGTACCTCTCGCCGGCCTTCGGCCTCGCCGCCGGGGTGCTCGGCGGCCTGTTCGTGGCCTCGGTCGGGCGCTCGCTCGTCATGCAGCGGCCCATCTACGACCGCCGCGTCTTCCGCGACTCCATCGTGTACCTGACCCTGCTGTTCCTCGCCATGTTCGCAGATCTCGTGCTGCCGTGGCCCCTGGAGTAGACATGCCTCGTCTTCCGCTCGTCTTCCTGGCCGGCCTCGCGCTTCCTCTTCTCGCGGGCTGCCCGCAGCGATCCTTCGAGGCCGACCCGCCCGAGATCCAGCAGCGGTACGCGCACAAGATCCCCGACGAGCAGTGCACGTCGTGGCTGCGCAGCCACGTCACCGGCTACCTGTACTGCGCCTCGCCCGACGTCGCGGTCGACGTGCCGCTATACCTCGGGCCCACGTCCCTCGAGGAGCCCGAGCCCGAGCCCACCGAGACCGACCTCGCCACCCTGATGGACTACGGCGAGGGGGTCTACGACGCCAACTGTGCGGCATGCCACCAGGCGAACGGGCAGGGCGTCGCGGGCGCGTTCCCGCCGCTCGCGGGCTCGGGCGACTACTACGGCGACGCCGAGAACCATTCGCGGATCATCGTGCACGGTCTCGCCGGCGAGATCGTCGTCCAGGGGGTCACCTGGAACGGGGTGATGGCGCCGTGGGGTCAGCTGTCGGACTACGCGATTGCCGCGGTCGCGACCTACGAGCGGAACTCGTGGGGCAACGACGACGGCATCGTGCTCCCCGAGGACGTGGCGGCGGTTCGGTGAGTATGCAAGCGACCGAGTCGAGTCCCCGAGAGCAGACCATCCAGCGCGTGATCTACGCGATCTCGGTCGTAGTCTGCCTCGCGGTGGCGTTCCTGATCCTCGGGCCCCGGCCCGAGGGCGTCGCGGGCATGGTCGACGTGTCCGCGCTGCCGTGGGTGAACGCCGGAATCAACTCGCTGACCACCCTCGTGCTGGTCGCCGGATTCGCGGCGATTCGCGCGGGCCGGGTCGAGCTGCACAAGTGGCTGATGACCTCGGCCCTCGGCCTGTCGGCGGTGTTCCTGGTCGTCTACATCGTCTACCACTGGTTCAGCACGGGCCCCGTGCGCTACCAGGGCGACTTCCGCAGCCTGTACCTGTTCGTGCTCGTCACGCACGTGGTCCTCGCCTCGGTCATCCTTCCGCTCGCGCTCACCGCCTGGTTCCGGGGGTGGTCGGGCAAGGTCGACAAGCACCGGCGCATCGCTCCCGCCACGCTCGCGCTGTGGCTGTACGTGACCGTCACCGGCGTGATGATCGTGGGGATGGCCCATGGTTGAGCTGTGCAGCGTTTTGCCGCAGTGCCCGCGGTCCTCCCCCCATTTACTCTCCGGCACCGAGAGGAGGAGCATCCATGCCCGCTCCTGACGTCTTCCATCGCCTGGCTGTCGCCGCCTCGACCCTGTTGGTGGTCGCGGGCTGCAACACGGCGCCCGCGCCGACCCCTGCGGTGAAGGGCAAGGCCCACTTCGAGAACTACTGCGCGCCCTGTCACGGGGAGCAAGGTCACGGCAGCAACCCCCAGGTCGGCGCGCCGGCCATCGCGGGCCTGCCCGAGTGGTACGTCGAGCGCCAGCTCACGAAGTACCGCAACGGCATGCGCGGCGACCACGCGCAAGACATCGAGGGCTATCGCATGCGGCCGATGTCGCTGGCGCTCAGGTCGGAGCGCGCGGTCGGCGAGGTCTCCGAGTACGTCTCCAAGCTGCCGGCGGTCTACCCGGCGCGCACGTTCACGGAGGAAGAGGCGAGCGCGGAGAAGGGCAAGTCGCTGTACGGCACCTGCACGGCGTGCCACGGTGCGAACGCGCTCGGGCAGGAGGCGCTCGGGGCGCCCCCGCTCACGCGCACCCACGACTGGTACCTGGCGCGCCAGCTCTACAAGTTCAAGCGCGGGGCGCGCGCCTACGACGAAGGGGACACCTGGGGTGCCACCATGGTCCCCATGGCCACGGGCCTTGCCGACGAGCAGGCCATGCGAGACGTGACCGCCTACATCCTGACCCTGCGCAAGTAGGAGGAGAGGGGATGGCCAAGGAAGAGAGCCCACAAACGATCGCGCAGAAGACCTTCGTGGTCACCATGCTCGGCTCCGCCCTGTTCATCGGGGTGGTGCTCGTCTTCATCCTGTGAGCGCCGCGACATGATTCAGAACCTGATCGAGCCCGTCTCCTCCTACGCCCCCGACGTGGACAACCTGTTCCTCCTGATCGCGGTCATCGTGATGCCGTGGTTCTTCCTGGCCGAGGGCGTGTTCTTCTACCTGCTCTGGCGGTACCGGTACCGCGAGGGCCAGAAGGCCCTGTACGTGACGGGCAACGAGCCGGAGCTCAAGCGCTGGATCACGATCCCGCACAACATCATCATCCTGCTCGACCTGGTCATCATCGCGGGAGCGGTGCGCGGCTGGTACATGATCAAGCAGGATCTACCCGAGTCCGAGCGCGCGGTCCGGGTGACCGCCCAGCAGTGGGGCTGGAGTTTCCTCCACTCGGGTCCCGACGGCAAGCTCGACACCGACGACGACATCGAGACCTCGAACGAGCTGCACGTCGAGGCCGGGCAGGTCTACCACTACCAGCTCGAGTCCCGCGACGTGCTGCACGACTTCTCGGTGCCGGTCTTCCGACTTAAGCAGGACGCGCTGCCCGGCCGCCGGATCACCGGCTGGTTCGAGGCGACCAAGCCAGGCGAGCACGATATCCAGTGCGCCGAGATGTGCGGCATCGGCCATGGCATCATGGCGGCTCGCGTCATCATCCACACCCCCGAAGACTTCGCCGTGTGGCAGGCCAGCCACGGCGACAGTCTGGCCCAGAGGTAAGCGCGCATGTCCACGCAGCCCACCGTCGAGCACGGCCACGAGGAGCAGGGGCACGACCACCACGAGCCCACATTCCTCGAGAAGTACATCTTCCCGCTGGACCACAAGTACATCGGCATGCAGTACCTGTTCACGGGTATGTTCATGGCGCTGTTCGGCGGGTTCTTCGTCTACGCGTTCCGCATGCAGCTCGCCTTCCCGGGTCTCGAGGTGCCGCTGTTCGGCACGGTCTCGCCCGCCGAGTACAACGCGCTCGTCACCAACCACGGCACGGTCATGATCTTCTGGGTCGCCATGCCGGTGCTCATCGCCGCGTTCGGGAACTTCCTGATCCCGCTCATGATCGGCGCCGACGACATGGTGTTCCCGCGCCTCAACCGGGCCTCGTATCAGGTGTTCCTGCTCAGCGCGATCATCCTCATTGTCTCGTGGGTGGTCCCCAACGGCGGCTTCGGCGGCGCATGGACGTCGTACCCGCCGCTGTCGGCGAACTCGGACTACAACCTCACGCCGCTCGGCTCCACGCTGTGGCTGGTAGCGGTCGCGCTCGAGTTCGTGGCCTTCCTCATGGGCGGCATCAACTTCATCGTGACCGCCATGAACTCGCGGGCCCCCGGCATGGGCGCCAAGGACGTGCCGATGGTGGTGTGGATGATCTGCATCGCCAGCATCCTGTTCATGGCGTCGGTCGGGCCGCTGATCGCGGGCGCGGTCATGCTGCTGTTCGACCAGACGATCGGCACCGGCTTCTTCGATCCCGCCCGCGGCGGCGACCCGATCCTCTGGCAGCACCTCTTCTGGTTCTTCGGGCACCCCGAGGTCTACGTGGTGTTGCTGCCCGCGGCGGGCATCGTGGCCGAGATCATCACCACGTTCTCCCGCAAGAAGCTGTTCGGGTACCAGACCATCCTCTACACGGCGATCGGCACCGGCGTGCTCTCGTTCTTCGTGTGGGCCCACCACCAGTTCGTGGCCGGCATCGACCCGCGGATGGCGAACGTCTTCACCATCACCACGGTGCTCATCTCGATTCCCGTCGCCGAGATGCTGTTCCTGTTCATCGCCACGCTCTACGGCGGCTCGATCCGGTTCACCACCCCCATGTTGTGGGCCCTGGCGTTCATCGCCGAGTTCCTGATCGGCGGGGTCACCGGCATCTGGCTCGGGGCGAGCGCGATGGACATCTACTTCCACGACACCTACTTCGTGGTCGCGCACTTCCACTACACGTTCTTCCCGATCGCGTTCATCGGGGCGTTCGCGGCGCTGTCCTACTGGTTCCCGAAGATGTTCGGCCGAATGATGGACGAGACCCTCGGCAAGATCCACTTCTGGGGCACCATCATCTCGCTCAACTTCATCTTCATCCCGCTGTTCGTGCTCGGCGCGGCGGGGCAGCATCGCCGGATCTACAACTTCAACCACTACCCCGAGCTGTCCACCCCGGATCTGCAGAGCCTGCGGATCCTCGCGACCTCGGCGCTGCTGGTGATGATCGCGTTCCAGTTCGTGTTCCTGTTCAACCTGTTCTGGAGCATGTTCCGAGGGGAGCGCGCGGGCCCCAACCCCTGGCGCGCGTGCACGCTCGAGTGGACCACCCCGTCGCCCCCGGGCCACGGCAACTGGCCGCCCAACGAGATGCCCCGCGTGTACCGCGGCCCCTACGAGTACAGCGTCCCCGGCCGGGACGAGGACTACTGGCCGCAGAACCAGCCCACCTAGCCCAAGACCGGGCTCCCACAGGCTCGAGCGAGGAACGTTCGCATGGCTGCAGTGAAACCCATCGCCACCACCCGCTCCGCGACCGGGGTGCTCACCTCCAAGCTCGCCGTCTGGTGGCTGCTCGCCTCCGAGGTGGTGATCTTCGGCGGGGTGCTGGTGGCCTACATCATGCACCGCGTGGGGCACCCCGACTGGCAGTTCCAGGCGTCCCACACCAACGAGTACATCGGGCTGTTCAACACGCTCGTGCTGCTCACCTCGAGCTACACGGCGGTGCTCGCCCACCAGGCGGCAGAGTCGAAGAACGGGCAGCGGGCGGCGACCTTCCTGATGTACACGGTGGTCGGCGCGATCGTGTTTCTGTGCGTGAAGGGCTACGAGTGGTCGATCGAGATCGGCGCCGGCTACACGATCCAGTCCCACCCGTTCTGGTCGTTCTACTACACGGCGGCGGGCATCCACGCGAGCCACGTCATCGCCGGGGCCATCTTCATGGTGTGGGTGGCGAACACCGCGCGCCAGAACCGTGAGCTGCACCGCGTCGAGAACGTGGGCCTGTACTGGCACTTCGTCGACATCGTGTGGATCTTCCTGTTCCCGCTCCTCTACATCGCGAAGTGAGGCAATCCATGGCGACGGCAAGTACCCAGCAGGAGGGCGCGGAGACGGGTGGCGAGCACCACGACGATGCGCACCACGTGCACCCGCCGAGCTTCTACTTCCGGATCTACCTGCTGCTCCTCGTGCTGCTGGCGATCTCGTTCGTGGGGCCGTGGGTCGGCGACGCACTGAACCTCAAGATCATTACGTACTTCACGGCCTTCGGCATCGCTGTGGTGAAGGCGTACTACGTGATGAAGTACTTCATGCATCTCGACGTGGAGAAGCCGTTCGTCCACTACTTCCTCGCCACCTCGGTGGTCTTCATGGGGCTGATGTTCGCAGGGATCTCCCCGGATGTCATGAACCACGAGGGCACCAACTGGCAGAACCTCGCGGCCAAGGAGTCGGTCGAGGCGGGCATGGCGAAGGGAGATGGGCACGGCGGCGGCCACGGCGGTCATGGGGGCGACGCGCACGGAGACGAGGAGCACCACGGCGAGGGCGAGGGCGGCGGGCACTAGCATCATGGGAGTCCGAGCCGCCATGGGTAATGACACCGACCTCCGCCTGGTCCACCCGCCCCCGCGGGAGAACCGGGTGGCGGTGCCCAGCGAGGTCCTGGGCACCCTCATCTTCATTCTCACCGAGATCATGCTGTTCGCGGGCTTCATCAGCGCGTTCGTGATCTCGAAGACCTCGGCCGCGGCCTGGCCGCCACCCGACCAGCCGCGCCTCCCCATCGAGGAGACGCTGCTCAACACGGCGGCGTTGCTCGCGAGCGGGGCGATTCTCTACGTCGCGGGCACCCGCTTCGCGGCGCAGCGGTCGCAGGCGCGCACGCTCCTGATGGTCGCCGCGGGGCTCGGCGCGTTCTTCGTCGTGTTCCAGGGCTTCGAGTGGGTGCAGCTCCTGAGCGACGGGCTCACCCTCACCTCCAGCACCTACGGCGGGTTCTTCTACCTGATCGTGGGCGCTCACGCGCTGCACGCGGTCGGGGGGGTGGCGGTGCTCGCGTGGATGGTCCTCCGCATGCGGGCCGACACCCTCACGGCGTCCACGTTCTGGGCGGGGCGGCTGTTCTGGTACTTCGTCGTGCTCCTGTGGCCGTTCCTGTACTGGCAGGTGTACCTGTGAGGGCCAGCGTGCTGTTCCTGCTCTGGGCGGTACCCGCGCCGGTGTGGGCGTGCGCGGTGTGCTTCGACGCGGCCGACGAGACGCGGCAGGCCTTCGTGGACACCACCATCTTCCTGACCGCGCTGCCGCTGCTCCTGATGGGCGCTGGCGGCTACTGGGTGTACCGCACCACGGTGCAATCCTCCCTCAAATAGGCGTCCTCGCCGTCGATCCCTGACCTCGCGGGGCAACGCGACGCGGGAGGTCTCGGTGGGCGGTGGCGTCATCGATGGCGAGCAGCAGGGGCGGCAGGCGCCGGCCCCCGACCCGGTGGGCGCGATGAAGCGCTTCCTCGCGGCGATCGAGGCTGATCCCCAGGACGCCGAGGCGTGGCTCGGGCAGGGGGAAGCGCTCGCGGCGCTGGGCGAGATCGAGGGGGCGCGCCAGGCGCTCGAGCGGGCGGTGTCCCTCGACCCCACGCTCTGGCAGGCTCGGGAGCGCCTCGCGCGCCTCACCCCGGCGCCCGTGCAGCGCCACGCGCCGCGCCCGGGGTGGCGGCCCCCGCCTCGACCGTCGACGCCGCAGGGCCCCCGCTCGGTGGCGGCCATGCTCGACCGGCTCGCGGCGCAGGAGGGCTGGGCACTGGCCCGCGACCGAGCCTCGGGCGAGCCCGAGTGGGTGACCGGTCGTGCGCTGGCCGCCCGCGCGGCCCAGTGGGCCTGCAGGCTCGCCGGAGGTGTGGCCCCGGTTCCCGTGCTCGGTCGGACGCACCTCGACGCGTGGGCGGCCTGGCTCGGGGCGCTCGGCGCGGGGCGACCGCCGACGTTCCTGTCGTACCCCTCGAGCAAGATCCGCGGCGCGCACTTCGCCGAGAAGCTGGCCAACTACCGGCGGCACTTCGGCTGCACCGAGATTGTGGGCACCCCCGAGGACGCCGCCTGGTGCGCCGATCTCGTGACGGCCGCCGAGCTGCCGCCGCCCCCGGCCGCGCCGGGCTGGGCGCTCCCCGCGCCCGACGCGCCCCTGTTCCTGCAGTGCAGCTCGGGAACCACCGGCCTGCAGAAGGCGGTGCCGATCACCACGGGGCGGCTCGAGCACCAGCTCGAGGCCTACGGCCGCGCGCTCGCGCTCGACCCTGGCCGCGACGTGATCGTGAGCTGGCTGCCGCTCTACCACGACATGGGGCTCGTCGCGACGTTCCTGCTGCCCCTGTACTGGGACGTCCCGGTCGTCTACCTCGATCCGTTTGAGTGGGCCGCCGATCCGGGCCGGCTGTACAAGGTGATCGAGGCGGTGGGCGGCACGCTCGTGTGGCAGCCCAACTTCGCCTACGCGTTCGCCTGCCGGCACCCCGTCCGCGCCGACCTGTCCCGGGTGCGGGGGTTCGTGAACTGCGCCGAGCCGATCTCGGCCGACGTGCAGGAGCGGTTCTGCGCGGCCCTCGGCGTCGATCCGGCGCAGCTCGTGAGCTGCTACGCGCTGGCCGAGAACACGTTCTGCGCCACCCAGACCCCGCTCGGCGAGCCGGCGACGGTCCGGGCGTTCGACGCGCAGGCCCTCGGCCAGCACTGGGTGGTCCCGGGCGGCGAGCAGCGGCTCGTGAGCGTGGGCCGGCCCCTCGAGGGGGTCGAGCTGCACATCGAGCGCACCGCGGGTGAGGACGTGGGCGAGATCTGGCTCCGCGGCCCGTCCGCGATGCGCGCGTACCTCGACCGCCCGCCTCCCCGCGCCGATCGCTGGATCCCGACCGGAGATCTCGGCTTCGTGCTCGACGGCGAGCTCTACGTGACCGGCCGTCGCCGGGATCTGCTGGTGGTCCAGGGCAAGAACCTCCATCCCCACGACCTCGAGCAGGTCGCCCATGACGTTCCCGGGGTGCAGCCGGGGCGCGTGGTGGCGGTGGGCCAGCCAGATCCGGAGGCCGGCACGGAGCGGGTGTGGATCCTGCTGGAGCCGACCTCGCAGGCCGCCCCCGCGCATCGGGAGGTCGCCGCCGCGGTCGCGTCCGCCCTCGAGCCCCGCTTCGAGGTCCGCGTCCAGGCCCTCGGGGTGCCGAGGGGGTGGCTGCGGAAGACGTCGTCGGGCAAGCTCGCGCGCGCGGACAACCTCCGGCGGCTGGAGGCCGAGCGGGCCCGCCACGTGCACGTCATCGGGGACAGCCACGTGCAGGTCCTGTGGCGGGGACCGGGGGCCCCCGAGGACCACTACGCGCACGTCCACGCCCACTGGATCGGGCCGGTGTGGGCGGGCAGCTGGGACCGCGTCTTCCCCCTGGTGGCGCGCGTGGCCGCCCGCGTGCGCCCCTGCGACGTGCTCGTCCTCGCGGTGGGGGAGCAGGAGTGCCGCACGATCTTCGGCTCCGCCGCGGACCCGGAGGCCCAGATCGCCGCCGCGATCGCAGGCCACCGGGCAGCCCTCGAGCGACTGCAGGCCCTGCACCCAGGTCCGGTCGCCTACATGACGGGAATCGGCACGCAGAGCCACGACGATGGCCAGATGGGGAAGCCGTGGCGCGTGACGGGAGCCCTCGAGGATCGTCTCGCCTGGCAGGCCCGGTTCTACGAAGGCATGCGCGAGGTCTGCGCGGACCTGCAGATCGGGTTCGTCGACGCGTGCACGCCGACCCAGGGCGCGGACGGCCAGCTGCGGACGGAGCTGCTCCGCGACGGCGTGCACCTCGCGTACGCCCACCGAGAGCGCGTGGTCGACTGGATGCGCGACGTGCTCGGGGTGATCGCCGAAGATCCGGCGCCTCCGGCTCCGCTGCCGGCGTGGGACGGCTCCCGCGCGGCGTTCGACGCGCTGTGCAAGGCCGAGATCGAGCGGCTGGCCGGTCGCCCGCTGCTGCCCGGGGAGGAGGCGCGGATCGTGACCGGCGAGGTCCTCGACTCGCTGGCGCTGACCGAGCTCGTGATCTTCGTGCAGGTCCAGTTCAGGCGCACGCCCGCGCTGCACCGGATCACGCGGGCGGATCTCGAGTCCCTCGACGTCATCTGGGCCCGGCTCGTCGCCGCGTAGCCGGGGTATACGAGCCCCGGTAAGGTTGTGCCTCCGGGGGGACCTTGGCGAACACATCGATCGCGGCCGCGGCGGCGGCGAGCACCGCGCGGGGGGGGGGGCCCCGCTGGGTAGCCATCCTCGACGACTTCATCCGGATCCCCGGCACCAACATCCGCTTCGGGATCGACGGGCTGCTCGGCCTGCTGCTGCCCGGAGTGGGCGATGCGGTGACGGGCGCGGGCGCGGCGGCGCTACTCACGATGGCACTGCGCGAGCGCGTGCCGACCGTGATCCTGCTCCAGATGCTCGGGAACATCGGGCTCGACGTGGTGCTGGGGCTCGTGCCCGGGCTCGGCGATGCCTTCGACTTCGTGTGGAAGGCCAATCGCCGCAACCTCACGCTGATCCAGAAGTACCGCCGCACCGGCGGCAAGCGGCCCGGGCTGCTCGACTACTTCCTCGTCGGCATCGGCCTGGTGCTCGCCGCGCTGTCGGCGCTGGTCCCGCTCGTGATGGTGCTGCTGTTCTGGGGCTGGGGGCAGACCCTGTGGCACACGGTGTCGCACGTGCTCGCCACGGGCCAGCTCCCCTCCTGACGGAGCTCGGGCTGGGCCGGGCTCAGGAGATGGCGTTCGCCCCAGCGGCAACCGTGATCGACTCCCCGCGGGCGGTGACCACGGAGTAGGCGTCCTCCTTCACGGTGTCCACGAACGTCCACTCGGCCGTGACGTCCTTCGCGGTGAAGGTGACGGTCATGAAGCCGCGCTCCAGCAGGTTCGAGTACTGCAGGCGGGTGACGAGCTGGGGCAGGCCCCCCTCGAACGCCTCGGCCGCCGCCCCGGGATCGTCGGACGTGGCGATCCCCAGGAACTCCTCGAGGCCGGGCGACGACACGCTGGCCGTCGCGAACTCGACCCCGGCCGCGACGGGCTGGTCCTTCTCGTCGGTGATCTCGAGGTTGTTGGCCCAGGCGTTGTGGGTGTCGCCCGCCAGCACCACCAGGTTCACGCCGCTGTCCACTGCGGCCTGCAGGATCTCCTCGCGCTCGGCGGCGTAGCCGTCCCATGCGTCGAGGTTGTAGGGCACGTTCGGCTCGAGGAGCCAGGACAGGTTCGCGGCCAGGAAGGCCTGGTTCTTCTTCACCAGCGCCCGCTCCTCGTCGGTGACCGTGGGGTCGTCGGCGTTGATCCGCTGCGACAGCAACGCCACCGTGCCGAGCAGGATGTACTCGTCGAAGGTGAGCGGGGCGCTCGACGGGTCGGACAGATCGCGGGGCAGCACCGGCGAGGGCAGCTCCATGATCCCCATGAGCACCTGCTGCCCGAGGACCTGCCAGGTCGCCTCGTCGGTCGTGAGCTGCTTGAGCAGCCAGTCCCGCTGGTCTTCGCCGAGCAGGGTGCGGTCGGGGTTGTTGATCGCGTCGAACAGCGAGAGATCCACCCGGTTCCGTTCGGTGATGTAGGCACCGAAGTCGATCTGCTGGTCGCGGCCCACGATGCGGGTGTCGAGCATGATCAGGTTCACGAGCTCGCCGAACCGGAAGTTCCGCTGCAGGGCGGCCGGATCGTCCTCGACCATCGGGCGGATCGGCATCCACTCGGCGTAGGCCTGCAGGGCCGCCATCAGGCGCTGGCCGTAGTCGCCCTCGTCTTCCTGGTGGTTCTCCGCTCCGTTCCGCCAGGCGTCGTTCGTGACCTCGTGGTCGTCCCACACCGCGATCATCGGTGCCTTGGCGTGGAGCGCCTGCAGATCCTCGTCGGTGCGGTACTGGGCGTGGCGCGTGCGGTAGTCGCTCAGCGTGAGGATCTCCTTGGCGGGCTCGACCTGGCGGCCGAGCGCCTCCGCGTCTTCGCTCGCGTAGCCCTCGCGCGCGTACTCGTAGATGTAGTCGCCGAGGTGCACGAACGCGTCGACGTCGCGGACCTCGGCACCCTCCGCATAGACGTGGAAGCGGCCCGCCGGGTAGTTGCTGCAGGAGAAGACGACGAGCTTGACCTGATCGACGTCGTCCTCGGGGAGCGTCTTCGTGGTGCCGATGGGCGACTCCCGACGGCCCACGATGAACCGGTAGTAGTAGGTCGTGTTCGGCTGCAGGCCAGCCGCGTCGACCTTGACCGTGAAGTCACGGCTCGCGTCGGTCGTGCCCTCGTCCTGCACCACGATGTCCTCGAACAGCACGTCGGTCGCGACCTGCCACTCGACCGTGATCTCGCGGTCGGAGCGGCCGACCGGCGGGGTCACCCGCGTCCAGATGATCACGCGGTCGGTCAGCGGGTCGCCGCTGGCCACGCCGTGCTCGAAGGTGCCCCGGCCGCCGCCGTTGCAGGCGGTCACCCCGGTGGACAGGACGGCGGAGCCGGCCCCCATCCCGAAAAGCTGGACGAATGCGCGTCTCGTCAATCTGGCCACATGCCCTCCATGGCGACGCAGCGTACTACCCGGCGCGGTCGACAGCGCAACGGCCGGGTGTCAAATGCGCTAGATGGCCTACCGCACGCTGTCCGCGCCCTCGGAGTTCGAGGACGACCCGGTCAAGGGATCGCGCTTCGTCGCCCGGGTGGCGCCGGCGGCCGACGAGCCGTCCGCCCTCGCGGAGGTGGCGGAGGCCCGCCGGCGCTGGCCTGACGCGTCGCACCACTGCTGGGCGTACCGGCTGCGGAGCGGTGGCCACCGCAGTGCCGACGACGGTGAGCCCGGCGGCAGCGCAGGGCGGCCGATCCTCGCCCAGATCGAGGGCCACGACGTCCACGACGTGGTCGTGGTGGTGGCGAGGTGGTTCGGCGGCACAAAGCTCGGCGTAGGCGGCTTGATCCGGGCCTACGGGGGCTGCGCGGGGCGGGCGCTCGACCGGGCGCCGTTCGTCGAGGTCGTGCCGACCGTGCGGCTGCTCGTGGAGCATGCCTATGACGACACCGGCTCCGTCCAGGCGGTCGTCGCCGCCCGGGGGCTCGCCGTGGTGGACACCGCCTGGGCGGAGGCCGTGCGCCTGCGGCTCGAGGTCCCCGAGCCCGATCGCGCCGACGTCGAGCGCGCCCTGGCGGACGCTACCCGCGGGCGGGCGACGGTTAAGGGGCCAGCCGACGACTGAGGTGGTTCGTGGCTCATCCCTCCCTGGATCGCGTGGCCGAGCGGGCGCGCGCCGACCTCCCGCGTGGCCTGCACAAGCTCGAGGCCTACCTCGCAGTGCCCGCGATCAGCTGTGAGGAGGCCCACCACGCCGATGTGCGCAAGCTCTGTGAGCAGGTCCGCGACGACCTGACCGCGCTCGGGCTGCACGAGGCGCGCGTGCTCGAGCTCGACGACGCGCTGCCGCTCGTGGTCGCCGAGTGGCGGCAGGCCGGCGACGACAAGCCCACCGTGCTCATCTACGGCCACCTCGACCTGCAGCCGGTGGCCGGCGAGGTCTGGCGCACGCCGCCGCACGAGGCCACCGAGGTCGACGGGCGGCTGTACGCGCGGGGCTCGGCCGACGACATGGGCGGCTGGGTCAGCCACATGCTCGCGCTCGGGGCGTGGCTCGACGAGGCGGGGGAGCTGCCCTGCAACGTACGGCTCGTGCTCGAGGGTGAGGAGGAGATCGGCTCGCCGAACCTCGAGCGGTACATGGACGCGTTCCCGGATGCGTTCGACGCCGACGTGATGGTCCTCACCGACTGCGAGAACCCGTCGACGGAGGTGCCCGGCCTCACGGTGTCGCTGCGGGGCCTCCTCGAGGTCGAGCTCACGGTGGAGGCGCTCGACGCCGACGTGCACAGCGGCCTGTGGGGGGGCATGGTGCCCGACGTGTCCACCGCCCTGATCCTGCTGATCGGCCGGCTGCTCGACGACGACGGGCGCCTGAAGGTGGGCCGGGTGCAGGTCGACGCGGCGCGGAAGGCGGCGGCGGCCGAGGTCCCGCTGACCGCCGAGGTGATCCGCGAGGGGGCGCACCTGCTCGAGGGCGTCGAGCCGCTGCCCGAGCGGGGCACCGCAGCGGCGGAGTGGATGTGGTGGCAGCCCGCGCTCACCGTGGTCGCGACCACGCTACCCACGCCTGCGGTCAAGAAGAACGCCCTTCGTCAGAAGGCCTCGGCCATTCTCTCGGTGCGGCTGGCGCCCGAGCAGACGGCGGAGGAGATGCTGGCGTTGCTGCGCCAGGTCCTGCTGGACGCTCCTCCGGGCGGCGTGCGGGTGGCGGTGGAGCCTGCGGGCTGGCTCGGCGAGGGGTGGCTGTACGAGCCGCAGGGCCCTGCGTTCGAGGCCGCGGATCGGGCGTACCTCGCGTCGTGGGGCCACAAGCTGGTTCGGGTCGGCGTGGGGGGCTCGATCCCGTTCGTGGCGCTGTTCGGCAGGCGGTTCGGGGACCGTCCGCTGATCCTGAACGGGGTGATGGATCCGCTGACCACGGCGCATGGTCCGAACGAGTCGATGCACCTCGGCGTGTTTCGCAAGGCGGTGCTGGCGAACGTGCACCTGCTGGCGGAGCTTGGCGAGCTGGGCAAGACCGGCGTCCGGGGCTGACGACGCGGGGGCCTCCGGGCGACCGTCCACGGCGGTCGACCCCGTGCAGGGAGGAGACCGCGCCTTGCAGATCGGGTACGGTGGAGGTGGACTGCGCTCGGGAGGTGCCCCATGGAGCCCGTGCCCGCCCAGGGGCGCCCCGTGGAGCTCGTGCTCGCTCGCCAGCTCGCGATGCACCTGTCCACGCCCGTGTTCCTGGTCGATCCCGAGGGCCGGCTGCTGTTCTACAACGAGCCCGCCGAGCGCGTGCTCGGCCTCCGCTTCGACGAGACCGGGGAGATGCCCGCCCAGGAGTGGGGCACCCGCTTTCTGCCCACCGACGCGGCGGGGGTGCCCGTCCCTGTCGAGCACCAGCCGCTGTGGCGCGCGCTCGCCGGGGGCGCGCCCACCCACGGCACCCTCCGGATCCGGGGACTCGACGACGTGGCCCGCAGCCTCGAGATCACCGCCCTGCCCCTCGTGGGGGCTGGCGGCCGCACGCTCGGCGCCATGGCGCTCTTCTGGGAGCAGCCCCGCTGATGCGCCTTCGGATCTGGGGCACCCGGGGCTCGCTCGCGGCTCCCGGGCACGACACGGCCCGCTACGGCGGCAACACCTCCTGCGTGGAGCTCCAGAGCGACAGCCGCGCGGCCCTCCTGCTCGACGCCGGGTCGGGGATCCGACCCGCCGGCCAGGCCCTCGGGGGTGTCTCGGTCGTGCACATCCTGCTGACCCACCTCCACCTCGACCACATCCAGGGCCTCGGGTTCTTCGCGCCGCTGTACGATCCCGACGTCGAGGTCCACGTCTGGGGTCCATCGAGCAGCACCCAGCCGCTGCGCGAGCGCCTCGTGCGCTACCTCTCGCCGCCGCTGTTCCCGGTGCACCTGCGCGACCTCCCGGGCCTGGTCCTGCACGACGTGGTGGACGGGACCTGGGCGTTCGAGGGGTTTCGGGTGACCGCCCAGCGGGTCTGCCACCCCGGCCCCACGCTCGGGTTCCGCGTGGAGCGCGACGGCGCCACGGTCGCGTACTTGCCCGATCACGAGCCCGCGCTGGGGGTCCCCGCCTTCCCGGGGCCGGCCCACTGGACGTCGGGCTACGCGCTGGCCCGTCGGGCCGATCTGCTCGTGCACGACGCCCAGTACGCGGTAGCGGAGTACCCCGCGCGGGTGGGCTGGGGCCACAGCACGCCAGACCACGCGATTGCGTTCGCGGCGCTGGCGGAGGTGGGCCACCTGCTGTTGTTCCACCACGATCCGTCGCGCACCGACGAGGCCGCGGAGGCGCTCGCGCGAGAGGCGGTGGCCGCGGCGGCGCCTGGGTTCCCGGTCACGCTCGCGGCCGAGGGGGCGACCTACGAGGTGGGCGCGCGGCGCCCCTAGCCCTAGAGAGGCGAGACATCCAGCAGCCGGAGCCCCGGCGCCTCCGACATCGCGTAGTTCAGCGGCCACTCCGTCGGCGACAGCACCACCGGGTGGCCGTACCGATCCTCCACCACCAGGTAGTCCGGCCGAGCCTGCAGCCACTCGAGGCCCGTCGGCTCCCCCGTGATCCAGCGGGCCACGTTGTAGGGCGCGCTCTCGAGCTCCGCCTTCGTGTGGTACTCGTTCTCGAGCCGCACCTTCAGCACCTCGAACTGCAGGAGCCCCACCGCGCCCAGGTACGGATCCGCGCTGCCCAGTCCCTCCCGGAAGAACAGCTGGATCGTGCCCTCCTGCGACAGCTGGGCCAGCCCGTTCGTCAGGTGCTTGCGCTTCGTGGGATCCTTGAGCTTGATCCGCGCGAAGTGCTCCGGCGCGAACCGCGGGATCCCCTGGAACTCCACCTTGTCGCCTACGTACAGCGTGTCGCCCAGCCGCAGCTCGCCCGGGTCGTAGAGGCCCACGATGTCGCCCGGCGCGGCATCCTCCACGATCGAGCGCTCCGAGGCCATGAAGGTGTGCGGCTTGGACAGGCGCAGCTTCTTGTCCGACCGCGCGATCCGCACCTCCATGCCCCGCTCGAACCGGCCGCTCACCACCCGCATGAACGCAATCCGGTCGCGATGGCGCGGGTTCATGTTCGCCTGGATCTTGAAGATGAAGCCGCTGAACTGCTCGTTGGCCGGCTGGCGCTCGCCCGTGACCGTGGCCCGCGGGCTCGGAGGCGGTGCGATCTCGCCGAGCGCCCGGAGCACCTGGCCCACGCCGAAGTTCGTCATCGCGGAGCCGAAGAAGAACGGCGTGACCTCGCCCTTGAGGTAGTCCTCGACGTTCCAGTCGTCTCCCGCCTCGTCGACCAGCTCGAGGCTCTCCTGGAGCTCGTCGAGCCGCTGTTGCCCGATGCGCTCGACCACGCGGGGGTCGTCGAGCGGCAGCTCCAGCTCCGGCGCGCGCTCGGTGCCCGCCGCCGCGCGCTCGTAGAGCACGACCAGCTTCCGGACGCGGTCGTAGACGCCCTCGAACTCCTTGCCGTCGCCGATCGGCCAGTTCAGCGCCGTGGTGCGGATGTTCAGCTTCTCTGCCACCTGATCCATCAGCTCGAGCGGATCGAGCCCCGGCCGGTCCATCTTGTTCACGAACGTCATGACCGGGAGATTGCGCAGCCGGCACACCTCGAAGAGCTTCAGCGTGCGCGGCTCGACGCCCTTGGCGTTGTCCATCAGCATGATCGCCGAGTCGACCGCGGCGAGCACCCGGTAGGTGTCCTCCGAGAAGTCGGCGTGGCCCGGGGTGTCGAGCAGGTTGAAGCGCCGCGCGGCGTGCTCGAACTGGAGCACCGAGCTCGTGATGGAGATGCCCTTCTCCTTCTCCATCTCCATCCAGTCGGACAGCGCATGGCGGGCGGCCTTGCGCGACTTGACCGCGCCCGCCGTGTGCACCGCGCCCCCGTAGAGCAGCAGCTTCTCGGTGAGGGTGGTCTTCCCGGCATCGGGGTGGCTGATGATGGCGAACGTGCGCCGGCGCGCGACGTCGGCGTCGAGGTCCATGACTCGCTCCAGTCGGTGCTCAGCTAAGCAGCTTGGACAGCTCGTCCACCAGATCCGGGTACAGCGGCTGCAGGCGGCGCAGCTCCCCGCGGATCATCACGTGGTAGTGGTCGAGCTTGGCCTCGTCCTTGGCGAGCGCGAGCTGCAGCTCGCGCAGCCGGCGCTTGCGGGCGACCACCGCCGGCGTCTCGCCGAGGTAGCGGTGGAGGAGGTTCCGCCAGGTGGGGCGGGAGTACTGGATGGCGCGGATGGCCCGCTTCTCCTTGGCGATGCCGGCCCGTGCCTTGCGGGTGGCCTCGCCGTGCTTCTTCGCGTAGGCCGCGTAGTGCACCGCCATGCGGGCGGCGTGCCCCGTGTCGCGCGCGGCCTGCGCGTGCACCGCGAGCCCGAGCAGCGCGCACAGGCCCACCACCTGCGCCATGAAGTACACGATGACGACGGTCGCACTTTCCATCGCGGCACTCATAACCGGGTCGCATCCTGCGTTCGGCCCACGAGTGGGGGTTGCGAGCCCCGGCCCGGATTCCCCCACGAGCTCGGGCGCCTCCGCGTGGGCGGTCAGGCCGCTAGGGTGTGTGGACAGAGGAATCCAGAGGCCAGAATCTGACC
>CAYMSU010000047.1:0-5371 GCA_964393165.1 uncultured Enterobacteriaceae bacterium
AGGAACGCCAGGTTCTCCGCCTCGAGCGCCTCGAGGCGCTTGCGGGCGTCGGGGTCGGCGAGCACGCGGGCGCGCTGCGCCGACGTCGCCTCGCCGAGGTGCACGCGCTCGATGACGATGTCCGGGATGCGGCTCACGCGACCTCCTTCAGCTCGGCCACGTGGGCCTTGAGCAGGCGCAGCCGCTTGCGGACGCCGGACACGGACAGCCCGACCTCGTCGGCCACCTCCTGCAGGGTCATGCCGTCGACCAGGTGCATCACGGCCATCTCGCGGGTGTTCGGGAGCTCTCGCTCGAACACGCGGTCGAGGAACGCAGCGACCAGGGTGCGGTCTTCGGCCTCCGGAGCGGACGCGATCCGCTCGACAAGCTCGGTGTTGGCGTCCTGCGGTCGACGCTTTCGCGATCGAATCCGGTTCAGGCACACATTCGTGGCCGTCCGGTACAGGAACGAGGAAGGCGCGGCGACCTCCAGCCGATCCTGGCGACGGCACACCTCGACGAACACGTCCTGCATGGCTTCCACGGCCTCCTCGTCGTCACGCAGGAGCGCCTTGCACCGTCGGTGGACCATCGGTGCGTAGCGCTCGTACAAGCTTCGGATGTCGATGCCCATGGGCCTCCCCGGGGTCCCGGGCCCGTTCCGCTGCTGGGACACCGGCGACCGTCGGTCGTGTCACCCATCGCGCGACAATGCGCTTGCGAGTCCGCGCCGGGCCGGCCACCATGAGCGGGTTGGAGACGGTCATGCGACCACGGTACGGCTTCGGGCGGCGCGTCGGCATCTGGCTGCTGGTGGCTGCCGCGTGGGTGGCCTGCCAGGGGGAGAGCGAGGTGGGCTCGCCGAGCGTAGACTCGGGAGTCGAGGAGGACTTCCCCACCAGGGAGGGGCCTCCCCTGGACACCGGCGCGGACACCGCGACCGAGGAGGTCGCCCGCGTGGGCCACCTCTCCTGGGCGCTCCACCCGGAGATGGGCAGCCTCGTGTGGGTCGAGTGGGAGCAGACCACCGCCGAGCCGTCGCGCGTGGAGTACCGCGTCGATCCGCAGGAGCTCTGGATCGAGGCGCCCGTCGAGCCGCGGGTGGCCGGCCTCAACCGCCAGCTGCTGGCGGGCATCCCGTTCTCGTCCGAGCTTCGGGAGCCGAAGGGCGGCGGCGCCGATCCGAGCGGGCTCGAGGTGCTCGAGCGGCAGGTCGCGTGGCGCGTCGTCATGCTCGACGACGGAGCGGTGGTCGAGGCCGAGGACCCGATCGTGCCGGGGCCGGTCAACCTCGACCTTCCGCTGCCCCGGGTCCGCCTCGCGCTCGCCGAGCAGTGGTCCGCGGGTCGCTACCTGCTCGTCAGCATCAACCAGGAGCACGGCGGCTGGACCGGGGGCCGGTACTGGGTCGTGATCTACGATCGCAAGGGCCGCCCCGTGTGGGCGCGCCGCGTGCCGAACGGGAACTGGTCGCTGTTCCCGGCGGTGTCCAAGCGCGGCAACCACCTGCTGTTCGACGAGTCCACGTACTGGGCGAGCAGCGACGGCGGGGCGGGGTCGAAGATCCACCGCACCTACCTCGACGCGCCGATCGAGGCCTTCCCGGCGCCGGGCCTGCACCACGCCTTCGTGGAGCTCCCCGGGCCGCCCGGCACCGTGGCGTGGGGGAGCGTGCTGCCCGAGCACAGCGACAGCGAGGCCATCGTGGAGCGGAGCCCGAGCGGCGCGCTCGAGGTCGTGTGGGCGTGCGACGGCCGGTGGCCCGACGTGCAGGGCGTGGCCTGCGAGTCCAACAGCCTGCACTTCGACGGCTCGCTGAACCGGTACCTGATGAGCTTCGCGACGGCGGGCAGCGTGGTCGAGATCAGCCGCGCGACCGGCGAGGCGCTGTGGTGGGCAGGCGACCATCCCGACAGTCTGGCGTTCGACCCGGTGCAGTCGCGGTTCCTCCGCCAGCACGGGGTCACCCGCACGCCCTCGGGCACCGTGCTGGTGTCCACGGAGTCGGCCACGTCGCAGCCCTACGGGAAGACCGGCGCGCGGTCCACGATGGTCCGCGAGTACACGCTCGACGAGGCGCGCGGCCGGCTCACGGAGGTGTGGAGCCACGACAGCGGGGTGCTCGCGAGCACGAACGGCTCGGCCCTCCGCCTGGGCAACGGCAACACGCTGCACGTCCTCGGTAGCGCGAGCCAGGTCAAGGAGATCGACCGCGCGGGCCGCACGGTGTGGCACCTCGACTTCGAGGGGTCCCGCCTTCTCGGCCGAGGAGAGCTGATCGACGACCTCTACCCGCTGCTGAGCCCGGTCGAGTAAGCCCACCTGCGGTACGCTCGCCACGGCCTGGAGGTCGGGTGGATCCCTACGCCGAGCAGCGCAGGCAGCTCCCGTGGGTGCGCTACAGTCGCTGGGTGCTGATCGGCACGGCGATCCTGCAGGTGGTGCTCGCGGGGATCGTGGGCGCCAGCTACCTCGGCCTCGCGATGCTCGAGGCGCGCCCCGACGAAGAGCTGTACGCGCTCGTGGCCGCAGGGGTCTGCACGCCGCTCGCGCTCCTCGTCCTCGGGGTGCTGCCTGCGGCCGCCGCGGCGGTCGGGCTCGGCCGGGGGGCGCGGTGGGGGTGGCTCGTCACGATCGTGGTCGGCGTGCTCAACGTGTTCCCGTGCTGCCTGTGCCTGCCGGTCGGGGGCTTCCTGCTCTACGCGATGCTCAACGACGAGACGCGGGGGGCCTTCGCCGCTCGGTGAGCACGATCTGCGCCGCCCGGTCGGCGTCGAGGTAGCGCTCGAGCACGTCGGTGGCCTGCACCTCGCTGGTGTGCGCCTGCACCCACTCCCGGAGCCCCTCGACGCGCTGCGGGTCGTCGAGATCGAGCCACGGGTCGGTGGCCAGGCGGTGGACGAGGCGCTGGTGGTCCTTGGTGCCCAGGCCGGTGAGCGGCCGGCGCTCGCTCACGAACCAGAGCCCGTCGAGCAGCGCGCCCCCGAGGGGCTCCGGACGGAGCGCGGCGAAGCTCGTGGGGTCGAAGACGAACCGACGCCCGTGCTCGACGTGCGCCATGGGGCGGTCGAAGCGCCCCTCGGGGTAGTGCCGGTTGCGGTAGTCCTCGGCGCTCCACCCGGTGGGCGCCGACGTGAACCAGGCGAGGTTCTCCTGGCGGCGGACGAAGCCGTGCCCGAGATCGTCGAGGTTCCGCTTGGCCTCCACCACGGCGAGAACCACCACCGGATCCTGCTCGCCTCGGACGTCGACGACGACGTGGTCGAGCTCCCCCCGGGCGCATCCCAGGGTCACCGCGGACAGCACGGTGAGAGGCCCCCCGTCGCCGACCTCGGGAACCACGACCTGCTCCACGATCCGGCGCGCGACGTCCTCGAACGCGTCGCCCAGGCGGGTGCGGGCCTGGCCGCTCGCCCGCTGGAGCGCGGCCAGCCGGTCCTGGGCGGCGGTGAGCCCGACCGACCGCTCGAGCTCCCCGAGCGCCTGCTCGGCGGCCTGCAGGGCGCGGTACTCGGGGCTTGCCGCGATCGCGGCCTCGAGCCGGCGCTCCGCCTCGGCGGCCTGCGCGACGAACGCATCGCGCTTGGCGGGGGAGGCGCGGCCTTCCTCGACGGCCTGGGCGAGGCCGGCGGCCCCCTTGCGCGCCCGATCCGCGGCCTCCTGGGCCTCGGCCACGGCCGCGCCCGACGCGCTCTGCCGCAGCGCCTCGCGCGCCTGCTCGAGCCGCTGCCGGGCGGCGCTCAGCTCGCGGTGGTGGAGGCGCTCGAGGTCGGCCACCGCCCGACGGTAGGCGAACGCCGGGTCCGTGCTCGCGTCGGCCACCAGCGCCCGCAGCCAGGCCGCGAACGCGGGGCGGGGAAGCTCGCGCACGGGGACCGGAGCCTGCGCGAGGACCTCTCGCAGGATGTCCTCTCCGCGCGCGAGCGGGGGCAGGGCTTCGCCCACTACTCGGGCGGCGGGGGGAACAGGTCGGCGAAGAACCCGGCGAGGAAGCCGAGCATCAGGTAGCTCGTGAGCATCTCGAGCATCAGCACGAGCCGGCCGATCCAGGAGGCCGCGTCGTCGAGCACGAAGTCGAGCGACACGAAGATGCCGAAGCTGTAGGCGACGTAGTCGACGTAGGACTGCGGGGGCAGGGGGTGCTGCTCGAAGGCGAAGTGCTCGGGAAACGCGTACATGAAGCCGGCGAAGCCGAGCACGAGGCCGATGCCCCAGAGCGCTGGCAGGTAGTTCCGGCGCCCGTAGCCGAGGAGCAGGCCCCAGAAGAAGGCGCGCAGCGGGTGGGTGCGCCGGAAGTGCTGCACCGTCTGCTCGTGGGCGCAGCGCGACACCCGCAGGCGCATCGGCCAGTTCGTGCCGAAGTCCACGCCGGTGGTGCGCGTGTTGTAGAACTGCGTCTTGTCGTCGACGCGGGCCTCCGCCACGTCGGCGGCGGTGAGGTTGGCGCCGCTGAAGTCGGCGCCCGCAAGCTCGCTGTTGCGCAGGCTGGCGCGCGAGAGGTTGGCCGCGCGGACGTTCGCGCCGGTGAGGTCGGCATCCGACAGGTCCACGCCGGTGAGGTCGGCGCGCGCGAGGTTCGCCCGCTCGAGGTGGGCGCCCTCGAGGATGGCGCCCCGGAGCTGCGCGGTGGACAGCGAGGCGCGCGTGAGGTCGGCCCGCGGGAGGCTCGCCTCCTGCAGATCCGCCCCGTCGAGCACGCACCCGGTGATGCGGACCTCGTCGAGCAGCGTGTCGCGGAACCGGGCGTTGTGCAGCTTGCAGTGGTCGAGCGTCGCTCCCGTGAGCGTGGCGTGGCGGAAGCTCACCCCGTACATGCGGCAGTGGTGCAGGAGGACCTGGGACAGGTCGCACTCGTCGAACCGGGAGGCGCGCAGCTCGCAGTCCTCGAACCGGGCCCCGGCCAGCGTGCCCCCGGTGAAGCTCGCCTTGCGCGCATCGATGCCGGTGATCCGGAGGTTGCGCATGCGGGCGTTGACGAACGAAGCGCGCCGCAGGCTCGCGCCGTCGAGGAACGTCTGCTCGAGGTACACATCGCGCAGGCGCGCGTCGTTGAGGTTGGCTCCGTCGAGGCGGGTGCCCACGAGGGTGGTGCGCGTGAAGCTGCACCTCGAGAAGTCGGCGCCCGTGAGGTCCAGGCGCTTGAGGTCCAGGCCCGACAGGTCGAGCCCGGAGAAGTCGCGCTCTCCGTCGGCGTACCGGGCGGCGATCGCCTCGCGTGTGACGTCCTCGGTCACCCGTCCCTCCCGCAGCGCCAGTTGTAGCACGAGGCCCGCCTCGCCTGGGTGGCGGGCGGCGCCGGGGGGCGGTGATTAGGCGGAGGAGGGAGGCCTCGGATGCTCGACCCCGACGCGCGGCTCGACGCCATCGAAGACGACCTCGGGGTGCGGCT
>CAYMSU010000047.1:5381-20599 GCA_964393165.1 uncultured Enterobacteriaceae bacterium
CTGGCGCGCTGGGCGCTGTGGGCCGCCGGAGCCGCGTGGGCCCTCGCGGCCATGGTTGGCGGGCCCTGGGCGGGCGTGAGCGTGGTGGCGAGCCCGATCGGGCAGCCCCAGATCAACGACATCCTGGGCGCGGTGGTGGCGATCACCCTGATCGTCGTGGGCTTCGGGTCCGGCCTCCTGCACTTCGTGGTGGCCTGGGGGCTCGGCGAGGGCAAGCGGTGGGCCTGGCTCACCGCCATCGTCCTCGGCGGCATCGCGGTGCTCCAGTGCTGCCTGCCCGTGGGCATCGTGGTCCTCGGGGGCATGCTCAACGACCGCACCCGCGCGCTCTTCGCGCCCGGCGCCACGCCGCCGGTGGGCTGAGGCGAGCGCCACGGAGGGCCATGGCGATCGCTCGACTTGCCAGGGTCTGTTGAAAGCGGATATCAGTTTCACATCGCCAGCTTGTGGTGGGAGGGCGTGTGATCGTCTGTCTCTGCGAGGGACTGAGCGACCGGCAGCTTCGCCGGGCCATCGAGGAGGGGTGCGACTCGGTCGCGGCCCTCGCGCAGCGCACCCGCGCCGCCACAGGATGTGGCATGTGCGCATGTGACCTGAAGCAACTGCTTCTCGAGGGGAATGACTCGGGTGAGGCGTCGCCGGTGCCCCCGCCGGGCGATACTCCGCTGGCCGCGAAGTAGCGGACCGCGCACAGTAGCGGGTCCACACCTGAAACGGGTCCACACCTGAGGGGGGGCGCCGAATGGCAGTCAAGGCCGGCAAGGAGATCGTCGATCTGCTCAACGAGGTGCTGACCGGCGAGCTCACGGCGATCAACCAGTACTTCCTGCACGCCAAGATGTTCGAGAACTGGGGCTACCGCCGGCTCTACGAGAAGGTCTACCACGAGTCGATCGACGAGATGAAGCACGCGGACGTGCTGATCGAGCGCATCTTGTACCTCGACGGGGTGCCCAACGTGCAGCGGCTCGGCCGCGTGCGGATCGGCGAGAACCCGGAGGAGATGCTCAAGGCGGACATGGCCCTCGAGCAAGAGGCGATTCCCCGCCTGAACGACGGCATCGCCCTGTGCCGCGAGACGGGCGACAACGGCACCCGGCACCTGCTGGAGGAGATCCTGGTGAGCGAGGAGGAGCACCTCGACTGGATCGAGGCGCAGCTCCACCTCATCCAGGAGGTCGGCCTCCAGAACTACCTGTCCGAGCAAATCCACGAGTGACCGACCGTTTTCATTCGCTCTGGATCTAGGCGGCGATCCCCTGCTCTCGGGGGCCGTCCAGCATCTTGGACGGGGATCCGGTACTCTCCTCGGGAGGGAGGGTACATGCGACCAGCTTGGACAGGCTTCGTCGTCCTGGGGCTCGCCTGCACGGGCGCCGGGTCCGCAGGGGATCAGGAGCGGGCGGCGCCTCCTGACCCGCCCACGCTGCGGGTGGGCGGTCCTCCCGCGCTGATGGAGGGCTTGGTTCCCGCGCTCACGTCCACGCACCAGCGCACGCGCGCCACGCTGGAGTTCGAGCTGCGCCCCTCGCCGACCGACGAGGCGCTCCAGGCGCTCACGGCGGGGGAGCTAGACCTCGTGGCAGCGGCGCGGCCGGCATCACCGCTGGAGCAGCAGCGCGCCCAGGCCCGGGGCTGGGACCTCGCCGTGCCTGAGGCCCGGCACCTCATGGGGGTCGAGGTCACCGCGGTGGCGGTCCACGCCGGCAACGACGTACCCGCCCTGACCTACGACCAGGTCATCGGCATCTTCTGCACGCGCACGGTCACCGACTGGTCCGACCTCGAGGGGGCCCAGACCGGTCCGCTCCGCCCTCTCACGCTGCCGCGTGCGGCCAGCGATCGCGTGCTGTTCGAGGACTTCTTCTGCGGTCCCCGAGGGATCCACGACGAGGTAGCGGAGCTGCCTTCCAGCGCGGTCGCCGAGCAGCTCGTCTCCGATCCGGCGGCCATCAGCTACGTCTCGCTGTCCCAGCACGGCCTCGGGCGCCTCGTGCCGCTGCGGGCGGAGGCGCGCGGCGAGGAGGTGGCGCCGAGCCAGCAGAACGTGATCTCCGGCTCGTACCCGCTGTACCGCGACGTGTACCTGTTCACGGCAGGGCCCGCGGCCGGCTGGGTCCGCAGCTTCGTCGACTGGGTGGAGAGCGCCGCCGGCCAGGAGGTCGTCGACGAGCAGCGCTTCGTCCCCCTGTTCCTCCGGCCCGCGCGGCTCGACGGGCCGCGCCCGCTGCGGGAGACGATCCACTTCGACCAGGGGCGGGCCACGCCCAACCAGCGGAGCATGGCGCGGATCGAGCTGTTGATCGAGGAGCTGGCCCAGCGCGGCCAGGATCACGTGATCCTCGAGGGGTTCACGGACGACCGGGAGCCCGATCCCTACGCCCTGGCCGAGCAGCGGGCGGCCACCGTGCGCGACCTGCTCGCCGCCAAGCTCCCCGACGTCTACTTCGAGCTGATCCCGCGGGGGCCGAAGCAGGCGCTGGCCCCCAACGACACGCCCTACGGCCGGTTGCGCAACCGGCGGGTGCAGATCTACCTGGCCAGTGAGGAGAAGGCCTCGGCGGGCGAGGTGGTCGTCGAGTCGGAGGCCGAGGGAGGCTGACATCGAGCTGTCGTCGGTCCTCCGCCGCATCGACGGGCGGAGCTACCCTGCGTATCGGGATCTCGAGGGCGCGTGGCGTGTCGACGAGCTGGAGCTCCTCGTCGACCACGTGCAGGGGGATCCGTTCGCGGCGCCTTCCCGGGTGCGGATCCGGGTGCCCCCGAGCGGCGGTGACCTCGCCGGGCTCGACCCCATCGCCCGGGTGGCGTCCGAGGACTTCCTGCTGCGCCACTTCGTGGCCGGGCTTCCGCGCGGTCGCGGTCGGGGGAGCGGCTCCTCGGGCGCCGTGCGCGCATACCTGCCGGGGCCCGAGATCTGCGAGCGCAGCGCGCTCCGCCTCGCGCCCGACGGCACCTGCGAGGTCCGCTTCGCCGTGGGGCTGCCCGCGCGGGGCCGCCGGATCCTCGGGAAGGAGGCCGAGGCGCTGCTCACCGTCGACGTCCCCCGCGCCGCTCGGCGCCTGCAGCTCGACGCCGCCGCCGAGCAGGCGCGCCGCCGGCACGTCGCCTCGGTCGTGCGCCAGCGGCAGCTCCGCGACCAGCTCCCCGATCTCGGCCTCGTCGCGTTCGTCGAGAACGGCAGCGTCCTCGCCAGGGGCAGCGGGATCACCCAGGCACCGCTCGAGGGGGCCGTCCCCTTCGTGGCGCCGGCCTCCCTCGAGGTCACGCTGACCACGCAGGCGGGGCTCGTCCGCGGCCTCGGGGTGCCCCGCGGGGTCACGCTGATCGTCGGCGGGGGGTTCCACGGGAAGTCCACGGTGCTCCAGGCCCTCGCCCGCGGCCACCTCGACCACGTGCCCGGCGACGGTCGCGAGGGCGTGGTCGCGCTGCCCGACACGGTGAAGATCCGGGCGGAGGACGGGCGGTGCGTGCACGAGGTCGACATCTCCGCGTTCCTCGCGGACCTGCCGGGGGGCCGGTCCACCGCCCCCTTCGCGACGGAGGACGCGAGCGGCTCCACCTCGCAGGCGGCCGCGCTCGTCGAGGCCCTCGAGACGGGGGCGTCGGTGCTCCTGCTCGACGAGGACACCTCGGCGACCAACCTGCTCGTCAGGGACGCGCGGATGCGGGAGCTCGTGCCCCGGGAGCGCGAGCCGATCACGCCGCTCGTCGAGCGCGTGCGGGAGCTGGCCGAGGGCGGGGTGTCGGTGGTGATGGTCGTGGGCGGCGTCGGGGACTGGCTCGCGGTGGCCGACACGGTCGTCGGGATGGCCGACTTCCTGCCCTGGGACGCCACCCAGCGGGCGCAGGAGCTCGCCGGCCCCCGCCCGTCGGCGCCCGAGCCGATGCGGGCGCGAGACCCGCGCGTGGTCGCCCCTCACCACGGCGACCGGTTCAAGATCCGCGCGCGGGACACCCGGTCGGTGCGGTTCGGCGACGACGACATCGATCTGGTGGCCGTGGAGCAGGTCCTCGACGCGAGCCACGCGTGGACGCTGGGGCAGGCGCTGCGCTTCCTCTACGCCGAGATGATCGACGGGCGCCGCTCGGTGGCGCAGCTCCTGGCCGCGCTGGATGCGATCCTCGACGACGAGGGGGTCGAGGCGCTCTCCCCGTTCGGCCACCCTCCCGGGGATCTCGTGCGGCCCCGCCGCCACGAGGTCGCGGCGGCCCTGAACCGCCTGCGCAGCCTGCAGATCACTCGTCCTCGTCGGGCTCGCTGACGAAGAAGGCGTTGCGGATCTGCACGAAGGCGACGCCTGCGCGCAGCGCGCCGAGGGCGAGCAGCACACCCCCCACCAGGGGCTGCTCCTCGGTCCACAGCGTGCCGCCGAGCCACAGGAACACGGCGGCGGTGACGACGCCGATCATGGAGCGGATGCGGGGATTCATGCGCGGGCCTCCCGGCGGCGACGCCTCGCGGTGACGAGCAGCGCGGCGATCCCGAGGCCCCACGGCAGGCCGCCGGGCGCCGTGGTGCAGCCGCCGCCGCCGACGAACCAGTCGCAGAAGATGGCGTCGGGGTCGAGATCGTTGCAGTCCTCGGGGTACGGCGTGCCGTCCTCGTCGACGTCGACGAGATCTTCACCGTCGCAGTCCTGGTCGACGCCGTCGTAGGGCTTCTCCTCGGCGCCCGGCGCGCGCCCCGGATCCTCGTCGTCGCAGTCGCCGGAGACCGGGGACTGCCGGGGGCCCTCGCACCCCAGGCTGGTGGTCTCGACCGTGGAGCTGCCTCCGATCCCGTCCATGTCGAGGTCCTGATAGCAGAGCTCGAGGCCGTCGCAGTCCTGATCCACCCCGTCGCCCACGATCTCCTCCTTGTCGGGGCTCACGTCGGGGTCGTCGGGCGCGCAGTCGAACCCGAGCGGCACGCCGTCTCCGTCGGTGTCGATCGTGAACGCGCCGACCGACTCGGCGAGCAGCCACTCGTTGGCATCGGACGCCCAGTCCACGAGCGCGGGCTCCTCCCCGCAGGGGCGCGGCAGCCGCGGGGAGTCGACGAGGACCGGGAGGTCGTCGAGCACCCGGTCGCGCATGCCCCGGGGGAGCGGGCCGCTCGCGCCAGCCACGTCGGACTCGCCGTTGTCGAACCAGCCGTTGTGGTCGAACGCGGCCAGCGGCTCGGCGAGCTGGAGCGCCCCCGCCTTCTGCGCGAGGTTGCGGATCAGGAGGTTCTGGCGAAACGCGCCCTGCTCGGCGCGCAGGCTGACCGCGCCGCCGCCGTCGACCGCCGTGTTGTCGATGAACGTGTTCTGATCGACCGCGACGGACCCCGCGGAGCTCACGTACACCGCACCGCCCTCGCGCGTGGCGAGGCCGCCCTGGAACACGCTGCTGTAGATGCCGCAGCCGACCTCGCACCCGTCCTGCAGGTAGACCGCGGCGCCGTCGAGCGCGGAGTTGTCGCAGAACCAGGAGCCGATCTGCACGAGGCTGGGCACCCCGTAGGCGGCGAGCGCCCCGCCGCTCGTGCCGAGGGTACCTTCGTGGACGTTGCCGGTGAGCGTGACCTCCTGCACGTTGTCGAGCACGATCGACGTCTGCCCCACGACGCTCGTGTCGGGCTCGAACACGCTCCCCAGGATGTTCACGCGGGACGCCCCGCTCACGTACAGGTCGGTGCCGGGCACGAGGTTCGCCTGACCGACGACGATCGCGTAGGACAGGTCGATGTCCTGGGCGTTCGCCGCGTAGACGCCGGCCCCCGCGCCATCGGTGGCGCCCGCGGTCAGCAGCGTGGAGCGGAGCACGAGGGAGGAGTCGGTCACGACCACGATGTGGCCGCCCTTGCTGGTCGCCACGTTGTCGACGAGGCTGCACCGGTCGAGCTCGGCGCGAGAGTTGTCGCGCACCGCGATGGCGCCTCCCCGGTCGGCGCCCCCCGTCGACAGCGTGCAGCCCTCGAGGAAGAGCTCGCTCGTCTCGTCGACGTCGATGTGGCCGCCCACGCCCGACAGGCCGGTGCCGTTGTTCTGGAACACCACGCTGAAGCCGCGCACGCTCGACGTCTGCGCGAGCCGGAGGGCCCCGCCACCGCCGAGGGCGGCCACCCCGTTCTCGAACACCACGTTGTCGAGCAGGACGTCGCGGCTGCCCAGCACCCGGAGCCCGCGCGCCTGGGTGTCGCCGTCGAGATCGACGTCGAGGAGCTCCACGGCGTCGGCCCGGATCTCCAGGAGGGCGGGGACGGGCAGCGTGGTCGTGATCCGCGCGCGCTCGACCGGGTCGAGCGAGCGGAGGATCAGCCCCTCGGTGTCGACCTGGACGCCTTCGGCCAGGTGCTCTCCGGGAGCGAGCACGATCTCGGTGGCGCTGGCCTCGAGCGCTTCCTTGATCGAGAAGGCCTCGCACACCACGGTCGGATCCGAGGGCGCGTCGGGGTCGCAGACGACGACCGTCTTGGCCCAGGCGGCTCCGACGACGATCGACCACAGCATGGGCCCCCCTCTTGTCGCTTGCTGGCGTCCGTCCTCTCCCTCGTAGCGCGTTACCTCCGCGCGATGCCGCGACGCCGCCACCTCGATCCGTTCGAGTGCGAGATTACGGAGCTTGGCCCTCGGGGGTGGGGCCAGGGGATCGCGCCCGACGGCCGGCCGGTGCTCGTCCGCACGGCGCCTCCGGGGGGGCGGGTGGCGGTCGTCCCCGCGGGGCGCCGCAAGGGGGTCTGGAAGGGCCGCCGCACGGCCCTCGTCCGCAAGCCGAGCGCCTATGCGGAGCCGCCCTGCCCGCAGTTCGGCACCTGCGGCGGGTGTCTGCTGCAGGAGCTCGAGCTGTCGGCCCAGCGCGCCCACAAGCAGGCGCTCGCGCTGCGGCAGATCCGGGGGGCCGCGGGCGACCGGGACGTGCTCGAGGGCGCGCGGGTGCACCCGGTCCGCGGGGCGCCGGCGGCCTACGGCTACCGCAACCGGGTCGAGCTGTCCTTCGGGGTGCAGCGCTGGGTCGACGAGGCCGCCAAGGCCGAGGGGGCCGCGCTCGACGGCCGGTTCCTCGGGTTCCACGCCCCCGGTCGGTTCGACCGGATCGTCGACACCCCTCGCTGCTGGCTCGCCAGCGACGCGATGAACGAGGTGATCCGCCTCGTGCGGGAGCACGCGCTCCGCGGCGACGCCCCGCCGCCCTACGATCCGCGGGACCACCAGGGGTTCTGGCGGCATCTCCTGGTGCGCGAGGCGGCCGACGGCGTGCTCGCGGTGATCTACGCTGCGCCGCCGGAAGGCCCCTCGCAGGGGGCGGAGCGCGCCGTGGAGCGCGTCGCCGAGGCGCTCGCGGGGGCCGTCAAGGGGCTGCAGTGGCGCGTGAACTCCGGGGTCGCCGACGTCGCGAGGGGGGAGGTGGCCCGCGAGTGGGGCGAGCCCTGGCTCGAGGAGGCGCTCGGCGACCTGCGGCTGCGGATCGGGCCCGAGGCGTTCCTGCAGACCAACACCGAGGGCTGCGTCGTGCTCTACGACACCGTGGCGGAGGCACTGGCGCCCACGGTCGGGGCCGCCGCCGGGGCAGGGCTGCGCGGCACCCTCGTCGACCTGTACTGCGGGGCCGGCGCCATCGGGCTGTACCTGGCCGACCGCTTCGACCGGGTGGTGGGCCTCGAGGAGCGCGAGGAGGCGGTCCGCGACGCGCGCGAGAACGCAGCGCGGAACCAGGTGCCGGCCACCTTTCGGGTCGCGAAGGTCGAGGAGGCGCTCGAGGACCTGGGGGCGCTGCTCGACCGGGCCGACGGCCCCCTGCACCTGGTCGTGGATCCGCCGCGGGCGGGCCTGCACCCGAAGGTCGCGCGTCGCCTGGCGGAGGCGCGCGTCGCCTCGCTCGTGTACGTGGCCTGCCACCCCGCCTCGCTCGGGCGCGACGCCGCGATCCTCGCCGCGGGCGGGTGGCGGCTCACCGACGTGTTCACCGTCGATCTGTTTCCCCAGACAGGGCACATCGAGATGGTCGGGAGGTTCGCGCATGGCTGACGTCCGGCCGGTCCTGGTCACCGGCTTCGGTCCGTTTCCCTCGGTGGCGGTCAACCCCACCGCCGCGGTCGCGCAGGCGGTCGACGGCGCGGTGGTCGCCGGCGGGGTGCCCGTCCTCGGGCGGGTGCTCCCCGTGTCCTTCGCCCGGGGCCCCGACCTCGCGGTGGCGCTCGCCCGCGAGCACGACGCCCAGCTCGTGGTCGGCCTCGGCGTGGCGCGGCGGCGCTCGGGCGTGTGGGTCGAGCGGCGCGGGGTGCGCGTCGAGCGGAGCACGGTCGACGTCGACGGCTCCGACGTCTGCCTGCTCGACGGCCCTGACCGGGTGATCGCCACGCTCGACGTCGATCGCTTCGCGCGCATCCTCGGCGCGGAGGTCTCCGACGATGCTGGCCGCTACGTGTGCAACGCCTGGCTGTACCGCGTGGCCCAGGCGCTGCCGGTGCCGGTGGGGTTCGTCCACGTGCCCGCCGAGGGCATCGAGCCGACACGCCTCCTGGACGGAATCGCCGCCCTGCTGTGACGGGAGGGCAGGGGGCCTGTGGCATCATGGCCGCGCCCTTGCCCGGAGGTCCCATGATCCGCCTGCTCGCCATGACGCTGGCCTGCAGCTCGTTCTCCTCCCGCAGCGCTCCGGCGCCCGCCGACTGCCCGCGCGGCGAGCTGTCGGCGGCCTACTGCGACCGCGACGGGAACCTGGTGGCCGATCCGCCGCCGGAGTCCGACCAGGTCGACCCCAGCACGCTGATCTTCAGCTACACCCCGGTCGAGGATCCGGCGGTCTACGCCAAGGTGTGGGACGAGTTCGTCCAGCACCTCTCGAAGACCACGGGCAAGCCCGTCAAGTTCTTCCCCGTGCAGTCCTACGCGGCGCAGTACGAGGCCATGCGCGCCGGCCGGCTGCACGTGGCCGGGGTCAACACCGGGGGCACCCCGGTGGCCGTGAACTGCGCCGGCTTCGTGCCCTTCGCCATGATGGCCGCCGACGACGGCACCTTCGGCTACGAGATGGAGATCATCGCCCACCCGGGGAGCGGGATCACGACCCCCGCCGACCTCAAGGGCAAGAAGATCGCCTTCACCTCGCCCACCTCGAACTCCGGGTTCAAGGCGCCGAGCGCGATCCTGCGCACCGAGTTCGACCTCGTCGACAAGCGCGACTTCGAGGCGACCTTCAGCGGCAAGCACGACAACTCGATCCTCGGGGTCGCGAACGGCGACTACGACGCCGCGGCCATCGCCAACTCGGTGCTCGAGCGGATGGTCGATCGCGACGTGGTCGACGAGGACAAGATCGTGCGGGTGTACCGGTCCCGGTCGTTCCCCACCACCGCCTACGGCTACGCCCACGACCTGAAGCCCGCGCTGGCCGACAAGATCGAGCGCGCCTTCTTCTCGTTCGACTGGGAGGGCACGGCGCTCGAGGCCGAGTTCGACAAGGAAGACAAGTTCATCCCGATCGAGTACGCGCGCGACTGGGAGGTCATCCGGCAGATCGACACCGCCAACGGGGTGACCTACGACTGTCGGTGATGACCGCACCCCTGCTCCGGACCGAGGGCCTCACCAAGCGCTACCCCACGGGCGACCTCGCGCTCCGCGGCGTCGACCTCGAGCTCGACGCAGGAGAGGTTCTCGCCCTGATCGGGCCGTCGGGGGCCGGCAAGAGCACCCTGATCCGCCTCGTCAACCGCCTCGTGGAGCCCACCGCGGGGCAGGTGTGGCTGCGGGGCACTCCGCTCGGGAGCCTGGGGGGCGCCGAGCTTCGGCGGGCTCGCCGACAGATCGGCATGATCTTCCAGGAGTACGCGCTCGTCGAGCGGCTGACGGTCATGGAGAACGTGCTGTCGGGCCGCCTCGGCTACGTCTCGTTCGTCGACGCGGTGCTCCGGCGGTTCCCCGAGGAGGACGTCGCGCGCGCCTTCGTGCTGCTCGACCGGGTGGGCCTGCCCGGCATGGAGAACAAGCGGGCGGACGCGCTGTCCGGAGGTCAGCGGCAGCGGGTCGGCATCGCGCGGGCGCTCATGCAGCAGCCCGCCCTGCTGTTGGTCGACGAGCCCACCGCGTCGCTCGACCCGACCACCGGCCGCCAGATCATGACGCTCATCGCCGAGCTCTGCGCAGAGCGGCGGCTCGGCGTGATCGTGAACATCCACGACGTCGGCCTCGCGCGGGCGTTCTGCCCCCGCATCGTCGGCCTGCGCGAGGGGCGGATCGTCTTCGACGGCCCCGCCGAGGAGCTCACCGAGGCGTGGCTCGAGCGGATCTACGGGGGATCCGCCGCGTGACCGCCCGGCGCTGGCGTCGTCCCCCGCGGATCGGGTCGCCGATCCTGCGCTACGGGCTGTGGGTGGTCGCGATCGGCTACCTCGTGGCCGCGGGCGCGAGCCTCGAGGTCGACCTGCCCAGGGTGATCGAGGGGCTCGACCGCGGGCGGGCGTTCCTCGCCGGCTTCGCGCCGCCCGACTTCCTCACCCGGGGGCCCGAGATCGTCGACGGCGTGCTCGAGAGCCTGTGGATGACCGTGGCGAGCACCGTCGTGGGCATCCTCGTGTCCCTGCCCGTCGCGCTCGGGGCCGCGCGCAACCTCGCCCCTGGGCCCGTCTACCTCGCCTGTCGGGCGCTGATCGCGGTCAGCCGGTCGTTCCAGGAGGTGATCCTCGCCGTCTTCGCGGTCGCGCTGTTCGGGTTCGGCCCGTTCGCCGGCTTCGTCACCCTCGTGGTCGCCACCGTGGGCTTCTTCGCCAAGCTCCTCGCGGAGGACATCGAGGACATGGACCCCGCCGCCCCCGAGGCGATCCGGGCGACCGGCGCGGGGTGGGGGAGCTGGTTCGTGTGGGCGGTGTGGCCGCAGATCACGCCCCGGTTCGTCGGCCTGTCGCTGTACCGCCTCGACATCAACTTTCGCGAGAGCGCCATCGTGGGCATCGTCGGGGGCGGCGGGATCGGCGCCACGCTCAACACCGCCTTCGAGCGCTACGAGTTCCCGTCGGCCGCCGCCGTGCTGCTCGTGATCATCGCGATCGTGCTCGTCGTGGAGGCCACCTCGGGCGCCATCCGGGAGCGGGTCCAGTGAGCAAGCGGTTCGTGGGCGTGCGCACCTCGGGGGGCGTCTGGCTGCTGTGGCTGGTCGTGGTCGGCGCCACGGTCGTGGCCTTCCAGCAGATCGCCGCCGAGACGGAGTGGGCCTTCGTGCTCGACGCCCCGGCGGCCGCCTCCGACATCGGGCAGCGCATGCTCCCGCCGCGCGGCGACGTCGTGCCGGCGCTGCTCCGCCCGCTGTGGGACACGCTGAACATCGCCACGCTCGGCACGCTGCTGTCGCTCGTGCTCGGCCTGCCCGTGGCCTGGCTCGCCGCCCGCAACACCACGCCGTCGGCCACCCTGCTGCGGCCCGCCGCCCTGTTCGTCGTCGTGGCCTCGCGGTCGGTGAACTCGCTGATCTGGGCGCTCCTGCTCGTCGCGGTGGTCGGGCCCGGGGTCCTCGCCGGGGTCCTCGCGATCGCGCTCCGCTCCGTCGGCTTCGTCGCGAAGCTCACCTACGAGGCGATCGAGGAGATCGACGCCGCGCCGGTCGAGGCGATCCGCGCCACCGGGGCCGCCCAGCCGCAGGTGCTCGCCTTCGCGGTGTGGCCCCAGATCGCCCCGTCGGTGGCCGGGCTCGCCATCTTCCGGTGGGACATCAACATCCGCGAGTCCACGGTGCTCGGCTTCGTGGGGGCGGGTGGGATCGGGCTGCAGCTCAACGCGGCGATGCTCGCGCTGCAGTGGTCCTCGGTGAGCACCATCCTGCTCGCGATCCTCGGGACCGTGCTGCTCAGCGAGACCGTCTCGGCTCGCGTCCGGCGCTGGATCTCCTGACTCAGCCGTCGCCGTCGTTGGCCGAGCCGCGGTCCTCGCGGGCCCCGAGCGTGTGCGCGGCCCAGGTCGAGCCGAACGCCGGCCCGGTGGTCTCCGCCCGCGAGCCGCCGGGGCCGAAGCTGTCGAACACCGCGCGCAGCTCCTCGCGGGAGGTCGGCGCGGGCTCGGGGAGCGGGTGCTCGGGCGTGGCCTCGACGTAGATGCTCGTGCTCGGAAAGGCGAACGACACGTCGAGGGTGCGGGCCAGCCGGATCAGCTCGAGGATGTTCTGCGAGCGCGCCACCAGCTCGTCGTGCCAGCCGTCGGTGACCACGTGGTAGTACACGAGGATCTCCACGGCCGAGGCGCCCAGGTTGTGCACGTGCACCTCGTAGGAGTCCTGCACCGCCGGGTGGGCCGCGAGGATCGCCCGCGCGCCCTCCACGTAGGCCTGGAGCTTGTCGGTGGGCGTGTCGTAGGTGAGCCCGACCACCAGCTTGATCCGCCGACGGTGGCGGACCCCGAGGTTGTCGACGTTCGCGCTCGTGATCTGACTGTTCGGAATGGTGACGAGGGAGTTGTAGAACGTGCGCACGCGGGTGGAGCGGAAGCCCACCTCCTCGACCACCCCCTCGACGTCGCCGATCTTGACCCAGTCGCCGATCTGGAAGGGGCGGTCGAGGAAGATGTTCAGCGAGCCGAACAGGTTGGCCACGGTGTCCTGAGCCGCGAGTGCGAAGGCGATGCCGCCGATCCCGAGGCCCGCGGCCAGCTGCCACACGTCGAAGCCCAGGGCGTCGAGCACGTACAGGCCGCCGAGCACGATCACGAGGAGCTGCCCGCCCTGCCGCATCAGGGGAATCGCCTGGTCGTCGAGCTTGCTGTGCGTGCGCGCGGCCCCCGCCGCCGCGATCGCCGCCGCGATCGCGACCACCCGGTAGGCCGCGAGCAGCGCGGACAGCCACATCCCGACGTCGGCGAGGCTCGTGAGCGGGCCGGACAGCCGGATCGGGAGCTGGAGATCGGGCAGGCCGAGCGAGAACAGCCAGAACCCGACGAAGCTCACGACGGGGGCGTTGGCCTGCTGCAGGTCGCTCTCGGCGACCGGGAGGCGGGCCTTCGCGACGCGGCGATTCACCTCCGCGAGCACCACGTTGCGGGTGAGCACGCCCGCGGCGAGCGAGCCGAGCACGAGCAGCAGGGCGTAGAAGTACTGCCAGACGAGCAGGCCGAGCACGCGGGTGTGGAACGCGGGCGGGAGGCGCTCCTGCAGCCACAGCGAGATGGCCGAGAAGGTCTCGGCGTACAGATCCGGGATCGCCTCGACGGTGTCGCGGGAGTACCGCCACTTTCCGTCGTCGCCCTTCACGACGGCGACCATCGGCAGCGTGTCGGGCAGCGGGACCACCACCGCCTTGCCGTCTTCGTCCTCGTAGTCGGGATCGTCCGGCATCTTGGCGATCGGGAAATAGATCCCGCGGGCATCGAGCGCCTGCTTGAACTGCACCGCGAGGCGTCCGCCCTGCTCGCCGGGCGGCACGTCCATGCAGGCGGCGGCCCTCGCGGGGTCGAAGGACTTCGCGCGCTGCCAGTTGAACAGGGTGTCGGCTGCGGACTGCGGGTTGCTGCAGTCCACCTCGGCGGCCCGCGCGGGGCCGCTCGCCAGCACGACGAGGACAGAGACGAGGGCGGGGAGGCTCACGCGCCCGGGAGTAACCGGCCCGTCACTCCCCGGGACGGGTTTCGCTTATCTTGCCGGCGGAGGCCCTCGTGAATCGAACCCTGATGATCGGTGCGGCGGTGGTGGTCGGCCTGTGCTTGGTCGGCGGCATCGCCGCGTGACGGGTGTACGCCGCGGCCCACGCCACGCTGGCCCGGCAGCTGCCCGCGCACGAAGCCACCTTCGCGATCCCCATGCCGCTGTCGGAGGAGGAGCGCGCGGCGCTCGATCCCGAGGCCGACCCCGCCGCGGTCGCCCTGGAGCGCGCGATCGAGCGTGGCCGGCACCTCGTACAGTCCCGGTACGGGTGTACGGAATGCCATGGGGCCGACTTCGCGGGGGGCGTCATGATCGACGACCCGATGATCGGCCGCCTGCTCGGCCCCAACCTCACCAAGGGGGGCGTCACCCGGGACTACACCCCCCAGGACTGGGATCGTGCGGTGCGCCACGGGATCCTCGCCGACGGAACGGTCAGCGCGATGCCGTCGATGGACTACCTGCGGATGTCCGACCAGGAGCTCGGCGACATCGTCGCGTACATCGAGTCGTTTCCGGCCCGCCCGGCAGTGGTCTCGCGGCCCGAGCTCGGGCCTCTCGGGGCCTTCCTGATCGCGACGGGCGAGCTCCCGCTGTCGGTCGACGAGATCCCCGATCACTTCGCGGAGCACGCCCTGCGGCCTCCCCAGGCGGAGGTCTCGGTCACCTTCGGGGAGCACCTGGCGGGGATCTGTACGGGGTGTCACCGCTCGGACTTCCGCGGGGGCCCGATCGCTGCGGGCGATCCGTCGTGGCCGCCGGCGTCGAACCTCACGCCCCACGAGGACGGCCTCGCGGGCTGGAGCTTCGACGACTTCCGGGCCGCGATGCTCGACCTCGAGCGACCGGACGGCAGCGCGGTGGGGGCGCCGATGGACATGATGCAGCCCTTCGTGGCGCAGATGACGGAGGTCGAGCTCGAGGCGCTGTGGACGTACCTGGCGTCGGTCGAGCCCGTGCCGTTGCCCTAGCGGGCGCTCGGCGCTCCGCGGGAGCGGACGTATCCGGCGGGGATACGTACACGCGCAGGATACGCAAACCAGCTGGGTGTCCTGGGCACCCGGGGTGCGCCCTCCTAAGTGGAGGGGGTCACCAGGAGGGTACGATGGGACGGTTTCTGCTCATGATCAGCCTCGCGGGGTGTGCCGCCTCGGAGGAATACGTCGATCACTGCGAGCAGGCGGCTGACGCCGCCGCCGACCAGCAGATCGGCTGCCTCGACGATGCTGCGCAGCTCGCCCGCGAGGACGCCGACGACGAGGTCGACCAGGCGCGGGAGCGCTGCGACGATGCCGACTGCGAGAGCCGCCACGAGGCCTGGCGGGAGCGGGTGCGGGAGCGCATCGAGCGCGCCCGCGAGGACGCCGTCGCCGATCTGCGCGACGAGGCCGAGCAGCGCCGTCGCCGCCGCCGCCTGCGGCGGGCGCTCGAGGAGCTCGGCGAGGCGCTCGCCGACCTGCGCGAGGCCCTGCGGGAGCTGCGCGAGGAGCGCCGCGACCGCGGCGAGGACGAGGACGAGGAGCGCGAGCGGGAGCGCCCCGAGCGCGAGCGCCCCGAGCGGGAGCGCCCCGAGGGCCAGCGGGTTGAATTTCATGAGGTCCCGCTCTGCGGTGGAGAAGGCGCGGTCC
>CAYMSU010000048.1:0-20534 GCA_964393165.1 uncultured Enterobacteriaceae bacterium
CTCCTCGATCCGCAGCAGCTGGTTGTACTTGGCCACCCGATCCGACCGGCAGGGGGCGCCCGTCTTGATCTGCCCGCAGCCGGTGGCCACCGCCAGGTCGGCGATCGTGGTGTCCTCCGTCTCGCCCGAGCGGTGGGACATCACCGCCGAGTACCCGCTGCGGCGCGCCAGATCGACGGCGGCGAGGGTCTCCGAGAGGGTTCCGATCTGGTTGACCTTCACGAGGATGCTGTTCGCTGCGCCGCGACGCACGCCCTGGGCGAGCCGCGCCGGGTTGGTGACGAACAGGTCGTCGCCGACGAGCTGCACCTTGTGACCCAGCTGCTGGGTGAGGTGCACCCAGCCATCCCAGTCGTCTTCTGCGAGGCCATCCTCGATGCTGACGAGCGGGTACCTCTCGGCGAGCCCGGCGTACCATCCGGTGAGCTCCTCGGCGGTCCACACCGCTCCGCCCTGACCGGGCAGGTGGTACCGGCCGTCGTCCTTCCGCAGCTCGGTGGCGGCCACGTCGAGCGCCAGCCCGATCTGATCGCCCAGCGAGTAGCCGGCCGCCTCGACGGCCGCGACGATCTTGTCGAGCGCGGCCTCGTTGCTCTCGAGATCAGGGGCGAAGCCGCCCTCGTCGCCCACCCCGGTAGACAGCTTGCCGTCGCGGAGCACCTTCTTGAGGTGGTGGTAGATCTCGGTGCCCGCCCGCAGGGCCTCGGAGAACGTGGCGAAGCCGAGCGGCACGACCATGAACTCCTGGACGTCGACGTTGTTGTCGGCGTGCTCCCCGCCGTTGAGGATGTTGAGCATGGGCGTGGGCAGCACGTGGGCGGCGGCGCCCCCGACGTAGCGGTACAGGGGCAGCCCGCACACCATGGCCCCGGCCTTGGCCACCGCCAGCGACACCCCGAGGATCGCGTTGGCCCCGACCCGGCCCTTGTTCTCGGTGCCGTCGATCTCGAGCATCAGCTTGTCGATCTCGGCCTGATCACGGCAGTCGCGGCCGATCAGGTGCTCGGCGAGGGGCCCGTTCACCTGGTCCACCGCGGTCGACACGCCCTTGCCGAGCCAGCGGGCGGCGTCGCCGTCGCGCAGCTCGACCGCCTCGTGCGAGCCGGTGGAGGCCCCCGAGGGCACCGCGGCGCGGGCGATGATGTCGTCTTCGACGACGACCTCGACCTCGACGGTCGGGTTGCCTCGGCTGTCGAGGATCGTGCGGCCGTGTACGGCGTGAATGATGGACATCGGTGCTCCCGTCGAGCGAGGCCCTTAACGCTCCCCTCGGGGTCACAGCCGGGGGTCGATCGCCTCGCACTCGAGGGAGAGAATCGCGAACACGCACGTGTGCACGTCGTGCAGCGAGCGGCCCTCCACGAATCGGTGCAGCGCCTCCAGCCCGAGGTCCAGCTCGCGGCGCGCGAGGGCCCGCTTCCGGGTGACCGCGCGGATGCGCAGCCGGTCGAGGTGCTCGGGCAAGCGATACTCGGGCCCGTAGATGATCCGCAGGTACTCGGGGCCGCGGCACTTGAGCGCGGGCTGCAGCGGCCTGCCGTCGGGGGCCCGGGGGGCGAGCGAGGGAGCCTTCACCACGATGCCTTCGCTCCCTGCGGCGGTACGCTCCTCCCACCACCGGACCGCGCTCGCGCAGGCGTCGTCGTCGTGCAGCGCTACCCAGCGATGCGGGGTGCCCACCAGGATAGGCTCGCGGGAGGAGATAGGCTCGCGGGCGGAGACGGGCTCCCCGGTGAGGAGGGGCTCGTCGGCCTCGACGAGGGCCTGCAGCCTCGACAGGTGCCACTCGTGGTCGCGATCGTCGTGGACCGCGCCCTCGCTCGCGAGCAGGTGGAACGGCGCGATGCGCAGGTCGTCGACGGTCTCCACGCTCCAGCAGTACCTGCGGTAGGCGGCCACGTACTGCTCCACCGCGGCGCCGCGGGCCTCGAAGCGGGCCGCCAGCGCAGGCTCGGCCGCGCCTCGCGCGACCGCCTCGGAGATCACCGCCTGGGCGGCCCCCAGCGCCGCTCGCCCCGCCGCGCCGACCGGCGCGTACTGCTCCTGCAGGAGCGCGCGCGCCTTCGCCGACCACGGCATCACCTCGGCGTCGAGCGCGAGCCAGTCCGTCGCCAGCGCCTCCCAGTGCCCCGCCCGGTCCGCTGCCGCCCGGATCCGGTCCAGCACGGCGTGCTCGACGGCAGGGTCCCGGAAGAACCGACGGCCCCGTCGCGTGAGCACGATCCCCGCCTGGGGGACCTCCGCCGGCGGGAAGCCGAAGCGCCGGACCACGGCCTCCGGATCTCGACCGACGAGGATCACGGCGCGCGACCCCATGTGCTTCTCCTCGCACACCACGCGGTCGATCCCTGCACGCCGGAAGTAGGCGAAGGCCTCGTCGGGGTGCTCGAGGAGGTCGGGCCGCGTCGAGGTCTCGACCGGCGCCATGGTCGGGGGCAGGTACACGAGCCAGCGCGGATCCTCCGCGAAGCGGGACAGCGCCTCGAGCGCGGCCACCGCGTGGTCGGGTCGAATCCGCACGGGGCGCCCGAGGCGCGTCTGCACCGTGCCCCCGCTGAGCAGGGGCGTAAGGTGGAGCTCGCCGTGCACCTCCTCGACTGGAGGGACCGGCGAAGGGTCCGGGCGCAGGGCCTCCGCGTAGGTGTCGTGGGCGGCCACGCTCACGAGCTCCCGCTCGGGCCACCGCAGCGCGGTGAGCTCGCCGCCGAACACGCAGCCCGTGTCGATGCACAGCGTGTTGTGGAGCCACTCCGGCGCGTCGACGGGGGTGTGCCCGTAGACCACGGCTGCCGCCCCCCGGTAGTCCCGGGCCCACGGCAGGCGCACCGGCAGGCCGAAGGCATCGGTCTCGCCGGTGGTGTCGCCGTAGAGCGCGAAGCTCCGCACCTTGCCGCTCGCGCGCCCCGCGAGATCCTCCCGCATGCCCGCGTGCGCCACCACGAGCCGGCCCCCGTCGAGCACGAAGTGGCTCACGAGCCCGTCGATGAACCGGGCGACGCGGTCGCGGAACGCCTCGTCGTGCTTCGCCAGCTGGGCGATGGTGCGGTCCAGGCCATGGGTGGGCCGGACTCGTTTGCCGCGGAGGTGCCGCAGCAGCTTGGCCTCGTGGTTGCCCGGCAGGCAGATCGCCACCCCCTGGTCCACCATGTCCATGACCAGGCGAAGCACCTCGTCGCTCGCCGGCCCCCGGTCCACCAGGTCCCCGAGGAACAGCGCGCGCCGGTGGGGGGGCGGGGTCACCACGTAGCGCGTTCCCTGGTCCACGACGGTGTAGCCGAGGATGGCGAGCAGCTCCGACAGCTCCGCGAAGCAGCCGTGCACGTCGCCGATGATGTCGAAGGGACCCGCATCGTCGCGCCGATCCGTCCACGCCCGGGGCCGATCGATCGTGGCCGCCTCGATCTCGTCGACGCCACGCAGCCGGTGCACGTAGCGGAAGCCCTCCCGCTTGAGCCCTCCCGCGCTGCGGCGGAGCGCGCTCGCCTGGCGGCGGACGACGTGGAAGCCGAATCCGCGGTCTGGCCGCTCCTGGTTGCGGGCGTGGCAGGTCCGGGGAGGCACGTCGAACACGATCGCCACGGGCAGCACGTGGTAGCGCTTGGCCAGGTGCACCCAGCGGCGGCGGAACTCGGGCTGCACGTTGGTCGCGTCGATCACCGTGAGCAGGCCTCGCGCGAGCCGCTTCTCGGCGATCGCCTCGAGGATCTCGAAGGCATCGGCCGACGCGTCCAGCGACGTCTCGTCGTTGCTCACCACGCCGCGGTAGTGGTCCGACGACAGCACCTCGTGCGGGCCGAAGTGGCGCGCCGCGAACGTCGTCTTGCCGGCCCCGGAGGGGCCGACGAGGAGCACCAGGGAGAGCTCGGGAACGGTCAGGGTCATGCCTGCCTCCGAAACACCGCTGCCTGCCTCCGAAACACCGCTGCCTGCCTCCGAAACACCGCCGCCTGGGTAGGGGCGCCGACCTCTGGATCGGGGTCTCCGATCCCCTCGATCGTGTGCGAGTAGCCGTGCTCGGCGCAGACGTGGTGGCACCACTGCGCGAGCTCTCCGCGCGTCCACTCGAACCGGTGATCGGCGTGGCGCCAGCGGCCCGGCGCCAGCCCGAGACGAGGGTTGTACTCGGCGTTGGGCGTGGTGATCGCCACGATCGTGGGCCGGGCTCCGCCGAACACCGCCCGCACCAGCGCCGGCAGGCGGCCCGGCTCCACGTGCTCCACCACCTCCACCATCAGGAGGACGTCGGCGCCGTCGAGGCGGGGGTCTCGGTACAGCGCGCTGCCGTGGAGCAGCGTGACCCGCTCGGCAGTCCCCGTGCGGCGCGCGAGCCGCGCCTCGGCGCGGTCCAGCGCCCTGCCCGACACGTCCACCCCCACGAGCTGCGCCACCTCGTGAACCCTCACGAGGGCGTCGAGCAGCTTGCCCTCCCCACAGCCGAGGTCGACGACCCGGAGCGGGTGGGGGGCCTCGGCGACGGCGTCGCGGACCACCTGGAGCACCCACTGGATGCGCTGGCCCTGTAGCGACAGCGGCTTCTCGAGCGCCTCTTCGGCCTTCGCGGGCGCGTCGTCGACCTCGTCGGGGCTCGTGAGGCGCGCGAGGGCCTGCCGGGTGAGCCCCCGGCGATGCTTGAGGTACCGCTGCGCGATCAGCTCGCGCTCCGGGTGATCCGGGAGCCAGTCCTCGCTCTTCGCCACGAGGTTGTCGACCTCGGCCGCGCCGACCCAGTAGTGCTTGTCGTCGTCGAGCACCGGCAGGAGCACGTAGAGGTGCTGGAGCGCCGCCTTCACGGTCTGCGGCCCCGCGAGCCGCACGCGGTACACCGAGCTGTCGCCCCAGGCGGGTACGGTCTCGTCGCACGGCCACCGGCTCGCCTCGACGGCCCACCCCAGGGGCTCGAAGAGGCGCGCCAGCAGCGGCTGACCCCCGCGAGCGACCACCGCCGGCAGCTCGAGCTCGAGCGGGAGCGGGGTGTCCACCAGGTCGGGGTGCTCCGGCGCCCGCCCGTGGAGCGCCGAGCGGAACACCCGCGCGAGCGCGACCGAGAGGAACGAGGAGGCAACGTAGGGGCGGTCGTTGACGTAGGCGTCGAGCGGACCATCGTGCGCGCTCGACGGCCTCCCGCGGACCAGGGCGATGGGGTCGATGTCGAGGACGAGCGCGGCGGTCGCCGCGTGGACCTCCGCCTCGGGCCACACCACGTGGGCGCGGCCGAAGGGCAGCGACACCTCGTGGGCCCGGTCCGGGTGCTTGCGCAGGAGGTACCCGAGATCGGTCGCCGGTCGATGGGTCGTGCGCAGCGTCAGCAGCATGCAGCCCCCGGCGCTACTCCAGCTTCTCGCGGAGCTGGTCGAGCGCATCGGTGAGGCGCTCGTCGAGCGCGAGAACCGCCGCGGTGGTCTCTTCCTCCCGCACGAGCACGGAGGTGAGGGAGGCGGTGAACACGCCGACCACCACGATACCTCCGATGACTAATAGGGCGGTGAGGCCACGGCCAGCCCACGTCGTGGGGTTCCGCAGGTCCGCGAATCCGCCTGTCACGACCGTGGTGAAGCTCCACCACAGGGTCTCTCCCAGGTTCTGGAGCGCCCCCGGAGAGCCTCCCTCGACCACCCAGATCCCGAGCGCGCCGAGCACGAGCACGGCGACGAGGCCGACGAAGGAGCGCTGCAGCAGCTGCAGGTTCATCGTGGTGAGCAGCGGGTCGAGCCCCCGCCAGAAGAACAGGAGCACCCGGAAGGCCCGCAGCAGGCGGGCCATGCGCAGCAGGCGGACGAGCCGCACCACGCGCCCCGCGCGCATCGGGGAGGTGGGAATCGGGATCGACGTGGCGAGGTCGAGCCAGTGCGTGCGCCAGAACCACGCGGCCGAGGGCGCGAGCCGGAGCCGTCAGACGAAGTCGGCGATGAACACGCCGCAGACGCTCACGTCGATGACGTCGAACGTGTGGAGCGTGCGGGGGTCGAGCGGCACGAACAGCTCGGTCACCAGCAGCCCGACGACGAGCAGGATGAGGCCGATCATCGTGCCCTTGTACAGCCGAAGGCGCTCGGGCGACCCGAGCTGGGCCGTCATGCGGTCGGTGAGCGTGCGCTGGTGGTGCGCGTCGGTCACCTGCCGCAGCAGCTCCATGGCCTCGTCGAAGTGTCGGACCTCCTCGCCCGCGCGGTGCCGCGTGCGCCGCCAGGTCGCCTCGTCACCGTCGGCGAGCGCGCGCCCCGCGCGGTCCGCGAGCTCCTGGAGGTGCGCCTCGATCTCTTCCGCCTGGCGCCCGAGGTGCGCTCGGAAGGCCTCCAGGCGGTCGGGGGGCAGGTCGGCCAGCCGCACGCCGATCACCTCGTGCCGGACGGCATCCACGCGGGTGCGCAGGCTGGCGAGGTCGGGGGCCATCAGCCGACAGATGACCACCGCTCCCGCCGAGGGTCAAGGGCGCTTGGTGGCGGCGAGCCCCCCGTCGACGCCGAGGACCTGGCCGGTGATCCAGTCGTGGGAAGGGTCGAGGAAGAACTCGATCGCGGCCGCGACGTCCGCGGGGGTTCCCAGCCTTCCGAGCGCGTGCATCGCCAGCGAGGCGTTGCGCGACGACTCGCGGGACGTGACCGACTCGGTCAGCGGCGTCTCGACGAGCCCGGGAGCGACCACGTTCACGCGCACCCCGCGCGCCGCGTAGGAGGCCGCCGCGCTCCGTCCGAGCCCGATCACGCCTCCCTTGGCGGCGGCGATCGCCTCGTGGTTGGCGATGCCGAGCATCGCCGCGGCCGTCGACAGCAGCACGACGCTGCCGGGCCCGTTGCGGAAGGCCTTCACCGCCGCGCGCAGCATGAAGAAGCTGCTCGACAGGTTGAGCGCAATGGTCTCGGCCCACTCCTCGTCCTTCGTGAGGTGCGCCGGCTTGAGCAACACCGAGCCCACGCAGTTGACCGCTCCGTGGACCTGGCCCAGCCGGTCGGCAGCGGCCGTGAAGAGCTCGGCGACCGACGCGGGGTCGGTGGCGTCGACGGGCTGTGAAGGCATGTCGAGCTCGCCCGACAGGGCCTGCAGGCGGTCCTCGCCGCGCGCCGCGAGCATCACCCGGCCGCCGCGCGCCACCCAGCGGCGCGCGAGCTCGCTGCCGATTCCTCCGGTCGCTCCCATGACGACGATGTTGCCTGACACGTCTTCCTCCTCTTTCCGAGGAGGCGTAACGATCGCTACAGTGGCAGCGGGCGCGTGCCGTCCTGGCCGAAGGACGACACAGGGGCCCCCGCGGCGCTCGCGAGCGAGATGAACAGGTCCGCGATGGGCTGCTCGTCGGTGAACGCCACGTGGCGGCCGGTCCGGAAGGCGCCCCCGCCCTGGCCCGCGAGGAGCACGGGGAGGTCGTCGTGGTTGTGCCAGTCGCCGTCCGAGATCTCGGAGGACACGGTCACCAAGGTGTTCGCGAGCAGGCTCTGGCCCCCCGCGTCGGGAGTCTCCTGCAGCCGACGAACCAGGTAGGCCAGCTCCCCGATCTCCCAGGTGTCGATCGTGGTGAGCGCCTCGAGCTTGGCCGCCTCGCGCTGGTGGTGCGACAGCTCGTGGTGGGCCCCCGAGACCCCGAGGAAGTCGAAGGACCGGTACGACCCGCCGTTCTCCAGCATGAAGGTGACGACGCGGGTGAGATCGCACCGCAGCGCGAGGACCGTGAGATCGGACATGGCCCGCACCGTCGCGGCGTAGTCGAGGCCCCCGGAGGGCCTCGAGCCCGGCGCACAGGTGGCCTGACCGGCCTGGATGCGCGCCTCTACCGCACGCACGCCCGTCATGTACTCGTCGAGCTTGTTGCGGTCGCTCGCGGGGAGGCGAGGGGCGAGCTTGTGGGCGTCCTCCATGACGTGGTCGAGGACCGAGGTGCGAAAGGCCCTCCGCCTCGCCCGCTCGGCCTCCGTCTCGGTGGTGTCGAAGCCCGCGAAGAGCCGGTCGAACACGAGCTGCGGGTCCGTGAGCTTGGGGCGCGGCGTGTCCGCGTCGAGCCAGCTGATGTTGCGGCTGTAGGCGCAGCTGTAGCCGGAGTCGCAGTCGCCGAACGACGAGCCCCCGGTGGTGCCGAGCTCCACGCTGTCGAACAGGGTCTGGTCCCCGACCTGGGCGGCGATCACCTGATCGATGCTGATCCCGTTGCGGATGTCCTCGCCGGCCGTGTGCTTGCACTCCCTGCAGGTGAGGAACGACCCCGTCCCTCGTGCGTGATCGCCAGGGACGGGGACCTGCGCGGCGCGGTTGGCGAGACCGCTGATCACGAGCAGGTCCGACTGCAGCCCGTCGAGCGGGGCGAGGATCCGGGGGAGGGCCTTCAGCTCCCCGGTGGCGGCGGGCCGCCAGTGGTCCATCACGACGCCGTTCGGCAGGTACCAGAAGACCGTGCGCACCGGGGCCGCCGCCTCGGCCGCGAGCGACTCGAGCCAGGGCAGCGTGAGCGCGGCGGCGGCGCCCCCGAGCACCGCCCGGCGGGACGCGCCAGGGGCCGAGGGCGTGCGCCGCGGCCGATACTTGTCCCAGATCATGGGCTCTCCCCGCGGGTGAAGCGGAAGGCGCGGCTCGTCGCCACGGCGATCGCCAGCGCCTCGAAGGTGCGGCCGCCCTCCTCGAAGGCGGCGGTGATGGCTTGCAGCTCGGCATCGTCGGCGCCGCTCTCGCGCGGCACCCGGCCGAGCCCGTAGGTGAACAGCTGCTTGGCGACGCAGCGCGGGAACCGGGGGTCGCGGGCGACCACCCGACCCATCTCGCGGGCCCCCTCGAAGCTCGTGCCGTCGGGAAGCTGCCCGCGGGCGTCGACGGGCAGGCCGCGGTCCTCGGTGCGCACCCGGCCGACCGCGTCGAACTTCTCGAGGGCGAACCCGAGCTCGTCCATGGTCTCGTGGCAGACGGCGCACTGGGGATCCGCACGGTGCTGCTCGAGCTGCTCCCGCAGCGTCTTCGCCGCGATCTCCTCCTCGAGCCCCTCGACGCCCGGCGGCGGAGGCGGAGGCTCGTCGCAGAGGAGCTGACCGAGCACGAACTTGCCGCGGATCACCGGCGAGGTGCGCGTGGGGTAGCTGGTGATCGCGAGCAGCCCGCCCTGCCCGAGCAGGCCGCCGCGGTCGATTCCCGTGAGGTCGACGGTCTGCCAGCCCTGCGCCGCGGCGCCGTCGGGGAGGCCGTAGTGCGCAGCGAGCAGGCCGTCGATCTCCCCCTCCGTGGCGGTGAGCAGCTCCCGCAGGTCGCGATCGCCGAACACGAAGGTCTCGAAGAAGCGGACCATCTCCTCCTTCATCGAGGCGCGCAGGGCGTCGTCGAAGTCCGGGAAGTACAGCGGGTCCTTGAAGAAGTCGTCGATCCCGCGGATGAACAGCCACTGGCCGCCGAAGTTCTGCACCAGCGCGGCCGCCTTGTCGTCGACGAGCATGCGGCGGACCTGCTCCCGAATGCCCTCCACGGTGTCGAGCTGCCCCGCGCGGGCAGCCTCGAACAGCGCCTCGTCGGGCATCGACGACCACAGGAAGTAGGACAGCCGGCTCGCGATCTCGTAGCCGGACAGCGGATGGGGCTCCTCGCTGCCGGGCTCGGGGACGAGCTCCACCCGGTAGAGGAAGTGCGGCGAGGTGAGCACGGCGGCCATGCCGTAGCGAACCGCGTCGTCGAAGGTGCCGCCGCGGGTGACGATCGACTGCACGAGCCCCCGCAGGCGGGTCTCCTCCTCGCCGGTGAGGGGCCGGCGCCACGCGCGGGGCGCGAGCTCGCTGACCACCTGGGTGGCGCAGTCCTCGACCCCGATTTGCTCGGGGTCGCAGGAGACCACCTCGCTCGCACCCTCCGAGACCGCGGGGGGGTTGGTCGGCCCGTACAGCTCGAACCAGTCGACGAGAAGGTTCCGGTCCTCGCCGGTGTCGGGAGCGTAGAAGTCGTTGAGGAAGGCGACCCCGATCTGGTGGGGCCCTGCCTCGAGCTCCACCTCGACGGTGTGGACCTCGGTGGTCCCCCGGCTCGCCTCGACGTCGACCACGAGCTGCTCGAACCCATCGACGAGCAGGGCCATCCTCGCGAGCTCGGGGCCCGCCTGGTCGGCGGTGACCTGCGCGGTGAGCTCGTAGTCGCCGCCGATGGGCACGTCGACGGTGGCCACCAGCGAGCCCTCGGACCACAGGTTCCAGTACTCGCCGCCGGCGGCGCCGGCCGTGGCCGCGGCCTCCCCGCTCTCGCCCTCGATGCGCCGCGAGACGGGCTCGACCGGACGGCTCGCCCCGAGCGCCTCGTCGGCCAGCGCCAACGCGGCGAGCTCGGCCATCTCGAGGTGCAGCGGGGACAGCGACAGGTTGGCCGCGACGTTGTCGAAGCCCGCCACCCGGTCGTCGGGGGGGAACTCCCGGGCCGGCCGCAGCTCGCTGCCGAGCAAGTCGCGCACCGTGTTGTCGTACTCGACCCGGTTGAGGCGGTGCAGGACGACCCCCACGAGCAGCGCGACGTTCTGGAATCGACCCATCAGCCCTCCGTCGGGAGCACTCTAGCGCACTCGACGGTCACCACCCGTCGCCGTCGGGGCCCCCGTAGGCGCCGATGTCCTGGACCGTGAGGTCGGCATCGTCGACCTTCGGGTCCCCCGCGTCCACCAGCTCGGACAGGGCCTGCAGGGTGAGGTCCCAGGTCTCCGGGTCGGACCCCGTGGTGTCGGTGTGGAGGGGCTCCACCGCCAGGTTGCCGGTCGTGCCGGTCGGGTCCGCGAGCCCCGCGAACGCGCTGGCCCCCGTGTTGTCGTAGGCGTTGGAGTAGCCCCAGTCCACGGACAGGTCGCCCTCGAGCGCCGCCGCCGCGCCCGCGCTGATCTCCCCTGGGACCTCGTTACCCGAGACGTTGACCGCGCGTACGGTGAGGGTGGGGGAGGGGCCGCTCGCGGTCACCCCGCTCACGTACAGGCCGCCGCCCTCCACGAGGGCGCTGGCCACCGACTCGTTGCCGACCACGTCGACGTTCGACAGCTCGACGGCCCCGCCGTCGCCCGCCTCCAGGTAGAGGCCACAGCCGAACACCTCGGTGGCCGACGCGCCGCCGACCGTGTTCCCCGCCACGATCCCGTTCTCGAGCACCAGGTCGTCGTTCGACGCCGCGTACACGGCCCCCCCGAGGTGCCTCCCGTCGGCCGCGGTGGCGTTGGCGCGCACGTCGAGCCAGCGGATCTCGGCGCTGTCGTAGCCGGTCAGCGAGACCAGCCCGCGGGCGGAGCTCGTGCCCGCCGCCACGTCGGTGACCCGCTGGTTGCCGGTGATCGTGAGGTGCTCGAGCACGGCCTCGGCCGCCACGTCGGCCTGCGCGAGCGACAGCAGCGGGAGGGCGACGGCCTCGGTCTGGCCCGTCACGGAGACGTCGCTGTCGCGGATCTCGACCTCATCGAGGATCGCCGTGCCCCCGAGCGCGATCAGCCCGCCACCCTGCGCGACCTCGCTGGTCACCGAGACCGTCGTGCCCTCGACGAGCCAGTCCTCGCCGGACACCGCCGAGTCCGCCACGTCGAGCAGCGCCGGGCCCAGGATCGCGGAGTCGAGGCAGGACAGGCTCACGGTGATTCCGCTTGCGTCGAGGTCGTCGATGGTGGCGGTGGCGTCGGCGATGCGGACCAGCCCCGACAGCTGGCACGTGGTCGGCTCCCCCAGCCCCGTCACGGTCACCGTCGAGAGCTCGAGTCCGTCGATGAGGACGTCGCCGCCCGTCGCGCTCAGGAACGCCCCCTGAGGGTGCGCGCCGGTGCCCGCGAGCTGGACCGTCAGCTCCTCCACGGCGACGTCCTCGAGCGTGAGTGGCGCGCCCTCGACGTGCACCAGACCACCCTCCCGGGCCGCGTCGGGGACCAGCAGCACGTTGTTCACGAAGTCGACGCCGCGGAGCGTGAGGCGACCGGGCGTGCCCTGATCGCTGCCGTCGGCGAAGAGGAATGCCCCGTCGCTGAGTGGCGCGACGACCAGATCCTCCACCGTGAAGCCCTCGATCACCACGTCCTCGGTCAGATCCGTCGACACCAGCGGCAGGCTCGGCGCCGCCGCGAGGTCGAAGCTCGTGACCGAGGGCCCCCCGGCCGCGAGGAGGGTCACGCCCTTGCCGTCGATGACCACCGGATCGCTGTAGGCGCCGGGGGCCACGCAGATCTCGGTCCCCGCGGCGACCGTGTCGACGGCGATCTGCAGGGTGGCGTGATCCCGGGGAACCACCTGGAGGTCGGGGATCCCGTCGCAGTCGTTGTCGACCAGGTCGCACACGTCGGGGACCCCGGGGGCGACGAGGTCGTTGCTGTCGTCGCAGTCCCGGTCGTTGTCGACGTGACCCTTCGGAGGCGCACACGCCCGCTGGCTCCGCCGTCGATCCCCGTAGGAGTCGCCGTCGGCGTCGCGGTAGTAGAGCATCGAGTCGATCGCCCGCTCGTCGATGTCCTGGTCGCAGTCGTTGTCGACCTCGTCGCACACCTCGTCGAGGCCCGGCGCGCGCGTCGGGTCGTCGTCGTCGCAGTCCCCGTCGCGGCTCGCGAAGCCGTCGGGGGCCTCGCACGCGACCACGGTCTTGGTGTCGACACCGACGCCGTCCTCGTCCTCGTCGAGGTAGAAGGTGTCCCCGTCCGTCGGCAGGTCGTCGACCTCCTCGTTGCAGTCGTTGTCGACGCCGTCGCACACCTCGGGGTTGCCCGGAAAGCGTGTGGGATCGGCGTCGTCGCAGTCGTCGGCGGCGATCACCCCGTCGGCGTCTTCGTCGACGGGGCCCGCGGGGGGATCCTCTCCGGTGCGGTCATCAGCGTCGCCCGCGCACGCGGCGAGCCACAGGCACAGCCCGATCGTCGTCCACCACCGTCGCATGTCTCCTCCGATCCCGAGTGCGGATAGTAGACCAGACTCCTCGATCGGGGCGCGACCGTCTCCTCTGCAGACAGGAGGGGCGCTGCTCCTGGCGCTCGGTCCGCGCTTCGCGACGGCCCGAGGGGGGGGAGGGGGCCGCGTCGTTCGGGGGCCAGACCCTCTCCCAGGGGGTCCCAGCAACGCTGGGCCTCGGATCGGCCTCGGTCGCGCTCCGTGGCGGATAGGCGAAACGAAGCGCAGGGTCGGCAGTCCGTCCGTCAGCGGAGGTAACGATGTACGCGATGGTGCTCCTGGCCCTCGGGCAGCCCGCCCAGGCCGGCGACGACAGCGGGTTCGACCACTCTCACGGCAAGCTCGCCACGTTCCTGCAGGACGCCGTCGGGTCTCGCGCCGTCGACTACGGGCTCCTGGCCAAGCGGCGCGACACCCTCGACAGCTACCTCGCCGACGTGAAGGGGGCGTCGGTCGAGGGGTGGTCGCGCGCCGAGCGGCTCGCGCTGTATGTCAACGCCTACAACGCGTACACGCTGCAGCTCATGCTCGACAACGGCCCGCCGTCCTCCATCCGGAACCTCGACGACGGCAAGGTGTGGGATCGGCGGACGTTCGTGGTGGGCGGCGAGTCGCTCACGCTCAACCAGATGGAGCACGGCAAGGCCCGCAAGCTCGCGGACGGTCGGGTGCACGCGGTGGTGAACTGTGCGGCGACGGGGTGCCCGCCGCTTCCCCCGAGGCCGCTCACCCCCGTCGGCCAGTCCGCCCAGCTCGACCGCGCCACGCGCCACTGGGCCGAGGTCAACGCATTCACGCTGTCGGGCGATTCCATCGCACTGTCGAAGATCTTCGACTGGTACGCGGAGGACTTCACGTCCGCGAGCCAGGGGGATCTCGCGAAGGTCGACGGCAAGGCCGAGAACGCGCTGTGGTTCCTCTCGCGGTACGTCGACGAGCCCACGAAGGCCAAGCTGCTCTCGGGCACGCTGAGCAGCGACTGGCAGGAGTACGACTGGTCCATCAACGCCAAGTAGGCGTGGGGTCCCGCGGCGGGCGTTAGGGGGGGCCGCATGGCGTCCCGAGGGTTCTGCTCCCCGTTCGACGAAGCGCTCGCCCACAGCCCGGCGGGCGCCCTGTTCTTGGTCGACCGTGAGGATCTGTGGCGCTTCGACCCCGAGTGGACGCGCGACGCCTGGGGCAGGGGAGCGGCTCGCCCCGGACCGTGGCGGTACGTGCTCGCCCGCGACCTCGCGACCGGCTTCGTGCAGCGCGTGCTGGTGACCGCCTCGGGCCTGCTCGAGGGGCACCCCCGGCTGCAGCTGCGGTCGTTCGCCACAGAAGGCGAGGCCGAGCGCGCCTTCGCTGCGTTGGGCACCCCGCCGCTGGCGGAGGCCGCGTGGTGAGCCTGGTCCTCGGCGCCGTGGTCGCGCTCGCCCAGGAGCCCGCGGCCGACGACGCCGCCGAGCCGGAGGAGGAGTCGGCGCCGGAGGAGGTCGTCGTCTACGGGGAGCTCGCGGTCGAGCGCGCGCGCCAGGCGGTGGTCGAGGAGCTCGAGGATCTCGGCTACGACCACGAGGTGCTTGATCTCGGCGACCGCACCGTCTACCGGCACGACGCTGCCTGGCAGGGCGAGGTCGTGCTCTACGACGATGGCTTCATGGTGGTGCGGCGGCAGCGCCTGCAGGCGGTGGGCCGGCAGATGCCCTGGGCGGAGCGGAACTCCCCGCTCGCGTGGGCGGGCTGCGTGCTGTGGCCCTGGGCCTGCGTGCGGGTGAGCGGCCAGACCGTGGGCACCCGCAAGTGGCGGGGCCGCGAGGCCCGCACCGTGGCCCACCTCGCGCCCAAGGTCCGCGAGTGGGGCGACCGGATCGCGGATCTCGCCACCGACCGCAAGGTCGAGGTCCTCCCCGACGCGCTCGAGGCGCTGTGGCGGGAGGGCCGGCCGCTCCTGGGGGAGGAAGTGCTGCAGACCTACGCCGAGCGGCGCGCCGCGCTGTTCGAGTACTGGGCGAGCCGCACCGACACACTGTGGGGCCGCCAGGTCCGGCAGACCGTGCTCGCCTTCTGCCGCGCGGTCGTCCAGCCGTCGGCCCACCCGTTCACCGCCGAGGAGCTGGCGCGACTCAACGGAGACCGCGACGTCCGCTTCGAGCTGCCCGTCCGATGAGCTTCGGTCGGTCGCTGTGGATCCTCGCCCGCCCCCGCTTGCTCCCGTTCGTGGTGCTCCTGCCGTTCATGGGGTGGGCCTGGGCGCACTGGGACCGCGCGCTCCCCGCCTCCGCCGAGGGCGCGCTCCTGGGCGTCCTCGTGGCGTGGGCGCTGCTCCACGCGGGCACGCTGTGGCTCAACGCCGCCGTCGACCGCGACGAGGGAGAGGTGCTGCTCGGGCGGCCGGTGGAGCCTCCCCGGGGCACCGCCGCGGCGGGCTACGTGGCCCTCGCGCTGGCGGTGATCGTGGCGGGCGCGGCGCATCTCGGCGCCGGGGTGGCGTGTGCCCTCGCGGCGGTGCTGTCCGTCGCCTACTCGCACCCCCGCGTGCTGTGGAAGGCTCACCCCGTGGGCGGACCTTTCGTCAACGTCGTGGGCTACGGAATCCTGTCGCCCCTCGCGGGCTGGCTGGCGGTCGAGGTAGCGCCGAACAGCCGCACCATCGTCGTGTGGGCGCTCGCGCAGATGGGGATCCTCGGGCCGTACTTCGCCGCCCAGGCCTTTCAGCAAGACGAAGACGTCGCGCGCGGGTACCGCACCCTGGTCGCGACCCACGGCCCCCGGGTGGTGCTCCTCGCGGCCCGGGCCTGCCTCGGCGTTGCGTTCTTCGGAGGGCTGCTGCTCGCGCTGGCCGGCTGGATCCCCCGGGCGTGTCTGCTCGGCGCGGCAGGCTGGCTCTGGATCGACCGCTGGCTGGCCAGGTGGGCGAACCAGCCAGGCGGGGGCCATGCGGGGTGGGCGCGGGGATTCGCGGTTCGGATGTTGACGGCGGTGTTGCTCGGAATCGCCCTCGCCTTTGCGGAGTACGCGCACCAGAGCCTGTCCGGTCGACCGGTGGCCGGGCTCGGGACGGTGGCCGGGTATCCAGAGGATCGACCACGTCTTCCCGCTGCACAGCTCCGAATGTTGGACCATACTCGGAAAATGCCGCGTACAATCGAGTAGTCACCGGCCAGCCGCTCGAGAACCCCTCTTCCACCCCCCCAACCCCGTCCGCATGGGTTGCCCTCCCGTCCAGGTCCTGGAGGTTGCGCTTTGACCTCTCCGCCCGAAGGCATCGGCCACCGGTCTCCACAGGGGCAGAAGCGCCTCTGGGGGCATGCCCCGGAGCTGGCCGTGCCTCGGGGGGTGCGCAAGGGCCTGTTCGAGTCTTATGGGGCAGGGGCGCTCCGGCGCGCGCGGATTCCCGTCGCGCACGGCGACCTCCTCTCGTTCGCGACCTCTCCCTCCTCCCTCCCCCCCACCTCCCCGCACCTCGGCTGGGAAGCCTCCCTGGCGACCCCCAGGTTCGACCTCCTCCTCCACCTCCCCCTCTGAAGCGGCGCCTGCCCATGGACGAAGAGAAGCAAGACAGCATCAAGACACAGCGACTCCCCGACGGCACGCGCTTCGGGCCCTATTACGTGCAGGGGCTCGTGGGGCGCGGGGGGATGGGCCAGGTCTACGTCGCGCGAGACGCGGTGTTCGGCAACCCCGTGGCCCTCAAGGTGTTGCATCCCGAGCTCCACGCCGATGCGGACTGGCGGAATCGCTTCAACGAGGAAGGGCTGGTCGGCACCCAGCTCAAGCATCCGCACGTCCTCTCGGCGCGGGAGCTCGTCGAGTGCGACGGTCGGATCGCGCTCGTGCTCGACCTCGTGAGAGGCGCACAGACGATCGACAAGGTGATCTTCCGGGAGCACCGGTCCGGCGTGCTGCTCACGCCCGGGCTGCGGGTGTTCCGGCGGATCCTCCACGGGGTCGACTACCTGCACGGAAAGTCGATCGTCCACGGCGACATCAAGCCCGAGAACATCCTCCTCGAGCAGTGGAACGCGTCGCCCGACGAGTGGATCCCGAAGGTCACGGACTTCGGCACGGTGGCGCTGATCGCGCATCCGGTGGAGATCGACGGTCGGCCCGCGGTCGTCGCCACCCCGCGCTACGCCTCGCCCGAGCACCTGCTCGGGGTCGATCGGCTCGAGTTCAGGTCCGACGTGTACTGTCTGGGGCTGATCCTGCACTTCCTGCTCACCGGTCGCCACGCGTCCAACGCGATCAACGTGCGCCAGGCGGCCGAGCGCACCATGCTCCCGGTGCCGATCCTCGCGCTCGTCGACCAGCCCGACGGGCTCATCGACATCTTCAAGAAGGCGACCGCCCGCGAGCCCGAGGACCGGTACGACACGGTGCTGGACTTCGCGCTGGAGATCCGGGAGCTGCTCGAGACCCTGGAGGGCCCCCTCGAGGACGAGCTCGAGGACCTCAACGCGGAGCTGGCGACCGAGATCGACGACCGCCGCACCGGCAGCAGCCAGGCGAGCGGGCAGGACTCGGTCGTGCCGTCGCAGCAGCGCTCGGGGGACTCGCCTGGGCCGTCGGCGAGCTATTCGCCGGTGTTCCCGTCGCATGGCCACGTGAAGCCGGTCGATCCGAGCCTGGTCGACGAGGAGGCGTCGCCGTCCCGCACCCGTCAGCCGGTGGAGCCGATCTCGAAGGCGGGCCGCGCCACCCGCCAGCAGGGCCAGCAGGGCCAGCAGGGCCAGCAGGGCCAGCCCCTCGCGGGGGGCCCGGGCGCGGGCTCGGTCGGGTGGGCGGCCACGGCGGCCGCGGTCGTGCTGGTCGTGGTCGTGGCCGCGGCCCTGCTGTTCGGCACCTGAGGGCCGGCGCCTCCGCGCCTACCCCTTGGCGAGCGGCCGGTACTTGATCCGGGTCGGCTGGTCCGCATCGCGCCCCAGCCGCTGCCGCTTGTCGCGCTCGTAGTCCTCGTAGTTGCCCTCGAACCACACCACCTGGCTGTCGCCCTCGAACGCGAGGATGTGGGTGGCGATCCGGTCGAGGAACCAGCGGTCGTGGCTGATCACCACCGCACAGCCGGCGAAGCGCTCGAGCGCCTCCTCCAGGGCCCGGAGCGTGCCCACGTCGAGGTCGTTGCTCGGCTCGTCGAGCAGCAGCAGGTTGCCCCCGGACTGCAGCAGCCGCGCCAGGTGCACGCGGTTGCGCTCGCCGCCCGACAGCGTGCCCACCTTCTGCTGCTGCCGGGTGCCCCGGAATCCGAACAGCGAGCAGTACGCGCGGCTGTTGATCTCCTTCGACCCGAGCTTCAGCACGTCGTGGCCGCCCGAGATGTTCTCCCACACGGTCTGGTCGGGCTTGAGGTCGTCGCGGGTCTGGTCGACGTAGGCGAGCTCCACCGTCTCGCCGACCTGCAGCTCGCCCCCGTCGGGCTCCTGCTGGCCCACGATCATCCGGAACAGCGTGGTCTTGCCCGCGCCGTTGGGCCCGATCACCCCGACGATGCCACCACGCGGCAGGTCGAACGTGAGGTCGTCGAACAGCAGCTTGTCGCCGAACGCCTTGCGCACCCCCTCGGCGCGCACGACGACGTCGCCGAGCCGCGGGCCGGGTGGGATCGCGATCTCGGTCGTGGTCGTGTTGCCCGAGCTCGCCTCGTCGATCCCCGCGAGCAGTTCCTCGTAGCGGGCCAGGCGGGCCTTGTTCCGCGCCGATCGCTTGCCCTGACCGAGCGCCACCCACTCGAGCTCGCGGGCCAGCGCCCGCTGCCGGTCGAGGTTCTTCTTCTGGTCCTCGAGCTTTCGCTGCTTCTGCTCGAGCCAGCTCGAGTAGTTGCCCTCCCAGGGGATGCCGCGGCCCGCGTCCATCTCGAGGATCCACCCGGTCACGTTGTCGAGGAAGTACCGGTCGTGGGTCACCACCACCACGGTGCCGTGGTAGTCGACGAGGAACCGCTCGAGCCACGCCACCGACTCGGCGTCGAGGTGGTTGGTGGGCTCGTCCATGAGCAGCAGATCGGGCTTCATCAGGAGCAGTCGGGCGAGCGCCACGCGCCGCCGCTCGCCGCCCGACAGCTTGTCGACGGGGCTGTCTCCGTCGGGGACCCGCAGCGCCTCCATCGCGATGTCGACGGTCCGGTCGAGGTCCCAGGCGTTGGTCGCGTCGATCTTGTCCTGAAGGCGCGCCTGCTCCTCGATGACCTGGTCCATCTCGGCGTCGGACAGCTCCTCCGCGAACTTCGCGCTGACCTCCTCGTACTTCTCGAGCAGCGCCCGGGTGGCCGCGACGCCGTCCTCGATGTTCCCGCGCACCGTCTTGGTCTCGTCGAGGACCGGCTCCTGGGGCAGGTACCCGACGGTCGCGTCGGGGTCGATCCAGGTGTGGCCCTGCACGTCCTGATCGATGCCGGCCATCACCTTGAGCAGCGTCGACTTGCCCGCCCCGTTGGGCCCGATGACGCCGATCTTCGCGCCCGGGTAGAAGGACAGCGAGATCCCCTGGAGCACCTCGGTGCCGTTCCCGAGGACCTTCTTGAGGTTCTGCATCTGATAAATGAACTGACGCGCCATGCACTCACTCTCGGCCTGAAAGGTCACTGTCGGCCTGGTAGAAGGCCAGGAGATCGGTCCGGATTCCGTCCATCGAGGGGTCGTGGACGTACATCATGTGGCCGGCGGGGTAGACGACGTGCCGCACGGCGCGCCCCGGGTCGATGCCGAGGTGCGAGAGGCTGTAGTCGACCGTCGCCGCCGGCGTGGCGAGATCGTACCGCCCGCTGATCACCAGCACCCTCAGGTGAGGGTTGTCGATCAGGGCCTGGCGGAGCTTCGGGGTGACGTCGAGGTACCGGTTCACCGAGCCGTCGAACTTCCACGCCTGGTTGACCCGGAAGCTCAGGAGCTCGTAGACCTCATCGTCTTCGAACTCGAGGCGCGAGCGCAGATCGTGCTGCCAGGCGGACGCGAAGGCGGCCATGATCGCCGACAGCGACGGGTCGGAGGAGGCCTGCTCGCCCACGCCGTCCTCGGCGATGCCCACGAAGCGGCTGTCGAGCCGGCCCACGACCTTGCCGGACGACCGGAGCAGCTCCCGCTGAAAGCGGCCGAGGGGAACCCGGAGGTCGCTGGCGAGGACGTAGTCGACCGACAGGCCGGTGAACCGCGCGACCTCGGCGGCCACCGACCGTCGCTCCTCGTCGACCAGCCGACGGCCGAGCAGGAGCGCGGGCGCGTAGCGGTGGATGGCGAAGGCCTCCGCCTCGGCGACGAACCCCTCCACGTCGGTCACGTCGACCACGCCGTGGTAGGCCGCGGTCGCCGCGTAGCTCGGCAGGTACAGCACGTACGGCAGATCGTTGGCCGGATCGAACAGCAGCGTCTGAAAGCTCAGCGCCGAGCTGAACAGGATCAGCCCGTTGAGGAAGAGCCCGTGCCGGGCCTGGAGATGGGCGGCGAGCGCTGCCGCCCGCGTGGTCCCGTAGCTCTCGCCGCACACGTACTTCGGGCTCGCCCACCGACCGTGGCGCGCCACGTAGCGCCGCACGAACTCCGCGACGCTCTGCACGTCGGCCTCGACCTCGAGGTAGTCCTCGCCGGAGCCCTGCGCTGGCTTGGAGAACCCCGTGCCCACCGGGTCGACGAAGACGAGGTCCGTCACGTCGAGCACCGAGCCGGGGTGATCCTCGGCGCGCGCCGGCGGTCGGGGCTCGCGCCCCGCATCGACCCGCAC
>CAYMSU010000049.1:0-20251 GCA_964393165.1 uncultured Enterobacteriaceae bacterium
GCTGCGGCCTCGAACAGGTCGGCATCATCAATGGATGCAGCCGGCGCCGGAGCCTGAGCGTCTGCGGCAGGCCTGACCGAAGGTCTCCCGCCGCCTCAAGCGTCTTCGCAGCCGTCCGCGTCGGTGCAAGTGATCGTCTGTGTGCCGTCGTAGTCGTAGTCTGCAGTCTTCGCGCCGGGGACCGACACCGCGTTGGCCTTCCCGGCCGCGGTGTTGTCGGTGAAGCTCGTGTCTTCGGCGCCGAGGTCCACGTCCTCGAACTCCGTCGGGTCGATCAAGATGGCCCCGCCGCTGCCATCGGCGACGTTCTCCGTGAACTCGGAGTCGGCGATTCGCACGAGGCTACTGCCCTGGATCCAGAGCGCTCCGCCGCCCGCGGTGCTCTTCTTGTTGCCCTCGTCGACCGCCTGGTTGCCGTCGAAGACGCAATTGCGGCAGAAGAACTCGGAGTCTCCTCCATCGAACGCCTTCTTGAGAGGAGTGAACTCGGCGCCGATGGCCACGGCTCCACCACCCAGGGTGGCGACGCCGTCGCGGAAGCTCACGTTGGTGAGCATCGCGCTGCCCTCGCTCACGACGAGGTGCCCCCCGCGCTCGGCGGAGTTGCCGGCGAACTCTGCGTTCTGCAGGGACATGGAGCACCCGCCACGAATCGCAAGGGCGCCCCCGACCGTGGCCGAGCTGTCGTTGAACTGCAGGTTGCCGCCCTGGATGTTGGCACCCTCCCCACTGCAGTCGATCGCGGATCCGTACTGCGAGTCAGAGGCGACGTAGTCGGTGAAGGAGACGCCCTGCACTCGAAGGTCGAGCTCCTCGTCGATCACGATCGCGGGGCCCTGGCCCCCGCCGTTCAGCACGGTCTCGTCGGTGCCCCCGTGCCCCGAGATGCGCGCGTCGACCTGTACGTCGAACGTGACGTACCACTCGCCCGCGCACACGTGGAGGACCCCGTCTTCGTCGATCGTGATCGTAGCGGGTGCGGCCTTGGTGCCCGCGGCGAAGTCCGCCGTGAGGTCGACCGCGCCCTGGGTGATGGACTTGAACGAGGCGCCGGACTCGTCGGTGGTCGGATCGCAGTCGGTGTCGACGCCGTCGCAGATCTCGGTCGCGTTCGGGTTGACGAACGGGTCGGTGTCGTCGCAGTCCGTCGACACCGGAAACCCGTCCTGATCGCTGTCGGGGTCGGTCTCGATGGGGGGGGTACCCGTGTCGGCGGTCAGGGTGAGGCCATCGTCATCCCCACCGGAGCATGCGACGAGCGCGACCGCCAGCGCGGTGACGGGGCCCAAGGGGAACGCGCGCACGAAAACCTCCACTGCAGGTCTCCCACCATACTCCCGGGAGGGGTGGAGCGGGTGTGAACCTTGTGACGCACCGCGATGCCGGACCGTCCATGGCTCGGGTTATCGGGTGGCCGCCACCCGGAGCCTTCGATGAGCGAATCGACCAGCTCTCCCGCCACGGCCGACGCGGACTCCCGGTCCGACGAGGAGCTCCGCCAGGTGCTGCGCACCCGGACGGACCCACTCGTGGCACTGCGGCAGGGTGCAGAGCTGATGACGGCCGGGCTCGGTCCCGGGCTCGGCATTGCGGTGCTCTACGCGGCGGGCGGAGCCCTCGGGGGGGCGGCGGCCATCGAGTGGGCGACCGGGCTGCTCGACACCCCGCCGACCAGCGGGAGCGGAGCCGTCCTGTCGCAGGGGCTGCTCGTCGCGGTCGTGTTCCTCGCTGCCTACACGGGGATCCAGTTCTCGAAGCGAGAGACCGCGTCTCGCACGAGCTGGGTGCCGGTCGTGTTCACGGCTCCCGCGCTGTGCGCCTACGGGGCCATGGCGGCGGCGTCGTCGCCCACCGTGCCGCCGCCGGTGGTGCCCGCGCTCGCGACCTACGCGTGGGATCTGCTCTACGACTCGTTCGTCGGTGCGTTTGCGCTCTTCGTCTGGCTGCGGCTCGGGGATGCCGCCATGAAAGGCCGCACCGCGGCCTTGCCAGAGATCTGGGAGGACGTCCGCGCGCGCTACCTCGACGTGGTCACGGTGCACGCGGCTCGCTACCAGGCGGTCGCGATCGGCATGCAGGTCATCGTCCCCGGCATCTTCTACGCGCTGCAGCTCGCCTTTGCCGAGCAGATCGCGGTCCTCGACCCCCAGCGCAAGGCGCTCCGGCGCTCGGGCCAGCTCACCTTCGGCATGCGGGGTCGGCTCTTCCGGCTGCTGCTCGTCGTGTTCCTCGTGGGCGCGGCGGGGAGCATCGGCGGGTTCGTCCTCGTCGACGGGATCCCGGAGGACTCGGGGCTCGGCGGCCGGATCACCGAGCTGCTGATGAACCCCGCGGCGCCGAGCGGGCTGGCCATGTTCGTGCAGCGCCTGGTCGGGTCGCTCACCGTCTGGATCACCGCGCTCGCCATGCTGGTGCTGTACCGCGAGCGCGAGGCGCAGGTCCGCGCCAAGCGGGCGCTCCGCGATCGGCAGCGCGCCGAGGACGGGTCCGGCAAGGCGTGAACGCTCCGCGCAACGCGTACCTGCAGGATGCCGCCGGACTGCTCGAGCGCGGCCTGGGGTGGTCGGGGCTTCCCGGCGACTCCCTCGCCTTCGTGCTCACCGAGGTGGCAGCGACCGGCCGGTGGCTGCTCGTGGTGGATGGTCCGGATCGGGCGGACCAGCTCACCCGTGCGCTGCGCTTCTTCGGGCCGCCCACCCTCCGGGTGGAGCCGTTTCCCGCCGACGACCAGCGGCCCTACGACGGCTTCTCCCCGGATCCGGCGCTCCCCCGTCAGCGGCTGCGCACCCTGGAGCTCGTGGATCGGGGCGGCGACCTGCTGGTGGTGGCGCCGGTGCAGGCGCTGCTGCAGCGCGTGCCCGCCCCGCAGGCGAGGGCTCGGGGCACGCGCACGCTGGTCCCCGAGGGTGAGGTCGACCGCGACGCGCTCGCCAGCTGGCTCACGGAGGCCGGGTACCTGCTGACCTCCCGCGCCGACGAGCCGGGCCGGTTCGCGGTCCGAGGCGACGTCGTGGACGTGTGGCCGGCGAGTGCTCGCGCGCCGGTGCGGATCGACCTGTTCGACGACGAGATCGAGTCGCTCCGGCGGCTCGACCCCGCCACGCTGCGGCCCGTGCGGGGCAAGCGTGGGGTTGCGGGCAGGATCACCCTGCTCCCCGCGCGGGAGGAGCGCCTCGACGCCCTCGCCGTGGAGCACGCGTCCGAGGTCCTCGGTCGCCTCGTGGTGAGCCAGCAGGAGGGGGCCCCGCGGCGCAAGCGGGTGCTGGACGATCTGCGTGCCGGTGTTCGATTCTCGGCGGTGCAGGACTGGCTGCCCGCGCTCGTGCCGACGGTGGCGCCCCGGCAAGCGCTCGAGGGGCTTCGCCCGGTCGTGTTCATGCCCGACGACGTGGCGGCGGCGGCCCGCGATCTGCAGGCCACCGCGCAGCGTCGGTACGAAGCGCTCGAGCCCGAGGAGCGCCCGATGGTGCCGCCGAGCGAGCGCTACGTGCCCGCGGCCGACGTCCTCCGTGCGCTAGACGACGCCCACGTCGTCTCGGAGCTCCCGTCGGACCGGGCCGCCGACCTGGGCGCGCGGCCGGCGAGCGACCTCGTGGTCCGCGGCGCCGACCTCGGGCCGCTGGCCGCGCGGCTCCGGGAGATGCAGGACGCCGAGGTGCGGGTGGGACTCGTCGTCGAGTCCCGGGAGCGCGCGGACCGTCTGTTCGAGATGCTCGAGCCCCACGGCATCGTGCCCAAGCGGGTGGAGCAGCCGAGGGCGCTCGGGCGCGGCGACATCTCGGTGCTGGTCGGGGATCTCCCCCGGGGCTTCCTGGCCCCCGAGTCGGGCTGGGCCTTCCTGCCCGTGTCGGTGCTCTTCGGGGCCGCCCGGCGCAGGGTCGCGGAGCGCGCTCACGCACTGTTCGACGGCCCCGTCACCACGATGGCCCAGCTCAAGCTCGGGGATCCGGTGGTGCACCGGCTGCACGGGGTCGGGCTGTACCGGGGACTCGAGCGGGTAGAGCTGCAGGGCGGCGTCGCGCAGGACTTCGTGAAGCTCGAGTACCGCGACGGACAGCACCTCTTCCTCCCGGTGGCCGCGCTCGAGCAGCTGTCGCGGTACACGACCACCTCCTCGGACGCGAAGGTCGTCCTCGACCGTCTGGGTGGACAGACCTGGGAGAAGCGCAAGGGCAGGGTCCGCGACAACCTGCTGGGGATGGCCCAGGAGCTCATCTCGCTGCACGCGCGGCGGGAGCTCGCGACCCGCCGCTCGCTCGGAAAGCTCGGGCCTCGCTATCGGGCCTTCGAGGCCCGGTTTCCCCACGAGGAGACGCCCGACCAGGCCGACGCGATCAACGCCGTGCTGCACGATCTCGACAAGCCCTACCCGATGGACCGCCTGGTCTGCGGCGACGTGGGCTTCGGCAAGACCGAGGTTGCGATGCGGGCGGCCATGCGGGTGGTCGAGGCGGGGCGCCAGGTCGCGGTCCTGTGCCCGACCACGGTGCTCGCCTACCAGCACCATCGCAGCTTCGTCGAGCGGTTCTCGGCGGACCCCCAGGTGACCGTGGGCATGCTCTCGCGGTTCGCGTCCCCCGAAGACGAGGCCAAGGTGCTGCGCGGCCTCGCCGACGGCAGTGTGGACATCGTGATCGGCACCACCGCCATCCTCGGGCGCCGGGTGAGGTTCGCCGAGTTCGGGCTCGTCGTGGTCGACGAGGAGCATCGGTTCGGGGTGAAGCAGAAGGAGCGGTTCAAGCGCATGCGGGCCGAGGTGGACTTCCTCGCGATGTCCGCGACCCCGATCCCCCGCACCCTGCAGATGGCGATGTCGGGCGTGCGCGAGATGTCGCTCATCGCCACGCCACCGACCGACCGCCTGGCGGTACGCACGTCGGTGGCCAAGCTCTCCGAGACCCGGGTGCGCGACGCGGTGATGGCGGAGATCGAGCGGGGTGGGCAGGTCTTCGTCGTGCACAATCGCGTGGAGACCATCGCCTCGTTCGCCAACAAGCTGCGGGGCTGGCTGCCAGGCGTCGACATCGCGGTCGGGCACGGCCAGATGGGCAGCGAGGAGCTCGAGCGGGTGCTCGTGCAGTTCATCGAGGGGCGTGCGGACGTGCTGCTCAGCACGGCGATCATCGAGAGCGGCATCGACCTGCCCAACGTGAACACGATGCTCGTCCACCGCGCCGATCTGTTCGGTCTGGCGCAGCTGCACCAGCTGCGCGGGCGTGTCGGGCGGTCGGACCGCCGCGCGCAGTGTCTGCTGCTGGTGCCCGAGACGATCACGCCCGAGGCCCGCAAGCGGCTGCGCGTGGTCGTCGACAACCAGCGCCTGGGCAGCGGCTTCGCCGTCGCCTCAGCGGATCTCGAGCTGCGCGGGGGCGGGAACCTGCTCGGATCTGCCCAGAGCGGGAACATCGACCAGGTCGGCTACGAGACCTGGGTCGAGCTGCTCGAGGAGGCGGTCCACGTGGCCAAGGGCGACCTCGATCGCCAGCGGATCGATCCCGAGGTCGAGGTCCCCGTCGACGCGTTCCTGCCCGACGACTACGTCCGCGACACACAGGAGCGCCTCGGCTGGTACAAGCGCCTTGCGTCGGCAGGCTCCCCTGGCGAGGTCGAGGGCCTCCTCGACGATCTCGAGGGCGAGTTCGGCGCGCTGCCGCCGCCGGCGAGCAACCTCGGAGGCCTGATGATCACGCGCTTGCTGTGTCGTCAGCACGGCGTGGTGCGGGTGAGCGTGCTCCGCGTGCGCGCCGTGCTCCTGCTCCACACCGCGAGCCCGCTCCTCGACGGCGGCCTCGAGCGCACGCTGGCCCGGCATCCGAAGCGGTTCGAGCGATCGAGCCGCGATCCATTGGAGGTGTCGGTGCGCTTCACTCCGCGGGAGTCGGAGCAGCCGTTCCGCTTCCTGCGCTGGGTCTTTGCCCAGCTGTCCCGCCCGGACGAGCCATGACCCCCCTGCACGAGCCCACGATCGATCTCGAGACGCTCCGGCCGACTCACCTCGAGGTCGACCTGGGCCAGCTCGCCGACAACTACCGGGCGGTGCTCGCTCACCTGGGCGGCGTCCCGATGATGCCCATCCTGAAGGCCAACGCCTACGGCCATGGGCTGGTGCCCGTCGCGCGCCTCATGGAGCAGCTCGGAGCGCCGATTCTCGGGCTCGCCTACGTGGAGGAGGGCATTCGCGTACGGCGTGCTGGCATCCGCACGCCGATCCTCGTGCTGGGCGGCATCCTGGGCGACCAGATCCCCCAGTTCATCGCGCACGACCTGATCCTGACCGCCTCGTCGGTCGACAAGCTGGAAGCGATCGAGGCCTGCGCCGCCGGCCTGGGCCGCCGGGCGAAGGTCCACCTGAAGATCGACACCGGCATGGAGCGGATCGGCGTGCACTGGTACAGCGCGCGGCCGCTGCTCGAGGCGTCGCTACGCTGTCGGCACGTCGACGTCGAGGGAGTCTTCTCCCACCTGGCGACGGCCGACGAGGCCGATCCGTCGTACACTACCCAGCAGCTCGAGCGATTCCTCGAGGTCCTCGAGTTCTTCCCCAAGCACGGCGTCCCCACACCCATGCGGCATCTGGCGAACTCCGGAGCCGTGCTCCAGCACCCGCGAACCTGGCTCGACCTCGTCCGACCGGGGCTGACCCTGTTCGGCGTGCGGCCGTCGCCGGCCGTCCCGTGGGTGCTGCCGCTGGCGCCTGCGCTCACCTGGAAGAGCCGCGTGGTGTACTTCAAGGTGGTGAAGGCGGGCAACCCAGTGAGCTACGGCGCCACGTGGGCGCCCGATGCGTGGACGCGGATGGTCACGCTCCCCGTGGGCTACGGAGACGGCTACCCGCGCTCGCTCTCGAGCAACGCCGAGGTGTTGATCGGAGGGCGCCGCTTTCCGGTGCGGGGGCGGGTGTGCATGGACCAGGTGATGGTCGATATCGGCCGGCAGTCCGCCTACAACGGAGACGAGGTCGTACTGCTGGGCCGTCAGGGCGACGAGGAGGTCACGGCCGGGGAGCTCGCGGAGCGCGCCGGCACGATCCCCTGGGAGATCTTGACGGGCATCAACACGAGGGTCCCACGGTTGTACCTGCGGGACCCTTTCTCACCGCCCTAGTCGGCCAGCCCGAGGGGCTGGCTGTCTACTGCGAGCCGGCGTCGGGCTCTTCCTCGACCAGGTCGTTCTCCTGCGTGGCCGCCAGCAGGTCGTACGTGATGACCACGCGCGAGAGCGACTCGGGAATGAACTCCACGAAAGTGATGGAGTTGCGGCCCTCGGCGTAGGTGAAGGCGTCGGCGGGGTTGGTGACGTCGCCCTTCTCGTCGAACTCGGCCGCCTCGAAGGCGAGCACGTTGACGTTGTCGGGGTTGCCCTCGATCGGCTGCTCGACCGAGACCACGATCGTGTCCTGCACGGGGCGCTGGGAGAGGAAGTACTCGCGCTTGAGGCCCGACGCCTGAACCCCGAGGCGGTCGAGCACCACCCGGAAGTTGCCGCCGATGTCTGCCTCGATGCCCCCGATCTGGTTCAGCACGGAGCGGTAGTCTCCACCGCGCTCGTTGATGATCGCGGAGAAGGTGCGGTCACCGGCTTCCTTCTTCAGGTTGTCGTACCAGGCGATGAACTCGTTGATCGGGATGTCCCACTCCTGGCGACCCCTCGTGTCGTTGGGCTCGTCCGACACGATGATGGTGTGAATCGAGGCCTCATCGCGATAGAAGCCGGCATTCGCCTCGTCGCGCTCGAGCTCGAGCGCTGCGTAGGTCGCGGCGAGGCCCTTCTCGGTGGGGGAGCCGGTGGTTCCCATGGCCGCCATCTGGGTGAAGATGCGCTTGGCATCTGCCTCGCTCGGCGCGTTGATCCGGTCGAGCCAGCGCAGGCCCCGGAAGTTGCGGAGCTTGCCCTTGGTGCCGTTGTTCCCGGACCGCTCGTCCATGTCGGTCGAGGTGACGCCGACGTGGTAGTCGAGGCCCGACCCGAGGAAGTAGTCGATGAAGATCGGGAAGTTCTCGGTGAGCGCGTCCTGCTCCTCCCGCATGGAGCCGCTGTTGTCGATCACGTAGAGGATGTCCACCTTGGGGGTGGTCACCTGGGTGATGATGTCCGTCTGCTCCACGTTCCGGAGCGGCCGCGCTTCGCCGCTTGGCTCGGGGGGGATGAAGCTGCCGATTCCGCCCTCGGACGAGCACGCGGCGAGCGTGACGGCACTGAGAATGGAAAGCCCGATCATGCGGTTCATGGATGTCTCCAGCAGAGTCGCCAATGACGGTTGGGTTCGCATGATGCCTGGCCGGCGCCCGACTTTCAACAGGAAAGTGGAGGCGAACCTGACATGCCCCGGAGACCCTGTGCTGAGAGGCCTCGGGACGTCACTGCTCGACGACGTCTCGGAATCCGGGCGCCTGTGAATCCGCCAGCAGCGTATAGGTGATGGTGATCCGGGACAGTGGCTCCGGAATGAGGTCGACGAATCGTATCGAGTTGCGAACCGCATCATAGGCCCAGTCCCCCGCCACCACGGCGCCCTCGCCATTGAGGGTGACCCGCTCGTAGGGGGTGGTCACGACGGTACCGTCGACCTCCTTGGTGACCTCCACCCCGATCGTGGAGGGGATGGGACGCTTGGAGAGGAAGAACTCCTGGCGAAGGCCCGAGGCCTGGACGCCGAGGAGGTCGAGCACCCGGTCCCATTCCGGGCTGTCGATGTTCCAGGGAATGCCCCCGACCCGGTCCGTGATCTCGAGGTAGGACGACCCGTTGTAGGCTCCTGCGCCCTGGGGAGACACGATCGACGAGAAGGTTCGACGCGTGCGGAGCCGCTTGAGCCCGCGGTACCACGCGATGAACTCCTCGAGCGGGAGGAAGTCGGTGTCATCGCCCTCGTCGGTGATGACCACGGTGTGGATGGCGGCGTCGTCTCGGTAGAACCCGGCGTTGGCGCTGTCGCGGAGGGACTCGAGCGCGAGGAACACGGCCCCCCGGCCCTTCTCGATGCCGCTCCCGTCGGTGCCGACGGTGGCCACACGGCTGAACGTGTCGACCGGGTCCTCCGTGGACGCGTCGATGAACTTGCGCCCGTCGACCTCACGGAGCCTCCCCGAGTCGCTGTTCGTGTCGACGTCGAGGGTGATCACTCCGAGGTGGTAGTCGAGGCCCGATGACAGGAAGTACTGCATGAACGACGGGAAGTTGCTGACCAGGCTCTCCTGCTCGTCGCGCATCGAGCACGAGTTGTCGATGACCCAGAGCACGTCGACCAACGGCGGCGGTACCTGGACGACGGTGTCGAGCTGGACCGTGTCGGGCACCGGCCGGGGATCGCCGTCGGGGTAGCGTGGGGGCTCTGCGCGGATGCCCGTCTCGGGCCGACACCCCGCGCCGAGCAGAAGCAGCAGGGCAACAGCAGCAAAGCGGATGATCAAGGCGGCCTCCGGAGTCCCCACAGTATGCCCCAGCGCAACGCCACTGGCGGCAAGCGTCGTCTGTGCATGTCCGCACGTGCGGCGACGGATCGGCCGTATCACCCCCCAGGCGGCGTTCCTCCCTCCGATTCGAAGCCCAGCTTGCTGCGCTAGAACCTCGGCCGACCGAGCGCGGAGGCGCCGGAGCTTCCAAGTGAGTCGCGGCGGCGCACCGCTCCGAGCACGATCAGCAGCGGAAGGAGCACTGCCGCCGCCCCCATGGGCGAGGGCGTAGCTGTGCAGCCGCAGCCCTCGCCGCCCCCGCCGCCCCCGCCATCGCCGTTGCCCGTGCCGGTGTCGGGGACGAAGTCGGAGCAGCCGAACTGGTCGACCTCGGCCCCCTCCGGCGTGTCGAGGCAGGCATCCTGGCAGATCACGAGGCCGTCCCCGTCTTCGTCGGAGTCGGGCTGCAGGCACCCGCAGATGCCGAGCTCCGACTTGTCGGAGTCCGTCGGGCACTCGTCGACGCAGTCGAGCGTGCCGTCTCCGTCGCCGTCGGTCTCCGGGTTCTCGCACCCGCATACCTCGGGCTCCACCTTGTTCGGATCCGTCGAGCAGCCGTCGTTGCAGTTGGCCGTGCCGTCGCCGTCGAAGTCATCGTCGGGGGAGTTGCAGCCGCAGATGCCGCCGTCGATGGCCTTGGTGCGGTCCTCGGGGCAGAAGTCGTTGGCGTTTGCGAAGTCGTCGTCGTCGTCGTCGAGATCGATCAGGGTCATCGCAAAGTCGCGGCCGGTGCCGTCGTCGACGTAGCCCGCGAGGACCACGCGCTCGGGCTGCACGTCGAAGGCGAGCACGCGGGAGTCGCCGCCGTGGTCGGGGCCCTCCCACACCTTGCCCGCCACGATGTTGGGCTCGGTGTGCTCGTACTGCGCGATCCGGAAGATCTCGTTGCCGCTCGTCTTGTCGGACCCGGACCCTGCGACGAGGAGGTTCCCCTGGTCGTCATAGACCACCGACGTCGCCACCTCGTCGGCCCCGCTGGACCCGAACGATGCGTCCCAGTTGATCTGGACGAACCCGTCCTCTCCTCGCTCCTGGTAGGAGATGACCTTCCAGTCGCGATCCGACTTGTCGAAGTTGTCGTCGCCGCGATTGATGTAGCCAGCAACCACGAGGTGGGGGCGGAGTGGATCCGGGTCGAAGGCCGCGGCCAGTGCGGCATCCTCGAGGCCCTCGTCCTGGGGGAGGCCGTCGGGGGAGTTGATCCGGATCGAGTGCTGCCACAGCTCGGTGTACAGCTCGCGGTTGTCCTGTGCGTCGAACACGACTTCGGAGACGATGACGTGCCAGTCGGTGTTGTTGGTGAGCTCGCCCTCGAGTCCGGAGAACTCCCGGGTGCCGACGATCGCGAGCAGGTCGTTGTTGGTGTTGCGCGCCACGCCGTAGGCCCGGTCGGCGGCAGCCAGGCTCGGCTCGATCACGCCCTCGGAGTCGTAGCGGAGGACCGGTCGACTCAGGAGCGGAGCGGTCGGCCCGTCGCCCTGGACGCGGGTGATCCACCGCCCCTGGATGTCGGGGTCGTTGTTGGAGGACCAGCCCGTCGCCGAGATGATGTCGTTCTGGTAGAAAAGGTCGGCGCAGGCGTTGTTCGGAGACTTCTCGCCGTTGGCGTCGCGCGCGGGCTCCGTCCAGAGCAGCGACGGAGGCGACTTCTGGCCCTTGGTGAGGGGGTCGTAGCGGTCGATCGTGAACCAGGTCTCGACGTCGGGATCGGTGCCCCCGCCGTCGATGGCGGACTGACCGCACGTGACGAGGATGTTGGAGATGGGCTCGATGTCCACGGCGTAGACGCGGTCGTCGGAGGAACTCAGCGTCTTCGACGTCTCGTCGCCGGCATCGATCGTCAGCTCCCAGATGATCGGGGGCAGCCGGTCCTTCTGGTCCCCGGAGTACGGGTCGAAGCTGATGACCTTGCCGTCCTTGCCGTGGTTGACCGCGCCGTCGACGTAGCCACCGACCAGGATCTCGCCCCACTTCGTCCACTTCACGTCGTGCGCTTCGCCTACGCCGTCGGACCCGTCCTGCCCCTCGACCTCCACGGTCCACGCCTCGATGAGCTGCTGCAGGTCTACCGCGAACGCCGGGGCGGGCAGCAGGAGCAGAGCCAAGGGAAGGTGTCGGGTCATCGCGTCCTCCGAGTCTCGCTCGTATACCAGACGACACGGGGGACCCGCACGCTCCCGGGGCGACAGAAGCGCTCCCGGCGGGTCGGGAGCGGTCACCTCGCGCAGCGGAAGACCGTGCCCGTCAGCACGTTCGGAACCCCCGTGGTGAGGCGCTCAGGCTTGCCATCGTTTTGACCGAGAGCGGATGGCAGATCCGGTCGCTCGCCGAGCCGCCACTCGAGGTAGCTGTCGGCGACCGACGGAACGGCGTCGAGCGCGGCCAGGTCGCTCCCCCGAGAGGCGCAGTAGGCTCGCGCAGCGCGATAGCTCGCCGACTCGACGAGCGGTGAGGCGCCGTCGGGAGGCGACGCCCCCGACCAGTCCGCGAGGTAGCCCGCCCCCTGGCGGCGGCCGCTCGCGCCGTCGGGTTGCCACTCGGGTTGACCCTCGAGCCACGCCGCGAACTGGGCGGTCGTCACCCGGGGCCCCGCCTGGGCGACCGCGGCCGCCGACGGGGGTGCCGGCTCGGGCGCAGGCTCCGGAGCCTCCCGCACCGGCTCGGGCAGCTCCGGTTCGGGCGCGGGGGCTGGTGCGGCGGGTGCCGGCGGGGGGGGAAGGAGGCTCACCGCGGACACGTCGAGGGCGCTCGGAGCCCCGGGCACCGACATCGGCACCCGGAGCACCGCGCATGGTCCCTCGCAGGCGCCCTCGGGGACGGTGAGGGAGGGGGGGCTCGCGGCCTCGGGACGCCAGCAGGGCTCCGGCAGCTCGCCTGGACACCTGCCGAGCGCGAGGCGCAGCGCGTGCTCGCCGACGGGGACCGCGCTGAACCGCAGCTCGGAGCCCTCGATGATCGCCGGCTGACCCGCCAGACGCCCATCGATGCGCGCCGCTGGGGGGAGCCCGCGGAGGTCGAGCTCGACCTGGACACTCGGGGCGAGCACGTGGCGAAGGGGCCCGCGGCCTCGCTCCACCGCGAGCTGACCGGTGCCCTGGGCGCATCCCGGGCACCCCGCGGACCCGAAGCATGCGCCGACGGTACACTCGGCCTCGCCGACGGCCCAGGCCAGCTCGACCTCAGAGCCCATGCGGACCCCTCGGAACCGGGCGATGCGGCCCTCAACGCGGTCGGGCGAGCGGCCATCCAGCGCGACGTCGAACGGGGCCTCCCCCTCGACCACGACGTGGACAGCGCGGCCGCGCGACGACAGCCAGCCCACGGCGACGGCCGCAGCGCCCGCCCCGAACAGCGCAACCACCGCGAGCGCGGCGAGTCCTCCCATCGCAGCCAGCCGCACCGGGCTCCAGCCGCCCGTGACGGTGGGCGCGGGCTCCGGCGTGCGCGGGATCTGCACCGTGTGGGCGGGGGCGCTCGGCACGGGCGTGGCGCGCGGCGGGGGCAAGGCCGACGGATCGCGCCGCAGCTCCCGGATCCGCGCCTCGACCTCGGCCATCGACGAGATTCGCTTCTCGGGGTCGGGCTCCGTCATGTCGCGCACGAGCTGGCGAACGCCGCCGGAAAACGCCTCTCCGGGATCGAGCGCGGGGTGGCCCTGCTTCGCGACGATCACCTTCATGGCCTGCTGGCGGGCGCTGCCGTCGCCGGACACCGGGAATGCCATGCCTCCGGTGAGCATCTCGTAGAACACGACCCCGAGGGCGTAGAGATCCCACATCGCGGGATCGAGGCTCTCCGGGGTGATCCACTCCGGCGGAGCGTACGAGACCGTGCCGAACGCCATGCCCTGCTGGGTGATCCGCGCGCCCTCGGTCTCCATCGCGAGCCCGAAGTCCACCAGCTTGGTCACTCCGTCGGGCTGCACGAGGAGGTTGGCGGGCTTGATGTCGCGGTGGCGGACCCCCTTGGCGTGCATGTAGGCGAGGGCGCTCGCGCACTGGGCCATCACCTCGAGCGCCTCTCGCGGCGGCAGGGCGCCGCGGTTCAGCCGTGTCTCGAGGCTCTCGCCCTCGACGAACTCCATCTCGAGGTACGGCGGCATCACGTCCGTGCGGACGTTCCGGACCTTCACGATGTTGGGATGGTCGAGCGAGAACAGGATCTCCGCCTCACGGATGAAGCGGGCCTGCGCGTCCGGGTACCGCATGACGGCGGGATCGAGGACTTTCACGGCCGCAAGAATGCGATGCGCGGACCGGTTGTGGCACCGGTACACCGAGCCCATCCCTCCGCTTCCGAGCGCTTTCTCCACGATCCAGATGTCGATCTGATCACCTGGTCGTTGCACGAACCCCTCCGAGCGCTTCTGATGTAGCCGATCGGACTTCCGCGGGGGGATGGTAGGGTCCGCTCGCCGCGCGGGGAGGTCGGGTGTCCGCATTGGTGAGGTGGTTGGGGGCTCTTGTGGCTCTCGCGATTCTGGTGTCGGCCCGCCCGGGAGGGGCGCAGGAGCCCCTCGACCTCCACGGCCTCACCCCGCCCCCTCCGGCGGTCGACGCGCAGGCGCCGTTGCTCCTCTGGTCACCGCTCGACGACTCCGGCCGGTCGGCGTTCCGGGTCCTCGGCGAGATCGCCGACACGACCGCCATCCGGCTCGCCGTGCCCGAGGACGGCGACGGCGAGGACGAGGTCGAGGAGGCCGCCCGCATGGGCACGGTGGTCGCGGCCAACGTGGGGGGCCTGTTCCACCTGACGGATCGGCTCGGGGTCGGCGTCGACGTTCCGCTCTTCCTGCTCACCGCCGCGGGCAACCTCGACGGAGACCCCGAGGGGATCCCCGACGGCGGGGGGCCTACCCTTGGCGACGTGACGGTGACCCTGCCGGTGGCGCTGGTGGCCCGGCCCCGTGATGCGGGCCTCGGGGTCACCGTCGTCCCGTTCCTACGGCTGCCGTTCGGCAACCAGGACCGGTTCCTCGGCGACCCGGGGGTCGGGGGGGGCTTACTCGCGGCGACGGGGGTGGGCACCCGCTCGCTGCGGGGCGACGTCAACCTCGGGGTCGGGCTGTCTCGGACGATCGACCGCGACAGCCAGCGGCTCCGGGGTGTACAGGTGCCCTGGGGGCTCGCCGGAGCGGTGCGGCTCGGGGAGCGGGCGTGGCTCGGGGCAGAAGTGCGTGGTCGCGTCGATGTCGCCGGTGGGGCGGTCGACCTCCAGGGGGAGCCCACGGGCGGCGGAATCGCGGGCGCCCCGGCCGAGGGGCTCCTCACCCTTCGGATGATCACCGGGCAGCGTGGCCGGGGCGCGTGGTCGGCCGCGGTCGGGCGCGGCCTCAACGAAGGCCTGGGCGCGGCCAACGTGCGCCTGTTCGGCGGCTACACCCGCACGCTCGGAGGCGCCGGGGGGCCGTGGCGCTTCGAGGTCGTCGATCCGGAGGGGGCGCCCATCGAGGGGGCTGAGCTCGCACTCGGGGGCGCGCAGGCACGCACCGGGGCCGCCGGCCGGGCGGTGCTCGCCGACGCGCGCTGGTCGGGAGCCCTCCTGGTCAGCGCTCCCGGCTTCGCCTCGCAGACCCTGGCGGACCCGCCCGACGAGGACGAGCTGCGGCGGGTGGTCCTCGAGTGGCAGCGGTCGCCCGTGCTCGCCCGCATCACCGACGAGGAGGGAGCTGCCGCCGACGCCGTGCTGCGCTTGACCCGCCTGTCGGCACCGGCGGGGCCCGACGCCGACGCCATCGAGGGGCCGCCGGGGGGGCTGTCGGCCCCCCCCGGCCGCTATCGGGTGGCCATTCGCGCGCCCGGCCTCGGAGACCAGTCGCGGGAGTTCTACGTGCCGACCGGGGGAGCGCCGACCGAGCCCTTCGACGTGGTCCTCCTGCCCGACGAGGGCGACCAGACCGCGGTCGTCCGCGTGGTCGATGCGGAAGGCGCTCCCGTCCGGCACGCCCGGGTAATGGTCGACGGGCGCCCGGTCGGCACCACCGCCGACGGTGGCTACGTGGCCGTCGCTGGCCTGGGGCCGGGCGCGCACGCCGTCGAGGTGCTCCACGCGGACTACACCCCCGCCCAGCGCGAGGAAGTCCCCTCGGGCGAGGAGATCACCCTCGTCCTCCGGCGCGAGCCCGGATCGGTCCGCGTCGTCGTGCGCGACCCCCAGGGGCGCCCCGTGACGGACGCGGTGGCGCGCTTCGTGGGTCCCCGGCGGCTCCCCCCGGTTCCGCTGGGGCCCGGGGGCCGGCGCGTCCAGGTGCTCGGCCCCGGCACGTGGACGCTGCTCGTCTCGTCGCAGGCCTTCGGTGTCCAGGAGCGGCAGATCACGGTCCCGCCAGACAGCTGGCGCCTCATCGATGTCCTGGTGGTGATGATTCCGCCGGAGGACGGCGAGGCGGCGCTGACCGTGCAGGTCGTGGATCCGTCAGGCCGGCCGGTCGACGGCGTGAGGGTCGCGCTCGGCGACGCCGAGCTCGGCGAGACGTCCACGGGCGGCACGCTGAGCGTCCGCGGCCTGGCGCCCGGCCGGCGGCTCCTCCGCCTCTCTCGCGATCGTATGCGGCCGGTCCCGCCGAGGGAGCTCACCCTCGCGGCGGGCGCGCAGCAGCAGGTCGTCGAGATGGCGTGGCGTCCCGGGCAGGTCGACGTGGTGGCGAGGACGACGGGCGGGCCCGTGCCCGACGCGACGGTGCGCTTCCTGGGCCCCTCGCGGGTATCCCCGATGTCGCTCGGGCCCGACGGGGAGAGCTCGACCACCCTCGCCCCGGGCCGCTGGAACGTCCTCGTGACGAGCGAGCAGCTCGGCGCGCAGCAGCGGCGCCTCGAGATCCCGGCGGACTCCGACGTACTCCATGTCGTCGAGTTCGAGCTGTCTCCGTCCGAGGGCGGCCTCGCGGAGCTCTCGCTCGAGGTCACGGATCCCGAGGGGCGTCCCGTCGACGGGGCGCAGGTGTGGCTCGACGGCGTCGCCGTGGGCGCTACGTCGAACGTGGGCACGCTCGCAGTCTCCGACCTCGTGACCGGGCGCCGCGTGCTGACGGTGCGAGGTGAGCGCTACGCCGAGCTCCGGCAGCCCCTGAAGCTCGTCGAGGGTCCGCAGGAGGCTGCGGTGAGGCTCGGCTGGGGCACTGGCGCGGTCCGCGTCGCGGTCACCCACGAGGGGGCCCCGGTCCCCGACGCGATGCTCCGGTTCCTCGGCCCCGAGCGCAAGACACCCATTCCGGTGGGCAGAGACGGTCGCGGGCTTGCCAACCTCAGCCCGGGGCGGTGGGTCGTGCTCGCGACGTCCGAGTCCACGGGGGTGGGAGAGCGGACCGTTCGCGTGCCCGAGGAGCCTGGCCTCACGGGGGTGCAGGTCGCGCTCACCCGAGCGAGCGCGGGGACCGCGGATCTCGCGCTGCGGGTGGTGGACCCGGCGGGCGCGCCGATCGAGGGCGCGACCGTGCTCATCGACGGCGCACCACTGCCCTCGCCGACGGGCGCGGGCGGCCTCCTGGTGGCCCGTGGCCTGCAGACTGGCGAGGCGCAGGTCGGCGTTCGCGTGGAGAACTACCGCAGCCCGGGGTCGGTGGCGATGGCCCTCGAGCCGGGACTGTCGGAGCGGGTGATCACGGTGGACTGGGAGCGCACCCTGCTGACCATCCGCACGGTCGGGCCCGACGGGGCTCCGGTCGCCGCGCGCGTGCAGCCCGAGGGCGGTCCCACCGACATGCCGGCCGTCCAGACGGCTGCCTCCGGGCAGATCGACGTCCGGGTCCCGCCCGGGGACTGGCGCTTGCTCGCGACGTCTGGCGACCTGGCGGCGGAGGCCCGGCAGCTGGTGCAGGTCGGGCAGGGGGCCACCACGCTCACGCTCACGCTCCGGGAGGCCAGCGCCAAGCTCCAGGGCCGCTCGGTGGAGATCTCCGACCGGGTACAGTTCGACTTCAACCTGGCGTCTCTGCGGCCCGACGCCGGCCCCGTGCTCGACGCGGTCGCGCGCGTGATCCGGTCGGCGCCGCAGCTCATCCGGATCGAGGTCCAGGGTCACACCGACAACATCGGGGACGTGGCGGTGAACCAGGAGCTGAGTCAGCTTCGGGCGAAGGCGGTGGTCGACGCGCTGGTGGCGCGTGGGGTGGCTCCCGAGAAGCTGGTGCCGGTGGGCTACGGGCGTTCGCGGCCGCGTACCACGAACGACACCATCGAGGGCCGAGCGGAGAACCGGCGGGTTCAGTTCGAGGTGCTCGAGGCCTTCACGACGGAGTGATCACGCGCGACGAACGGCCTCCTGCCAGGCGGCGCGGGTCGCCTTGAGCTCGTGCGGGTCGCCCTGGGGCTGGAACCGACGCGCCTCGGACCACGCCGCGGTCACCTCGTCGGTCGACGACCACACGCCGGTCGCCAGGCCGGCGAGCAAGCCGCTGCCGAGGCCGGTGGTCTCCAGCACCTGTGGGCGAAGGCAGCGGACCCCGAGGAGGTCCGCCTGGAACTGCATCAGCAGGTCGTTGGCGCTCGCCCCGCCGTCGACCCGGAGCTCGGTCAGCGGCGCGCCGAGATCCTCGCTCATGGCGCGCAGGATCTCGTCGATCTGCATGGCGATGCCGTCGAGCGTGGCCCGGGCGATGTGCGCCTGCGTGGTTCCGCGGGTGATGCCGGTCAGGATGCCCCGCGCCTCGGGACGCCAGTGTGGCGCACCGAGACCCGTCAGCGCGGGCACGAAGACCACGCCACCGCTGTCCGGCACGGTTGCCGCGAGCGCCTCGATGTCGGAGGCGCGCTCGATCAGGCCGAGCCCGTCGCGAAGCCACTGGACCGCCGCGCCCGCCACGAAGGCACTGCCCTCGAGCGCGTAGGTGGTCTCCCCGGCGAGTCGCCACGCCACCGTGGTCAGCATGCCGTGCTCCGACGGGACCGCCTGGCTCCCGGTGTTCATCAGGATGAACGCCCCGGTCCCGTACGTGCACTTCGCCATGCCCTCGGCAAAGCAGGCCTGCCCGAACAGGGCGCCCTGCTGGTCGCCGATCAGTCCGGCCACGGGGATGCCGTCGGGCAGGAACGACAAGCCTCTCGTGGTGCCGTAGACGGTGGACGAGTCGACGACCTGCGGCAGGGTGCTCTCCGGGATCCGCAGGATGTCGAGCAGCTCGCTGTCCCACTGCATGGTCTCGAGGTTGTACAGCAGGGTGCGGGACGCGTTGGACGGATCTGTCACATGCTCGCCACACAGGCGCTGGCACAGCCAGGCGTCAATCGTGCCGAACGCCAGCTTTCCCTGGTTGGCCGCTGACCGTGCGCCAGGCACGTTGTCGAGCAGCCATTCGGCCTTCGTACCACTGAAGTAGGGGTCCAACACCAAGCCTGTGCGCTGCTTGAACAATGTTTCGTGACCCGCCTGCTTGAGCTCGGCGCAGCGCGACGATGTTCTTCGATCCTGCCATACCAGGGCCCGATGGATCGGTCGGCCGGTCGCTCGGTCCCAGAAGAGCGAAGTCTCCCGCTGATTAGTGATGCCGATGGCGCTGAGCTGTGACGGTCTCACATCGCTGTCGGCGAGGACGCCGATCACCGCCTCCGCAACCGAGCGCCAGATCTCCTCGACGTCGTGCTCCACCTCCCCCGGCCGGGGATAGTGATTGGGAAACTCCACGTTCCGACTCGCCAACACGCGCACTCGGCCGTCGATCAGCAGCGCGGTGGTACCGGTGGTTCCCTGGTCGATCGCGAGCACGATGTCGCCCATGCGGTCGCTCCGTCAGCATAGGGTGGACCTCGGCTGTACGGCTGGCCTTCGAGCTTGTCAAGGTGGACCGGAGCGCCGCGACCCTGCGGCCGACGGAGGATGTGGCGGCAGCCACGATCGGCCTGCCGGCTGGGATGTGGCGCGCGGTCAGTTTCTGGAGCCGAAGGTCGGTAAGATTGGGCTGCACGGCGACGTGAAAGCACGGCATAAGTCACGCCGCGTCGTCCGGTCTCTGCACCCTTCTCCTGGATGGCCAGCGCGTTCCTGCTCTTTTGCGGCCTGTGTGTTCGTCTGCTCTGTCGTGTGATTCGGGCCTCTCTAGGGCTCGTCCACGCCGCTCTCCCGCCCGCTCTCTCCAACCCCGTCGACCGCGGAGTCATCCAAGATGGCGTTCAAAATGCGCTGCCCCAAGTGTCATGGTCTCGACTACAGCGTCGAACGCGACAACCGGACCTTCGGGGCGGTCGCGCAGGCCTTCGAGCTGGTCTACCACTGCCGCTGCGGGAAGCAGATGTTCGGCGAGCAGCTGGTGCAGGAGTACGAACGCCAGAAGGCGGAGTATGACGCGAATTCGGGCGACGACGAGGATGGCGACGAGATGCTCTCGGGGGCCGGCGCCCTGGCCGAAGCGGCCGGTGCCCGTCGGCTCCGCGCCGTGGGCGCCGAAGAGCCAGTAGCCGACGAGGCTCGTCGGCGGGAGGAGGAAGACCGACGGTGGCGCGAGAAGGTGCAGACCTCGTCGCAGGAGGTCGCGCTGCCGCCGCCGGCGCAGGCCAAGGCGGGCACTGCCTCGGAACAGGTGTGCGCGTGGCCTGGGTGCGAGAAGACTCGCCGCCCGAACTCGAAGTACTGCAGCCGGGCGTGCTCGAACAAGAATGCCCGAGCGCGGCACAAGGCCCGCCAGAAGAAGGCGAAGAAGACCAAGTCGGCGTCGCTGTAGCCTGCCGGCTCAGGGCTCGGAGCGGGCATGGGCTCGGATCGGGCGGGGGCTCGGATCGGGCAGGGTGCTGGTCAGTCGAGTGCGTCGAGGGCGCGCAGCGATGCCCGGCGTTATCCGGCAATCGATCCGCTGGATTCCTGGACCAAGT
>CAYMSU010000050.1:0-20147 GCA_964393165.1 uncultured Enterobacteriaceae bacterium
CGGAAAACTCCCTGCGGAAATCATCGCTGGAACTGATGTGCCGGGCTGCTCCGGACAGGATGGTTGTTTCCAGCAGCCTGGCGCCGGAGATTGAATAAAGCGTGACTGTGGCTGCCTCGTCTATTGATTCCGGCGCCTTAATGCGCATGCGGTTTGGGTAGCTGCGTGTTTCGGGTGTGAGCAGAATCACACCGGTGTGATCGGCGAGTTGCCCCAGGCGTGCAAAAGAAAGGTCACCGCCATGCAAAACAAAGGTGAGCGTTAGGATGATCAGATTGATAAAACTTCCTGAGCGGGACATGACGTTTCTCCTCGATTTGATCCGGCCCTGCCTCAATCTGATAGGAGCGCATTGTGTTGGATGTCGATTCCTGCGGCGTGATGGTGAGCACTGAGGCTTTCATGGCACTAGAGCAACTCCCTGTTCACAGTCAATGGTTTTGGAATACAGGGTGACAGAAAATGTACCACCATCTTTAGAGATCGGCATGTTTCGGCAAAATCTGAAACAGTCAGTCGTCGAGATTTTTGTTGCTGTGTTGATTGTTCGAATATCGAGTTGCTATCCCGGGCAGCCGCTACTCATACCGCAACGCATCCGCGGGATTCGACACTGCGGATCGGACAGCCTGAGAACTTACGGTTAGCAGCGCGACCAAAATCGTCCCCATGCCGGCCATAAAATAGACCAGCCAGCCGACTTCCACACGGTAGGCGAATTTCTCCAGCCACCCTTGCATGACCAGATAGGCCACCGGCCAGGCGATGAGATTGGCGATCACCACCCACTTGGTGAATTCCGTAGACATCAAAACCACGATGCTGGCGACCGAGGCGCCGAGCGCCTTGCGGATGCCGATCTCTTTGGTGCGCTGCTCTGCCATAAAGGAGGCCAGACCGAACAAACCCAGGCAGGAAATGATGATCGCGAGCATGGCAAAGTACTTCAAGATATCGACCATGCGTTGTTCGGCGCGATAAAGCTGGTCGATTCGTTCATCCACAAAGCTGAACTCCAACGGATATTGCGGAATGACGCGATCCCAGGTATTGCGGATGGCATCGATGGCGCCGGTTACATTTTCCGGCCGAATCCTGATGACGATATTGCGCAACTTTTCAGCCGGCGCAAGCCACATGGGGACGATCCCCTCGCCGCCGTCCCCGCCCGCGCCCTTCGCGCCGGCGCTGCCGTTCTCGCCGGGGCCGCCAGCGCGCCCGCCCGCGTCGATGCAGCCGTCGGTGCTGTTCCCGCCGCCGCAGCCCGGCCGCCCGCCGTTGCCCCCGCCGCCACCGTCGCCGCGCTGCCCGTTGCAGTTGTAGCAGGTGCCCGCGTTGCCCCCGCCGCCGCCGCCATGCCCCGCGCCGCGGGCGGCCTTGGCCGTGTACGGGTTGTCGAGGTCGCGCCCGGAGCCCCCGCTCCCGGCGACGATCTCGTTGCGAAGCAGCTCCACGGTCTCGACGCCGCTCACCTGCAGCGCCACGTTGGACGCCGCGAGCGGCTCGCGGCCGGGGCCCACGTCGCCGGTCACGATCCGCGTGTCCGCCACCGTGAGCCGGGCGTCGCCCTCGAAGACGACCACGCCTCGCACGGGCTCGTCGGCGCCGGCCGACCCCGCGACCTCGAGCGCGACCCCCGACACCCAGACGTCCTCTTCGACGGGCGCCAGCGCCAGGCCGGCCGACGACAGCCGGATCACCGAGGGCTGCGCCACGTCGCGGGCCCAGTCCGCGGGGTCGTAGCCGCCGTACAGGCTCGTGCCGACGGGCAGCCGCAGGGGCTCGTCGGCGGTCGTGGCCGTCTCGTCGTAGCCCTCGCCCGCGGGCAGCCGCGCGAGGTAGATGTCCTGCCGATCGTCGTTCAGGGCGGAGACCGCCCGCCCGAGGGTGGCGAACGGCGCGGTCGGGCTGCCCGTGCCCGCCTTGTCGTCGCCCGCGGCGCCGTCCACGAAGATCGCCGCGTTCACCCGCTCCAGCACCTGGACGCGGACCTCCGCCGGCTCGCTCACGTCCTCACCGTCCGACACCACCAGCGAGAACCGCAAGGTGCCGACCTCCTCCGTCACGAACGAGGGGGTCACGCCCGACAGCGTGCTCGCGCCGTCAGTCACGTCGGGCCCCGCCACCTGGGTCCAGGTGTAGGTCAGCGCAGCGTCCTCGACGTCGAAGCTGGCCTTCCCGTCGAGCACCACCTCGACCCCGAGGGACACCTCCAGGTCCGCGCCCGCGTCCGCGACCGGCGGCACGTTCGGATCTGGCTCGGGCTTCGTCGGCGCGGCAGTGTCGCCGGTCGGCCCGCTGTCCGCGGTCACTGCGTCGGTCGCGCCGCTCACGGGGGTCTCGCGGGCCTCCTCGTCGGTCGCGTCGCTCCGGCAGGCCCCGATCAGGGCCAGCCCCAGCACCAGCTGTGCGTTGGTCACGGCTCACTCCACCCAGTAGTTGACGACTTCGAACTGCTGCCCCGACGCCGCGTCTTCGTGGACGTAGGCGAACATCCCCCAGTCGAAGCTCTGGCCGACGAACGCCTCCTCGGACATGTCCGCCACCGCTCCGCGGTAGATGAGCTCCTCGCCGTGCACGATCGCGAGCGACGACTCGATGCTGGTGCCCACCGAGAACCCGCCGACCGCACCGCCTCCCGTGACCTTCAGCGACGTCTCGAAGCCCACGCCCCAGGTCGAGGTGTCCGTCGTGGCCTCGTAGATCTTCAGCTGCTGGGTGACCACGCCCTCGCTCCGGCCGACCGTGCGGGGGCCCACCTCGAGCCCGGAGTTGCCGATCAGGGCGTCCTTGTCCGCCGCCGTGGGGTACGACTGGGCGTTGCGCAGCTCGTGGAGGAACACCGACTCGTCGATGAGCGGGCCGCCCTCCACCACGTTGGCGTTGTAGTAGCCGCGCTCGACCTGCACGGTCACCGGCTCGCGGGGCAGCGACACCACGATCTGCCGCCCCACCACCTTCTTGTCGGGGTGCGCGGTGACCGTGTAGGTGTACTGGTCGAGCGGCACCGTCGTGAGGATCACGGTGTCCTCCACCGGACCGGTCGTGTACACGATGTACTTCCGGCGGCGGTAGGTCTCGGTGGTCGCCCAGCTCGCCTTCGCCTTGAGCGTGCGCAGCCCCTCGACCTCGAAGAGGTTCCCGCCGACCTTGAAGCCGACGGTGACCTGCCCGTTGATCGACGTGGCCGTCCGCTGCTGCGACTGGTAGTCCGCGACCTCGCCGTAGGCCGTGCGGCAGAGGATCTCGCGCTGGCCCAGCGCCTCGTCGCAGGGAGCCGCCGCCAGCGCGGCGATCAGGATCGGCTCGGTGAACACGAGCTGGTACGACCCGTCGTCGAACGCGATCGCCATGCCGTCGGGGGTGGGGTTGGTGGGCACCACCGCGGGGCGGATCCCCGGGGCCACCGGCCCCACGTCGATGGTGTGCATGCGCGCCCACTGGCCGAGGATCACCTCCTCGCCGGGATCGGACAGGCCCCACACCTCGAGGCGGCCTGTCGCCGCGGAGTAGACGAGCAGGTCGTCGCGGTCGTCGCCGGTGACCTCCCCGACCTCGATCGACGCCGTGGTGGGGTCGAACACACCGGTCAGCCCGGCTCCCTCGGATCCGGCGAACAGCGAGGACAGCGGCAGCTCGACCTCGCCCACCTGATCGGGGCCCGGCGTGGGCGTGAGCGGCGCCTCGAGCGGGGTGAAGGCGGGGGTGCTCACCAGGTCGTCGAACACGAGCTCGTTCGCCGCCAGCTCGAGCGCGTCGTCGCCGTCGATGTCGAGCAGGTTCACGTGCACGTAGTCGACGCGCCCGGGGGCCTCGGCGTCGCAGCCGCCGTACAGCGGCCGGGAGGCGTCGGACACCGCGAGCGTGTCGCCGCCGTGGGCGAGGTCGTCGAGGATCACGAGCAGGTAGTCCGCGTCGCAGTCGTCGTCTGGGTCGAGGTTGGTCAGCCCGCCGAGCACGATCTCGTCGAGCCCGTCCTGGTCGACGTCTCCGACGGCCACGTCGGCGACCACCGCGGCGCGGTTGAGCTGGTCCAGATCCCCGCGGACGGGGGCGCGCCGGAGCTCGGCGAAGCCCGCGCCGGCATCGTCGAACAGGATCTGCTGGGCGGACGGCCCGTACCCCTCGGAGCGCTCGTTGACCGTGAGCACCAGCTCCTGGCCCCGATCGTAGTCCAGCTGGGCGGCCGCCATCGACACCTGGCGGGTGCTGTCGGGGCGCTTCGCGCGGATCGTGCGGGAAGCGGCCTCGGTGGGCGTGCCGTCGAGCCCGTCGAGCCACGCCACCGTGATCCCCTCGTCGGTCACCTGCGCGACCGCGATCCCGAATCGGCCGTCGCCGTCCGGATCCGCGCCCGCGACCACCACGTCGTGCACCGGCGACGTGGACACCACGAACCGCGCACCGACGGCGAACGCGGCCTCTTCGTCGTCGACCACCTGGCCCCAGACCGTCGGATCCCCCACCTCCCGGTAGAGCACCACGAGCTCCTGCAGGCCATCGCCGTCCACGTCGCCCGTCGCGCTCGCGGTGAGATCCCAGGCGGGCTTCGGGGTGGGCATCGCGAACCGGACGTCTTCGTTGAACTGCGGGCGCTTGTCCGGGCGATCGAGCTCGAGCAGGACGGCCGGCGCGTCGGCGAACCCCGAGCCCTCCGAGAGCGGCAGCCCCACGAGCGCGAGCTCGTGCCGGACGTCGAGCTGCTGGCTCGCGCCGAGCGGCGCGTAGTCTTCGGGCAGCGGGGCGGCGTCGTGGTCGAGCCGGGGGCTGGGGCTCGGATCCACCCCGAGGGCGAGCAGCTGCTCGGCCACCGGATCGTCGGAGCCCGGCGCGGGGGTGCCTGTCTCGGCGGGGGCGCCGGTGTCCGACGCGGTCTCGGCGGCGGTCTCGGATGGGGCGGGGGCCTCCCGATCGTCGGTGGGGTCGGCGCCCCCCGAGCAGCCTGCGATCAGCAGCGCGGTGAGCGGCCAAAGACAAGGGACCTGGGTCATCGACGTCTCCAAAGAACCTACTCGCGATAGCTGTTCTTGCCGGTTCGTCGATGGGCTTTCGTGCAACACCTCGTGTTGCAGAAGCGAGCAGGTGGCGGCGCTCGGTGGCGGTCAGGGGGCGGGGGCTCGGGCGCGCTGGTGCGCGGCCTCCGCGGGGCGGCCGAGCACGTCGAGCACGTCTGCGGCCTCGTGGCGGGCCTCCGCCTCGTCGTGCGCGCTCGCGACCTGCCGGGCCAGCCGCGCTCCGCGCAGCGCCTCGTCGAGCGCCGCCTGGAGATCGCCCCGCGCCCGGTGCACCCGCGCGAGGTGGATCGCCACCCGGGCCTGGCCCATCAGGTTGCGCAGCCCCTGGAGCTCGTCGCGCAGCGCCCGGTAGGTCGCCAGCGCCTCGTCGGGCTGCCCCCGTGCCAGGTGCAGCGCGCCCAGCGTGGCCATCAGCCAGGCCACCCGCAGCCGCCCGCCGAGCCGCCGCCGGCCCTCGAGCGCGGCCGAGATCTCGCGCAGCGCGTCGTCGAGCCGGCCTGCGCGCTGGTAGACCCGCCCCAGCAGGCCGTGGCTGTCGAGCACCTGCCAGACCGGACCGCGCGCCCGCGCGAGCACCAGCGCCTCCTCTGCGTGGCGCTCGGCGTCGCCGTGCTCCCCCAGGCGCGACAGGGACCCCGCCAGCGAAAGGTGGCCAGCGATTCGCGTGGTCGCCGACGTGTCGCGGTCGATCACGTCGGCGAACGCCGCGTGCGCCGCCGCCGGATCGCCGCCGAGCGCCGCGAGGTGGCCGGCGAAGAGCCGGGCGCGGGCCTGCAGATCCGGATCTCGCGCGATCGCCGCCAGCCGGGCGTGGCGGTCCGCGCGCCGCCGGGCCTCGGTGAGGTCGTGCTCGACGACCGCGTCGGCCAGGCGGAACCAGGCCTCACTCGCGAGCGCCGGATCGAGCCGCTCCTCGGCCTGCGCGCGCACGAGCGCGAGGAGGCCGTCGACCTCGCGCGGCGGCGCGTGGTCCAGATCCCACAGCGGGAGCAGGGCCAGCCGGAGCCGCAGCCCCTGCTCGGGATCCGCCGCCTCGACGCGGGCGGCAGCCGCGAGGAGGTTCTCGCGGTCGGTGGCCAGCGCCGTGAACGCCGCCTCGCCCCCGGGTGCGCTCGCGACCTCGGCCCAGCGCTCGCCCTCGCCGAGGAAGTAGGCGGCGTGGGCCCGCTGGTCGGCGTCGCGCCAGCCCTGGCGGTCGGCCTCGGCCTCCACGAAGCGCCGCACCGTGCGGTACAGGTCGAACCGGGAGGGCCGCCCCTCGGCGACGACCACGAGGCTGTGGTCCACCAGGCGCTCGAGGTGGGCGGGGGCGGTGGGCCCGACGAGGGCGAGGGCGGCGGGGAGGTCGAAGCCCCCGCGGCAGGTGGCGAGGGCGGCGAGCGCGCGCCGATCCGCGGCCGCCAGGCGGCGGACGCTGCCCGCCAGCGCGCCCGTGAGGCTCCGACCGGGGCCCGCCTCGAGCGGATCGTCGCGCACGACCTCCAGGTCTGCGCGGACCTGGCGACGCAGATCCGCCACCGACAGCGCCCGGGCGCGCGAGGCGGCCAGCTCGAGGGCGAGCGGGAGCCGGTCGAGGGCGTCGGCGAGGGATGCCAGGTCGGCGTCCGCGCCCTCGTATTGGGCGAACGTGGGGCGCTTGCGGGCGCCCGTCTGCCGCAGCAGGGCCACGGCGGCGGCGGGGGGCAGCGGCCCCAGGGCCCGCACGTGCTCGGCCTCGTGGCGCAGCCGCACCCGGCTCCCCACGACGATGTGGAGCCCGTCGCCGGCCTCGAGCCACCCCTCGAGGGCGTCGGTGAGCGCGGTCGCGGCGCCCTCGGCGTGGTCGAGGACCCACAGCCCGGGCCCCGCGCGCGCGAGGTCGGGCACCGGGGTGCCGGCGTCGCTGCCGATCGCGTCGCGGAGCCGCTCCTCGATCCCGGCGAGCCCGCTCGCGCCGGCGAGGTCAACGTACACGGCGTCGGGGCGCGCCTGGCACAGCGCGCGGAGCAGGGCGGTCTTGCCCACGCCGGCGACCCCCACGACGGTGATCCGGTCGTGCGATCGGAGCGCGGCGTGCAGGGCCTCCAGGTCTTCGGCCCGCCCCAGGAGGGGGGCGGGCTCTCCGGGGGGCTCGGGGCGCGGCGGGGTGCCGGTCGGGGCGGCCGGCCGGGGTGGGCAGAAGCAGTAGCCCACGCCGCGAACGGTCTCGATGATCGCGGGGGACGCCGGATCGGGCTCGATCTTCTTGCGGAGGCGGCCAACCGTGTTGTCGACGGTGCGGGTGGCCATCTGGGGGCCGTGGCCGAACACGTGGACGAGCAGATCGTCGCGTGACACGGGCTCTGTGGGGCGGGAGGCGAGCCAGGAGAGCACAGCGGCTTCGCGGGCGGTCAGCGGCTCGACCCGATCGGGGTGCAGCACGAGGCGCTGGCGCAGGTCGACGGCGCGGTCGGCCAGCACGAGCAGGCCCCGGCGCGCGCGGGCGGGCTCGAAGGAGAGGCGATCGAGGTGGTCGGCCTGGGTGTAGAGGGGGACGTCGGGGCCGAGGGCGCGCTCGAGCTCGCGGCGCTGGTCGCGGGGCAGGTGCGGCGGCACCCAGCAGGCATCGGGCAGTAGGCCGGCCTCGAGGCGGGGCAGGCGCACGGCGATGCCGCCCCGAGCCCACCAGCGCTCGGTGATCGCGCGGGCGGCCGGGTCTTCGCCGGCGACAACGAGGAGGAGCGGTCCCATGCGACTGCAGGGGTCTTACCATCTCCAGCCCCGTCGGCGGATCTGCGGTGAAGGCCCAGGGCCTGGAACAAGCGTTCGGACCGGATCGAGGAGACTGGATCTAGGTAGAGCGGCCCCATCCGGCGCCGAGCCGACCCCCCGAGGACGACATTCAGGTGAAGGGCCGAGGAGCCGGGGTCGTTCGGCTTGGATGGAACCTTGTGTCGGTCCATCCCCTGCACTTCGTGCAGGCGTGTCCCTGCGCTAGGTGCAGCGCGTCCAGACCACGCCGTCCTTTACGTCGCGGACCGCGATCCCCGCCGCGCCGATCGCGTCACGCAGCTGATCTGCGGTCGCGAAGTCGCGTCGGGCGCGCGCCTGGTGGCGGGCCGCGAGCAGCCGGTCCAGGCAGCGGACCTCGCCCCTCGCCAGCGCGGCCAGATCCTCCGCGAGGTCGCGATCCGCGGCGGCTGCGTCGAGCTCGGCGGCCGGCACCACGCCCGTGCGGATCTCGTCGTCCAGCACGCCGAGGACGCCGTCGACCTCGTGCAGGGCCCGCAGCGCCGCGCGGGCCGCCGACCCCTGCGGCACGTCGTCGAGCCAGCGGCCCAGCGCCTCGAACACCGGGACCAGCGCTGCCGGGGTGTCCAGATCGTGCCGCAGCGCCGCCCGGAAGCGCTCCGCCAGCGCCGCCGCCGAGCGATCGTCGGTCTGCTGCGGGCCTGGCTCCCAGGCCACCTCCCGCAGCCGGTCGTGCAGCTCGCGCAGCCGGCCCACCGCGCGCTTTGCGCTGTGCAGCGCGTCGTCGGTCAGGTTCATCGGCCGGCGGTAGTGGTGCGCGAGCAGCGCCAGGCGGACCACGCGGGGGGCGAACCCCCGGGCCTCGAGGTCGTCCAGCGTGAGCGCGGTGCCCGCTCGCTTCGACAGCTTCGCGCCGTCGAGCAGCAGATGACGGGTGTGAAGCCAGTAGCAGGCGAGCGGCTGGCCCGTCAGCGCCGTGCTCTGGGCGGCCTCGCACTCGTGGTGGGGGAACAGGTTGTCCTCGCCGCCCGTGTGCACGTCGAACGTCTCGCCCAGGTAGTGCATCGACATCGCCGAGCACTCGATGTGCCACCCCGGGAACCCGCGCCGCAGCGCCCCATGGGCCCCCTTCGGCGGATCGAACTGCATGAGGTGGCCGTCGTCGACCTTCCACAATGCAAAGTCCTCGGGGTTTCGCTTGCCCTCGCGCACCGAGACGCGGGCGCCACAGCGCTGCTCGTCGAGATCTCGGCCCGACAGCGTGCCGTACGCCGGAAACGTGGAGACGTCGAAGTAGATATCGCCGCCGACCGCGTAGGCGTGGCCGCGCTCGAGCAGCCCGGTGATCAGCTCGAGCATCTGGGGAACGTGCTCGGTGGCCCGGGGGTAGGCGTGGGCGTCGAGGAGGCCGAGCCGGGCGCGGTCGCGGTGGAACTCGGCCTCGAAGTGGCGCGCGACGCGGAACGGGTCCCAGCCGAGCCTCGCGGCGGTCTGCAGGAGCTTGTCCTCGCCGGCGCCGTCAGCCTGGTCGTCCTGCGTGAGGTGGCCGACGTCGGTGATGTTCATGATCTGGCGGACCTCGAGGCCTTCGCCCTCGAGGGTGCGCCGAAGGAGATCGGCGAGGAGGAACGAGCGGAAGTTGCCGACGTGGGCGGTCCCGTAGACGGTGGGGCCGCAGTTGTACATGGTCACCACGCCGGGGGTGGCGGGGGAGAACGGGACGATGCGGCGCCGCGCCGTATCGAAGAGGGAGACCGTCATGACTGCACCGTGGAGAAGGGGGTGGGCGCCCCTCTCGACGGCAGTCGAGGCCGCTCAGGCGGCGGAAGGGGCGGAGGAGTCGCGGATGCGGGCCACCGCCTGCCCCTCGACGCAGAGCCCCACGGAGCGTGCGGCCTCTGCGCGCAGAGGAGCAGGCCCGGTACAGCAGCAGTGGGGGAGCCACGTCGTCACGCCGGACGCTTAACCCACTGGCGCGGCGTCGCGTGGTAGAGGACGGCGTCGGCGGTCGGGCCGGGACGCGGGGGGCCGGGATGTGGGCGCGGTGGACGCTCTGGATCACACTCGGCGAGACCCTCGGGCTCACCGCCTCGCTCGCGATCATGGGCCTCGCCGTGTCCTGGGCGCCCACGCCGGCGCTCGCGGTGCCCTGGGCGCTCGGCCTCGCGATGATCGGCGGGCTCGTGGAAGGCGCGCTGTTCGGCTGGGCGCAGAGTCAGGTGCTGGCCGAGCGGATCCCCGGCTTCCCGCGGGCGCGGTTCGTGCAAGCGAGCGCGCTCACGGCGTCGGTCTGCTGGCTGCTGGGCATGCTCCCGAGCCAGCTGATGGACCTGGCGGCGGGCACGGCGGCCCCGACGGCGGCGTCTCCCCCGGCCGAGCTCCCGCTGGGGATCACCTTGCTCCTGGCGGCGGCGATGGGCGCCGTACTGGGGCCGATCCTGGCGAGCGGTCCGGCCTGGGTCGTTCGGCGGCACATGACGGGGCTGGGGGTCTGGCTCGGGGCCCACGCCGGCGGCTGGGCGGCGGGCATGGTCACCGTGTTCCTGGTCCTGGGGCTCGTGCCCGACGAGGCGGGCACGGCCTCCTGGCTGGCGGCAGGCGCGCTGGCGGCGCTGCTCACGAGCGCGGTGGTGGGCGCGGTGACGGGGCTGGGCCTGCCGGCGTGGGGCCCGCGCGAGACGAGCCCGACCCCCGCGGAGGGGTAGGGCCCGCCCTCGCCGAGGCCCGAGCCAGGGTCAGCGGTCCTCGAGCGTGAACCGGACGCTCAAGGTCACCAGGGCGCCGCTCGTCCCGATGACCGCCCGGGTGACGGGCACGTCGGTGACCATCATCTCGAACCCATCGGTCACGATCAGCGTGGGCGCGAGCTTCAGCGGATCGTACCCGGGCTCGTCGTAGATCATGTAGGTCTGGGTGGTGGCGAGCGCCGGGCCCAGCTCGTAGGCACCCTCGCCGAGGAAGAATCCCCGACACGTCCAGGTGCCGAGGACCGACTCGGGGTACGCGGGGCCGCCATCCGCGTCCACGCCGTCGCGATCGGCGAGGGACCCCTCGGGGTACAGGTAGCCCGAGGTGACGAAGGAGTTTCCGCCGTTGGGCATGCCGTCATCGTGGATTGGCGCCTGACGGAGCGCTCGGTCACACTGTGACCGGCGCGAGCCATGCAGGCTCAGCGGACGCCGGGCGCGCCGTCGAGCAGCAGCCGCTCCGTGTGGGCCAGCTGCCCGGGATCGGTGCGCGTGCCGTGGCCCGGCACCACCAGCTCGGGCTCGAGTGCCTGCAGCGCACGCATCGCGCCCGGCCAGGTCTCCCGGTTGGCGTCGCCCAGAAACCCGAGGTCGTCGCCGCCCTTCACCATGCAGCCGCCGAACATCACGCCCGCTTCCGGAAACCAGGTGACCACGTTGTCCGGCGCATGACCCGCCCCCGGGTGCACGATCTGCACCTCGCTGCCGCCCACCGTCGTGCGGTACCCCTCGGCCAGCGGGAACGTCGCGGTCGGCGCCACCACCTGCCAGCCGTCGAAGGAGCCCCCGAAGGTGTCCTTCAGCGACGTGCGCATCGACTCGCCGCGGCTCTCGAGCAGGGCCGCCGTGCGATCCGAGACCACGACCGGCACCCCCGCCTCGAGCAACGCGCCCAGCCCGCCGGCCGCGTCGAGGTGGAAGTGGCTCGCCGTCGCCAGGGCCGGCGGTGCTCCGAACCGCGCCTCGATCCAGTCGACGGCCAGGGCCTCCTCCAGGGCCACCCACGGGGCGAGGTCGGCGGCGTCGTCGCCGAGCCGACCGCAGGTCACGAAGCCGGTCACGGGGACCGAGCGCGCCTCGAGGACGGTCACGATGCGCTCGAGTGCCTGCGCGGGGGCGGTTCCCCCGACGGTGGGCCCGGCGTAGGGGAGATCGTCGAGCGTCAGCGCCAGCGGGACCCCGGGGGCCTCGCTCGCAGGGATGGCCCCGACGGGTGGCGGGACGGCTCGGGGCGGCGTCGAGGCGCACCCCAGCGTGACAGCGGCGAGCAGCGTGGCCCACCGCGAGCGTGAGTCGAGCCGGGGCCGCGTCCGTCGGACACCTTGACGAGGCGCCGCCCGTGCAGCCAGGGCAGCGGCAGGCGCCCCGTGCTCACGTCCTGGCCGCCGATGGCCACCCGGCAGGTCCCGCGCGCCTGCACGAGGTCGACGCCGCGGAGGTAGACGAGCATCATCGACGGGGGTGCGGCGATGGCCGCGCTCACGGGGGCGAGCAGCCGACATCTCCGGCGGGGGGAGCCCCCGCGGTCGTCGACGTGCAGCGCGATCGACCGACCCTCGGCGTCGTCGAAGCGCACCTCGGCGAGCACGCCTTCGCTGCTCAGCTCGAGCCGCGCGGCGTGGAACTCGGCCGGGCCCCACCGCCCGATGCCCGCGCCGACGTAGAAGGTCGCAGGATCGAGGGTGAGCGTGGGCTGGTAGTAGAAGTCGGCGCGCCCGTCGTCGCGGCGGGTGAGGAACGCGAGCATGCCGCGGCCGTGGCGCGGATCGTCGAACCACTGCACCTCGAGCCCGTCGTAGACGGGGTGGTCGGCGATCTCGCAGTTGAGGAAGCGCGCGATGGTCTCGAGGGAGACGTCGAAGGGAACCACGAGGACCTCCGGCTCGACCCTACCGCTGCCGAAGTCGATGGCGGTGCCCCCCGCGCCCGTCCCCTAGCGCAGGTCCACCGCACGTCGCGCGATCACGCGCGGCTGCGCCTCCGGGGCGTCCGCCAGTCCCACCTTCTCGGCCAGCGGCGGCGGCAGCAACCGGAACGCCAGCGTCGCCTCCACCGATGCCACCCCCGCCGGCAGCGCGACGTCCACGGTGCGCGTCTCGTTCGCCGTCAGCCGGGTATCTGCCGCCAACTTCGTCGCGAACGGCGGCGCCACCGGGTGGCCCGCATCGTCCGTGTACCGCTTGCCCAGCACCACCGAGTGCGTCGCCGCCTCTGCGCCCGCGGCATCGCGCCCCACCACCGTCAGCACTGCCATGCGCCCTGGGAACCCGGTCGGGAAGCCGTGCCCCGACTGGTTCACCAGCGTGACCGTCGCCTCTCCCCGCACCGCCGCCAGCTGCACGTCCACCGCCCCCGCCAGGAACGACGGATCGTCTTGCAGCCACGCCCGGTGCGGGCCCAGGAACTGGTGCGACGCATGGTCGGCGCGCGTCGACACCGCACCGCTGGGCCCCGCCACCCGCGGCATGTGGCAGTCGACGCAGCTCTGACCGCTGCCCCCGTCCCGGTGCTCTGGTCCCGTCGTGCAGGCGGCGAGCCCGTTCGGCGTCTTCGTCGCATCGTGACACGCGAGACAAAGCGAGGCACCGTCCGCGAAGTGCTTGGGGGAAGGACCGGTTCCGTGCGCCGGAGACACCCCCTCCGCGAGGTCGTGAGGCCCGTAGAGCACGCCCTCGGGGGCGGTGAGGAGCGCGGCGGCACCGCGGCCCTCGCCCACGGACGCCACGGCGTGGCACCCCGCACAGGACACGCCGACCTGGGCGGCGGCCGTGGTGGTGTCGGCGGGGCTGCGCGGGTTGTGGCAGTTCGCGCAGGCGGCGGCGATGGCCTCGCCCTCCTTGGCCATGCGGGCCTCGCGGAGCGCGGCGAACACGGGGTCGTTGTCGTGGTGGGCGCGCGCGTGCATGCTCTCGCCCCACTCTGCGACGATCGCCGAGTGACAGCCGGCGCAGGTGGCCGGATCATCGAGGTCGACCACGGCTGCGGCCGTGGCCGCGCGCTCCTCCGTCTCGGGCGCTGGCGAGCCGCTGCACCCGAGCCCGAGTACGCTCACGATTCCGAAGCCAATCACGGGACCTCCTCGCCGGCACTGTTCGCAAGCGTCGTGCCAACACCCACCCGGACGCGGCCCTGGCGGAGAGCGAGGACGACACCGTCCCCGGGGTGTCAGCGGCGGAACAGCACGAAGCTGACGTGGCCCGGTGGGCCGCCTTGCCTTCCCCTACGACCCGCCGCGAAGCCGCTCGAGCTCGGCGAGCGCCTTCGCCAGTGCCTGCTCGGTCTGGCTGCGCCTCTCCGCCTCGGCATCCGCCCGTCGCGCCTCCGCATCCGCCCGTCGTGCCTCCGCATCCGCCTGTTCGGCGTCCGACCGCACCGCCTCGCCGCGGGAAGAGACGAGACGCAGACGCCACCCGTCTGGCTCGAAGCCCACGCCGACGACCCGGCTGGTGGAGTCGGCCTGCTCCACCAGCCGCTCCCCCTCGCGCCGCCACACCCGGAGCGCAGGCCCCCCTGACTGCCGCAGCACGTCGTACACCACGTACTCCTCCACCCCCAGGCGCTCGTAGAGATCGCGCTTGAACCCCAGGTCGTGGCGCCACGAGCTCGGCGACGACAGCTCGATCACCAACGCCGGAACCGCCTCCGGCTCGTCCCAGAGCTTCCAGATGCGGTGGTGCGGCCACTGGGGCACGCCCCGGATCACGTACACGTCCGGGCTGAACGAGGCCTGATTGTCGCCCTCGACGTAGTAGAACAGCTGGTTGCCGAACACGTGCCACCGCTGCGGGTCCCCGAGGGCGCGCCGCAGCGTCTGGAACAGATCGGTCATGGCCTCGAGGTGCTCCTCCGTCTCAGCCACGGGCTGTCCGTCGGACTCCGGGTAGTGCACAGGGCGGGGCTGCAGCATCGGGTCCTCCGTCGACTCGCATCGTATCGCGCCACCTGGATTCGCTCAGTCTCCGAACGAGCCTACGTCGCGCGTGTGCCCGCGCGAGGAGACGCCGGGTCGGACTTCCGCCCACGGGCGCCGATGCGCTTGCACCGCGGATCTTCCCTCAGCTGACGCGAGCCGCCAGCGTCGGCACCGGCGGCATGACGTACTCGGCGACGGATACAATATCGGCGGGAGCACGGCGTTCTCAGGCTCTCAAGGAGAGTCCATGCGCGCCGTCCCCCCCCTGCTTGCCCTCTGGCTCGGCGGCGCCTGCGCCACGCCGGCCGACGAGACCCGTGCCGACGACACCGACGTCGAGACGACGTCGGTGCCCAACGCGCCGGGGGCGCCGGTGGAGCTGGTCCACGACACGGACGTGCCGTACCCGCCGCCGGTCGGCGGCGACGCCGACATGGCGCTGCTCGACATCACCTACGTGCCCGACGGGAGCCCCCGCCAGTGGCTGGTGTTCGTGCACGGGGGCAGCTGGGTCGGCGGCGACAAGTCGAACCTCGACAGCGCCCCCACGCTCGTGCCGTGGTTTCTCAGCCGGGGGTTCGCCGTCGCGGCGCCGAACTTCCGACTCGCCAGCCGACCGCCCGGGCCTGCGGAGGTCACCTGGGCCGAGCAGCTCACCGACCTGGCCCATGCGCTGGCGTTTCTCGAGGAGCACCGCGCGGACTACGGCGTCACGGAGCCCGGCATCGTGCTGCTGGGCTACTCGAGCGGCGCCCATCTGGTGGCGCTGCTGACATCGGACCCGCGGTTCCTGGAGGGCGTGGGGCTCGAGCAGGGGGATGTGGCCGCCTCGATCTCCTTCGACGTGCATGCCTACGACGTGCCGTTCGCCCTGTCGTTGATGAAGGGGAGCGAGCTGGCCGCCAACATCCCGCTGATCGAGCACCTGTTCGGCGACGAGGAGGCCGATCAGCGCGCGGGGTCGCCGTCGACGCACGCGCCGTCGAGCGAGGTGCCGCCCACCCTCCTGATCTCGGCGGATCCGTCGGCGGTGGAGGGGTCCAAGGGCTACATCGCCGCGACGGCCAGCGAGCGCTACGCGGGGCAGCTCACGGACCTGGGCCGGTCGGCGCAGTGGGTGCACTTCGACGACGAGACGCATTCGTCGCTGGTCCTGGACTTCGGCGTTGCCGCCGATGGGCCGACCGAGACGGTCGAGGCCTTCCTGCGTCTCGTCACCGCAGACGGCTAGCACGGCCCAACGGGGCCCGCACCCCCAACGTACACGCGGCAGGTCCGCCTCGGAGCACTCCACAGGTGAATGGAGGGCCGGCAGATGTACCTCCCCCGACCTGCCAAGGAGCAGTTGGACCCTTGACCGCATGATCGAGCCGACCCCAATGGCCTAGCCCCCTCGCCCCACTGCCGCCGTCGCCGACGACCTGGTCGGTCGCGGTCCCGAGCTCGCGCGGCTCACCCAGGCCCTCGAGCGGGCTCGTGACGGCCGGGGCACCTGCGTGGTGCTCACCGGCGAGCCGGGCGTCGGCAAGAGCCGCCTCGCGGAGGCCGGGCGCGGCCTCGCCCGCGACCTCGGCTTCCGCACCGTCTCGGGGCGCTGCTGGGAGGCTGGCGGAGCCCCCCCTTACTGGCCCTGGATCCAGATCCTCGGCGCCCTGCTGCGCATCGGCACCGGCTCCGCCGAGGAGCAGCTCGGCACCTACCGTGCCGGCCTGCTCGCGCGGGTCCTATCGTGGGCACCGCACGCGACACCGAGGTGCCCGCGAACCGAGCGGGGGAGCACCTTCAGCAGGTCCTCCGGCTGGCCGACACCTGGGCGCTCGGCCGGTTCGATCGCGCGACCGTCGCCCACTGGCTCGCAAGCCACGTGCGGCTTCCGCAGCCAGTCCCCGAGGCGGTCGTCGACGTGGTGTTCGACGCGACCGAGGGCAACGCGCTGTTCCTCGTCGAGGTGGGCCGCCTGCTCGAGAGCCACGGAGCCGAGGCCGATCCGCGCCGGCTGGTGCCTCGCTCCGTCCGCAGCACCATCGAGGCCCGGGTCCGCCGGCTGTCCGCGCCCGCCCAGGAGGTGCTGTCGCATGCCGCCGTCGCCGGCCGGGAGCTCGCGCCGCTCGAGGTACAGCACGACTTCGGGCTCGGCCCGCTCGACGCGGCGCTGCAGGAGAGCGCGGACGCGGGCATCCTCGTTCCCCTCGACGATGGGCGCTGGCGGTTCTCCCACGGCCTCATCCCCGAGGTGCTCGTCGCGTCGCTGCCGGCGGCCGCGGCGCAGCATCGCCACGCGCGCTGGGCGCGGCACCTGGCGGATCGCGGGGCGTCGTGCACCGAGGTCGCGCACCACTTCCTGCGGGGGGGCCCCGAGTGCCGCGAGCAGGCGCTCACCGCCACCCTCGAGGCGGCCTCCCGGGCCCACCGCCGGCTCGCGTTCGACGACGCCGTGCAGCTCGCCCAGCAGGCACGGGGCCTCGTGGAGGGCGCCGATCCGCGCCAGGAGATCGTCGTGGATCGTGCCGAGGGGCTGGCTCGCATGGGGGCGGGGGACTCCGCGGCGGGCCTCGCCCTGTGTCGGCGGGCCTTCGACCGCGCCGAGGGGCTCGGCGACGCGCAGGAGATGGGCGAGAGTGCGCGGGCGTACGGCGCGATGCTCCGGTTCACCAAGGTCGACGCCGGGCTCGTCGACATGCTGGAGCGCGCGATCGCGGCGCTGCCCGAGGAAGACGGGCCTACCCGCGCGCGCTGTCTGGCGCGCCTCGCCGCGGCCCAGCAGCCCGCCCCCGATCCGAGCCAGCCGATCGCGATGGCCCTGGACGCCATCGCAATGGCGCGGCGGCTCGACGATCCCGAGGTCCTGGTGGAGGTGCTCCGCGACGGCTGCTCCTCGATGGTCGACCTCGGCGACGTCACGGTCCGCGCGCCGCTCGACGCCGAGCTGCTCGCGCTCGCGGAGGGCCTACAGCACCACCACGACGCCCTGAAGGCGAGGACCCGCCTCGTGTTCGACGAGCTCGAGCTCGGCCGCGTGGAGGCGGCCTGGGCCCACGCGGACGCCGCGATCGTCTACGCGCGGGCGCACGCGGGGCCTCGCCACCGGTGGCGGATCGAGGGGCTGCAGGCCCTCCGAGCGCTGTGGGAGGCCCGCTACGACGACGCCCGTCGGCACATCGCCGCCTACCGCGACGCGCGGGACGACAACGCCCAGCTGGCCAACCTGCTGCAGCGGGTGGCGCTCGCCCGGGCCGTCGGACGCCGACGCCCTGCAGGCCCTGCTGCCGCCGGTCGCGAGCCTGTTCACGGCCGACGACACCGGCCGGCTCTTCTCGGAGGGGTACCTCATCTACGTGCTGCTGGGGCTCGGGCGCGTCGACGAGGCGCGGCGGCGGCGGCCCCCGATGGCCGCCCTGCAGGCCGTCGGCTTCCGCGACGTGTCGCTGCCGTTCATCCTCGCCGAGCTGGCGGCCGCCACCCACGACGCGGAGCTCGGCCAAGCGCTCGAGGGCTCGCTGGCCCAGCGGCCCCGCGGCAGCCTCGCCCACCTCGGCGTCTGCTCGATGGCCGTGCTCGGGCCCGTGGACCAGGCCCTCGCGTGGGTGCGCGAGGCGTGCGGGGCGCCGGCGGCCACGGCGCCGCCCGTCGCGGCGCCGCTCCCCGCGCCGTCGTCCGAGGAGCTGCCGGCGTTCACGCCGGAGGGCGACGTGTGGCGGATCCGGTACCAAGGCCGCGAGATTCGGCTCAAGGCCACCCGCGGCGTGGAGATCCTTGCTCACCTCGTGGCCCGGCCGGATCAGGACGTACACGTGCTCGACCTCGTACACCCGGGCGGCGGCCGCGCGCAGGTCGACGCGGGCGACGCCGGGGAGGCGATCGATGCGGAGGCCCGCGATGCGTACCGGGCCCGGGTCGCCGATCTGCAGGAGGATCTCGAGGAGGCCCGCGCCCATCACGATCTCGGGCGCGTGGAGCGCCTCGAGCACGAGCTGGACGCCCTCACCGAGGAGCTCCCCCGCAGCCTGGGGCTGGGCGGACGGCCGCGCCGGGGCACGTCGGCGGCGGAGCGCGCGCGGGTCAACGTCCGCAAGCGCCCGTGGGCCAAGCTCGCGCGGCATCGCGCGGGGGACCCGCTTCCGTCGGGTAGCGGCCCGCTGCCGATCGGGCCGGCACGTCCGGCTGAGGCCGAGGTGCTCGCGGACCTGTTCTGTGACGGCTTCGACCTGCCCGACGCAGCGCGTCCGCTGATCGGCGCGCTCGTCGGGCGGCCCGCGTGGGACGTCCTCGTCGCGCGCGAGGGGGACGCCGTGGTCGGGCTGGGCCTCGCCTTCGACGCTCACGGGGGCACCGCCCTCGAGGGAGGGGTGACGGCGCCCGCGTACCGTGGCCAGGGCATCCAGGGGGCGATCATGGCGGCCCGGGTACGCCGGGCGTTCGACCGCGGGGCGAGCTGGGTGAGCTCCGAGACCGGGGTGGCCGTGCCGGGCCAGCCGAACTCGTCGTGGCGGAACATGGAGCGTTGCGGGCTGCGGCCGCTCGGGGAGTGGCACAACCTCGTGCCGCGCGGAGCCCGCTGGGCGGCGTAGCGTCGTCACGACGTGCCGTCCGTCGTCACGCCTCCCGGTCGACGCGTGCGAGTCCCGCACGCGCGGGAGGTCCTCATGAACGCTCGTCGACAACGTCTCTTCCCCCCGCTGCCCGTGGTCGTGCGCGGCACGCTCACCACCACCGCCACCACCCTGGGGGCGCTGCTCGGGTCTCACGCCGCGGTGGCCGTCGTGTGTGATCTCCTCGAGGTCACCGCGCCGCCGGGGGCGGTGGCGGTCACCCTGGCTGCAGTGGCCGGGGGCCTCGTGCTCGCGTGGGGGTTCGGGCGCCGGCTCCAGGCGGCGATCCCCGAGAGCTGGACGGACTTCGGGCCCCGTCGGGGGCTCGTCGCGCTGCTCGTGATCGGCTGTCTGCTGACGGTGGTGCAATACGGTCGCCTCGCCACGCACGTCGCCGACCCCGAGCAGCCCTTCGTGCTCAGCACCGCGGATCCGTTCTGGACCCAGCACGAGTGCCTTCCCGCCTACGTGCACGCGGCCGAGCTGGCGGCCCGTGGGGAGCCCAACGTCTGGGACGCCACTTACTACCCGGGCATCCACCCCGAGGCCGAGCCCCACACCGACGTGGCCGGGATGGCGGTCGAGGATCCGTACCAGTACACCCCGCAGTTCCTGCTGCTCCCGGCCGCGGCGCTCGCGCTGACGGATCAGTACCCGACGATCCGCACGGTCTGGTTCGCGGGGCAGCTCACGGCCTTCTTCGGCCTGGCGATCCTGGTCCTCGCGTGGCTCCCGCCGCGCGCGCGGCGGCTTGGGCTCGTGGCGCTGCCGTTCGTGCTGACGAGCTTCGGCACGCTGTACGACTTCCAGTACGGACAGGTCCACCTGCTCGCGATCGGCCTGGCCGTCGCGGCGATGCTGGCGTTCGGGCGGTCGCGCCACGGAGTCGGGGGCGCGCTGCTGGGCTTCGCCATCTTGGCGAAGCTGTTCCCGGCGGTGTTGTTGATCCCGCTGGCGGTGACCGGGCGGTGGCGCGCGATCGGCGCCACGGTGGCGGCGATGGCGGCGGCCACGCTGGCGACGCTCCTCGTCTACCAGATCGCGCCGTTCGACGCCTTCGTGAGCTACCACCTGCCCCGGCTGCGCTCGGGGGAGGCGGTGGCCTTCTGGGAGGCGTGGCCGGACGTCGCCACGGTGTTGATCGCGTCGAACCAGGGGGCCTATGGCATGGTCC
>CAYMSU010000051.1:0-20073 GCA_964393165.1 uncultured Enterobacteriaceae bacterium
ACACCGATCGCAGCGCGTGCAGTCCGCGCTGGGCCCACAGGTTCTCGGGCTACGGCGGCGTAACCTGCATGCGTGCTGTGGCGGCCATGTTACGGGCGGGACCTCGGCGCTCGCAGGTGGAGTTCATGAACAAGACCGCACCCCAGGTGGTCGACCAGGTCGTCATCCGCTTCGCTGGTGACTCTGGCGACGGAATGCAGCTGGTGGGAACCCAGTTCACCCGATCCTCGGCCCTGTTCGGCAACGACGTGGCCACGCTCCCCGACTATCCTGCGGAGATTCGGGCTCCCGCGGGCACGCAGGAGGGGGTCTCGGGGTTCCAGATCCAGTTCGCGAGCCACGACATCCACACCCCCGGCGACGAGGTCGACGTCCTCGTCGCGATGAACCCCGCGGCGCTCGCCAAGAACCTGATCGCGCTTCGCAAGGGCGGGATCCTGCTGGTGAACTCCGACAAGTTCAAGGCCGCCGATCTCACGAAGGCGCGGCTCGAGTCGAACCCCCTGGAAGACGGCACGCTGTCCGAGTACCGCCTGGTAGAGGCGCCGATCACGAACCTGACCCGCGAGGCGGTCGCGGCGTTCGAGCTGAACACCAAGGAAGCCGACCGCTGCAAGAACTTCTTCGCGCTCGGGGTGATGTACTGGCTGTACAGCCGCGAGATGACTCCCACGGTCAACTACATCGAGCGCAAGTTCAAGGATCCGTACAAGGGAGCGAACCGGGCCGCGCTCGAGGCCGGCTACGAGTTCGGCAACACCGTGGAGCTCTTCCAGACCCCCTACGAGGTCCCCACGGCGGACTTCCCGGCGGGCGAGTACCGCAACATCACGGGCAATGCCGCGCTCGCCATCGGGCTCGCCACGGCCTCTGCGAAGACCGGGCTGCAGGTGTTCTACGGGAGTTACCCGATCACGCCGGCGTCCGATATCCTTCACGCCCTCGCGCCATTCAAGAACTACGGCGTCGCCACGTTCCAGGCGGAAGATGAGATCGCGGCGGTCTGTGCCGCCATCGGCGCGTCCTATGGTGGAAACATCGGTGTCACCGGCACGAGTGGCCCGGGCATCGCGCTCAAGTCGGAGGCGATCGGGCTGGCGGTCATGACCGAGCTTCCCCTCGTCGTCATCGACGTCCAGCGCGGAGGGCCGTCCACCGGCCTGCCCACGAAGACCGAGCAGTCCGACCTCTTGCAGAACCTCTTCGGGCGCAACGGCGAGGCGCCGTGCGCGGTCATCGCTGCCCGAAGTCCGTCCGACTGCTTCGAGGTCGCGATCGAGGCCGTGCGCCTGGCCACCACCTACATGGTGCCGGTCATCCTGCTGTCCGATGGCTATGTCGCGAACGGCGCGGAGCCCTGGCCCATCCCCGATATCGACGCGATTCCGGAGATGAAGCCTGCCTTCCGGACCGATCCCACCGACTATCAGCCGTACCAGCGCGACCCCGAGACCCTCGCCCGCCCCTGGGTGCGGCCAGGAACTCCGGGTCTGCAGCACCGGATCGGCGGCCTTGAGAAGGCCGAGAACTCCGGCAACGTGTCGTACGACCCCCACAATCACCAGAAGATGAGCGAGCTCCGGGCCGAGAAGGTACGTCGCATCGCCGACCGCCTTCCTCCCACGACGGTCGAGGGGGACTCGGAGGGCCTGCTGGTGCTCGGCTGGGGTTCCACCTACGGCGCGATCCGGATGGCGGTCGACGGGTGCCGGAGCCAGGGCCAGAAGGTCGGCCACGTGCAGCTTCGCTACCTCAACCCCCTTCCTTCGGACCTGGGCGACATCCTGTCGAGGTACGACCGGGTGCTCGTGCCCGAGATGAACCTCGGGCAGCTCGTCAAGATCATCCGGGCCGAGTACCTGGTCGACGCCGTCGGCCTCAACAAGGTCCAGGGCCTTCCCTTCCTCAAGCGCGAGCTCGTCGCCGGCATCCAGGAGCACGCATGACCTCGAACCCCACGACCTACAAGAAGAAGGACTTCGCCAGCGACCAGCTCGTTCGCTGGTGCCCGGGGTGCGGTGACTACGCCATCCTTGCGCAGGTCCAGAGCGTGTTCGCAAACCTCGGCCGCCCGCGCGAGGAGTTCGCGGTCGTCGCCGGGATCGGCTGCTCCAGCAGGTTTCCCTACTACATGGAGACCTACGGCTTTCACACCATCCACGGCCGCGCCCCCGCGGTGGCCACCGGGCTCAAGGTCACCCGGCCCGAGCTCTCGGTGTGGCTCGTCACGGGCGACGGCGACGGCCTGTCGATCGGCGGCAACCACCTCGCACACCTGTTCCGCAGGAACGTCGACCTCAACGTGATGCTGTTCAACAACCGCATCTACGGGCTCACGAAGGGCCAGTACAGCCCTACGTCCGAGGTCGGCAAGCGCACCAAGTCCACCCCCATGGGCAGCCTCGACGCGCCGTTCAACCCGCTGCTGTTCGCGCTCGGCACGGGCTGCACGTTCATCTCCCGCTCGGTCGACATCTTCGCGAAGCACCTCCAGGAGGTCCTCACAGCGATGCCCGAGCACGAGGGCACATCGTTCGTGGAGATCTACCAGAACTGCCTGATCTTCAACGACAATGCCTTCGACAACGTCACCGAGAAGTCGGCGCGCAAGGAGAACGTGCTCTACCTACAGGCTGGGGAGCCGCTGATCTGGGGTCAGGAGCAGCGGTTCGGCTACGTGCTCGACGGTCTCGCACTTCGCCGCATCGTGGTCGACGGGCCGGAGGCCGAGTCGCAGGTGCTCCGCCACGACCCGAGCAACAAGATGCTCGCCACGCTGCTCGCCTCCCTCGAGCCGGCCGAGGGGCACCCGGTGCCCGTGGGTATCTTCTACCAGGAGCACCGCCCGTCCTACGACGCGCAGTTCCAGGCGCAGATGGCGGAGTCCACCCAGAAGCTCGGCACGGGTGACCTGCACAAGCTCCTGCACTCCGGCGACACCTGGGAAGTGCCGTCGTAGCGGGGTCGCTGCGGCCCGTCGCGGAGCTCGACCCAGCCACCTGTCGGGGGCTGCGGGGCGTGCTCTGCGACGTGGACGACACGCTCACCTGGCAAGGCAGGCTGGTGCCCGGGGCTTTCGTCGCCCTCAGCCGGCTCCACGCCGCAGGCCTCCGGGTCGTGCCGATCACGGGTCGCCCGGCGGGCTGGGTGGATCAGATCGCGCGCACGTGGCCCGTCGACGGGGTCGTGGGGGAGAACGGGGGGCTGTGGTTCTACGTCCACAACGGTCGCATGGTGCGGCGGTTCGTGCAGTCGAGGGACGTGCGGGCCGAGAATCGGGAGAAGCTGACCGCCCTCGGCAACCGGATCCTCGCCGAGGTCCCCGGCACCGCGCTGGCCAGCGACCAACCCTACCGAGAGCTCGACCTCGCCGTGGACTTCTGCGAGGACGTCGCTCCACTGCACGATGCCGCGATCGACGAGATCGTCGCCCGGTTCCGGGAGGCTGGCGCGCACTGCAAGGTGAGCTCCATCCACGTCAACGGGTGGTTCGGCGACTTCGACAAGCTCGCCGGGAGCCGTGCCCTGCTCGCCGAGCGCTGGGGGATCTCCCTCGACGAGGAGCGGGACGCCTGGCTGTTCGTGGGCGACTCGCCCAACGACGAGCCGATGTTCGACTTCTTCCCGGTGTCGGTGGGGGTCGCGAACGTGCGCCGGTTCCTCGGACGAATGTCCGCACATCCCGCCTACGTCACCGATGATCCAGGGGGCCATGGCTTCGCCGAGGTCGCCGAGCATGTTCTGGCGAGCCGGAGCGCGTCATGATGGGCGCCGCCGTAAGACCTCGAGCGAGAACACGTCGGGCCTGTGGTAGTGCCCGGTCACGTCGAGCGTCATCGACTCCTCGTCAATCCGCGTGAGGTCGATCTCCGCGGTGAGCACCGCGCGCTCCTCGCGCCGAGCCTCGACCAGGGCGACGCCGTCGGGGCCGTACACGGCACTGCCGCCATCGAGGAGCCACGCGCCGTCGCTCTTGCCGGGGGGCCGAAGCTCGTCGGGCAGATCCGCGGCCCGCGCCAGCTGGCCAGCAGCGAGCACGAAGCAGCGGCCCTCGAAGGCGTAGTGGCGGCTGGCGAGGTGGTGGGCGTCCTTGACCGCCGGCCACACCGCGACGTGGATCTGCTCGGCCGTCTCGTGCAGCGCCTGGCGGGCCAGCGGCATCCAGTGCTCCCAGCAGATCAGGCCGCCGACCCTGGGCTGCTGGCCGGCCGGACCCCGCCGGAGCCGCACCGGCACTGCGGTGAGGCCCGCTGCATCTCCAGGGCCCCACACCATCCGCTCGCTGTAGGTCGGCACCAGCTTGCGGTGGTGGTTCACCAGCGCACCGTCGGCGTCGAAGGTCAGCAGCGCGTTGTACAGCGTGCCGTGACCGGGACCCTGCTCGACGCGCTCATGGGCCCCGATCACCAGCCCGAGTCCGAGCTCGGCGCAGAGGGCGGACAGCGCCTCGGTCGTGGGACCCGGCACGGTGACCGCGCTGCGCCGGAGCGCAGCGAAGGCGCGCTTGGCAGGCGGGTGATCCCATAGGGCAGCCCCGGGGCGCACGTCCAGCCACACCGGATAGCCCGAGAGGAAGCTCTCGCCAAAAGCGACCAGCTCCGCGCCGGCGCCGGCCGCCTCGCGCAGGCCACGCTCGACGACCGACAGGGTCCCGTCGAGGTCCAGGAACTTGGGGGCGTCCTGGACGATGGCGACCTTCAACGATCCTGTCATGCGTTGCTCCGAAGCGCGGCCTCACGCTGCGCCGCTCGCGTGGCCTCGACCTCTTGCCGAAGCCGCTCCGCGGCGCGTGGAGCCCTCGGGGCCGGGTCGCTCTCGGCGAGGAGCGTGCGGTGTACGGCCGCGGCCGTGCTCGCGATCTCGAGCAGCTGGGCGGTGCTCGCGGCCAGGCGTGCCTCGACCTTGGCTGCGGCAGCGAGGCTCGCCTCGTGCTCCGCGATCGCGTGCTCGACGCGCGCGAGGGCCGTCTCGTCGACCGTCTCTCCGGCGCGCTGGAGCGTCTGCAGGCGGTCGCGGCGTGTGTACAGCAGCCCGACCTCCCGCTCGGGGGCGCCCGCCTCGTCGAGCCCTTCCTCGAGCCGGTCGACTTCCTGCGCGAGCGCCTCCGCCGATGCTCCGAGCTCTCGCACGGTGCCCCGCAGATCCTGCTGCGCCGGGGCGGGCAGCGCGAGGGCGGGATCCTCGATCGCTCGGGAGAGCCCCGCCAGCGTGTGGCGCACCCGCTCGAGCAGCGCCTCCCCGCGCGTCGGCGCCTCCTCCGAGGACCGGGGCAGCGCCTTGGTCACTGCGGCCACGGCGAACCGGGGCGGGGGGTGGGCCTCCTGCGTGAGCGCCCCCTCCAAGGTCGCAGGGTAGGCGACGGGGCGCTGCTCGGCCCGCCGGTCGGGGATCCCGTGGCGGAATGCCCAGATCGGCATCGCGATGCTGAGCAGGATCAGGAGCGGCAGGGCCAGGACGATGGAGAGGATCGGGGCCTGTCCGAGCACCAGGACCTCGAGCAGGATGAACGCAGGAAAGGCGGCCGACCAGCCGAGCGCCAGGACGATCGGTGTGAGGGCGGCGAGCTGCTCCAGCCGGGACTCCGGCCGCCCCACGCAGACGTGCCGGGCCCGAAAGCCTGCGATTCGCGCGGCCTCGGCGAGGCGGTGGGCCGTGCCTTCGTCGGTCCGATCCACCAGTCTGAACCGGCGGTAGAACAGGACGTCCGGCTGGAGCAGGGCGCCGGGCTGGAGCCCCGCCTCGTGAGCCACTGCGTTGGCGAGGACCTCCTCCGGGGTGATCCGCTCGTCGGGCGGCAGGCCGAAGCGGGACCGCGTCCACTCGATGCCCTGGACGGCGAGGCGGTGCAGCGACGCCCCCAGGGTCTCGGGAGCCTGGCGCCGCTCCGCGCGCCGCGCCGCCCGGCGACCGAAGTCCTCCTCCTCCCTCTCCTTGACCACCACGGTCCAGCGCCCAGGTGGCAGGTACTGACGAACCACGCCCTCTGCGGTCGGAGGCCGGAAGATGGCCTGCTGCTCCAGCAGGTCGAGGACCTCCCGAGCGCCCTGCGGGCGACCCTCGGGATCGGCGCGGAGCAAGGCCTCGACGAGGTCCACCAGATCGTCGGGCGCGTCAGGACGCCGCTCTCGCACGGGGACGAAGGCGTCGTCGAGCTGCTGGCGCAGTGCCGTGAGCGGATCGCGGGTGTCGAACGCAGGCTGCCCGGTGAGCGCGAGGTACAGGGCCGCCCCGAGCCCGTACAGGTCCGACCTGGGGTCGCCGCGGTCGCCGTCGTAGATCTCGGGTGCGGCGTAGCCCGCCGTGCCGAGCGCGGTGGTCGACCGCGTGGCGGCGCCCTGCCGCACGCGGGCGAGCCCGAAGTCGCTCAACGCGGCGTCCTCGGCCCCGGGCGAGAGCAGGATGTTCGCCGGGGTCACGTCGCGGTGGAGCACCCCTGCCCGGTGGGCCTCGGCGAGGGCTTCGGCGACGCGCTGGCCGAGGCGCCGAGCCTCCTCGACCGACAGCGGGCCGTGAGCGGCCACGTGCTGGTCGAGGGCCTGCCCAGGGTGGAACGGCATCGACAGCGCGAGGTGACCGTCGAGCTCGTGCAGGTCGTACGGCACGAGCGCGGACGCCGTGCGGAGCACGGTCGCGGCCTGAACCTCGCGGTGGAGTCGACGCCGGACCGACGGGTCCGCGGTGAGGTGCTCGTGCACGACCTTGAGCGCCACCCGCTCGCTGCGCACGCGGTCGCGCGCGAGGTAGACGACGGCCGAGCCCCCGCGGCCGATCACCCCGAGCACCTCGAAGCGATCGCCGACGACCTCGCCGGGACGCAGTCCGCCCATCACGCGACCGCGTGGGGTAGCGGTTGTCCGTTGACCCACGCCCGCAGCGTGGCGAGCACTTCAGTGGCCACTCGATCCCCGAGATCGTGGACGTACCCCGATGCATGGGGCGTGAGCCACACCCCGGGGACCCCGGCCGCGGCGGACAGACCGGGCCAGGGCTCCTCGGGGAACACGTCGAGCGCGACCCCCCGCAGTCGGCCGTGCCTCACTGCGTCGACGGCTGCATCGGGATCCACGACCCCGCCACGCGCGGTGTTCACGAGCACCGCCGTCGGTGCCATGCGCGAGATGCGGGCGACGTCGAAGAGCCCTCGGCTCGACGGCGTGAGCGCGCAGTGGACGGTGACCGCGGCGGCCTCGGACAGGGCCTCGTCGAGGGCTACCGCGGTCACGGACGTAGGCACGCCGGCCGGGTCGACGCCCCAGACCTCGGCGCCGAGCGCCTGCAGGATCTCGCTCATTCGTGCGCCGATCACGCCGAGGCCGACGACGAGGATCGGGGCGCCTGCGACCTGGCGGGGCGCGAGGGCAGGGAGCTCGCCGCGGGCCCACCTGCCCTCAGCGGCGGCGCTCAGCAGGGCGGGCTGCCGACGGAGGAGCCCCAGCAGCGACGCCAGGGCATGCTCGACGACGGGGTCCCGGCGAGCGAGCGGGCAGCGGCCCACGGTCACGCCGAGCGCTCGGGCGGCACCGAGGTCGATGTGGTCGGTGCCCGAGGTCGTCGTGAGGACGAGGTGGCCCCGAAGCTGGCCGAGGACCTCCCGGTCGACCCGTACCCGACTGGTGACGACGAGCGCGTCGACCTCGTCGAGGGGGGGAGGAGAGGCTGACTCGGGGGCCGCCCGCCAACCCAAGCCCAGGGATGCCGCCCCTTCTCGCTCCTTGGACAGATCGAGGTCGGTCTCGTAGGCAGACTGTCCCCAGCGGAGGACCGTGGCCTTCATCGCTGCACTCCGGAGGTCAGGGGAGGATCGTTGGCCAAGGTAAGGCGGCAGTATCGGTGCGGGGAGTGCAGCGCGGTCTTCGCGAAGTGGGCGGGTCGCTGCTCGGCGTGCGGCGCCTGGAACCAGATCTCGGAGGCCGTGCCCGCCCCCGCCCCCGCCCCCGCCGGTGCGGCGTCCGGCGCGCCTGCGGCCGCGCCCGCCGCTGCCGTCCGCCTCGTCGACGTCCCGCTCGATCGCGGCGGCGAGGTGCGCGTCCGCACGGGCATCCGCGAGCTCGACACGGTGCTCGGGGGCGGGCTCGTTGCCGGCTCCCTCGTGCTCCTGGGGGGTGATCCGGGGGTGGGGAAGTCCACGTTGCTCCTTGCGGCGCTCGACGGGTTCGCGCGCCGGGGGGTCCGCGTGCTGTACGCCAGCGGCGAGGAATCCCTGCAGCAGTTGCGCCTACGGGCGCAGCGCCTGGGAATCCAGGCCGACACCCTGTGGCTGGCGGCAGACACCGACTTCTCCCGTATCGAGGCCGTTGTCCGGAAGGAGTCTCCGCGGGTGGTGGTCGTCGACTCGGTGCAGACCATGCAGTGGCCCTCGATCGAGAGCGCGCCTGGCTCGGTGCCCCAGATTCGGGAGGTCGCGCACCGCGCGATGCACCTCGCGAAGGGCACGGGCGTGGGCGTGATCCTCGTCGGTCACGTCACCAAGTCCGGGGAGCTCGCGGGTCCCAAGGTCCTCGAGCACCTGGTCGACACCGTCCTGCAGTTCGAGGGGGATCCCCACAGCGGCCTGCGGGTGCTTCGCGCATCGAAGAACCGCTTCGGGGCGGTCGGCGAGGTCGGCCTGTTCGAGATGGGCGACGGTGGGCTCGCCGAGGTGCCCGATGCCAGCGCCCGGTTGCTCGCGGAGCGCGCCTCTGACTCGGCAGGCACGGCGGTCACGTGCGCGGTGGAGGGCAACCGGGCCATGCTGGTCGAGGTCCAGGCGCTGGTGGGGCGGCCGGGTCCGCAGACTCCTGCGCGCACCTGCGTCGGTGTGGACCGTGCCCGGGTGCTGATGATCGCTGCAGTCCTGCAGAAGGCAGGCATCCCGCTGCACGATCGGGATCTGTTCGTGAACGCAGCGGGCGGCGTCCGCCTGGGTGAGCCGGCCGCGGATCTGGCGATCGCGGCCGCCATCGCGAGCTCGTTGCTCGATCGGCCCGTCCCCCCGGACCTCGCCTGGTTCGGTGAGGTGGGCTTGGTGGGCGAGGTCCGGGCCACGAGTCACGGTACGCTTCGCGTCAAGGAGGCGGCTCGCCACGGGTTTCGGCGGGTCGTGGTGCCGTCGCGGCTCGCGCGGGGAGCGCCGGAGGCGCGAGACATGGTCGGTGTGGCAACTGTCGGCGAGGCCCTCGGGTTGCTCGACGAGCGAGGATGGGGCAGCCTCTCTGCATGAGCTACATCCGGTCGTTTCCCCTGCTGATCATCCCGATCCTGCTCTACAACCTGATCGTGTGGGCGAGTCCGTGGAGTGCGGACGACGTCCTCGAGTGCACGGAGATCGTCGGGCGGCCGGTCCATCCGCTCACCTGCCAGCTCGATGTGTCGATCGTGCACCTGCCGATGACCTCGTCGATGGTGTTCGCCGACACCGGGCTCGAGGAGCAGTTGTTCTGGGCGGTCACGCTGTCCGACGGGATTCTTGTGCTCTCGCTCGTGTTCCTGTTCGCCGAGCTGCTGAAGTCCACGGGCGTGGGGGCAGCGTCGATCACGAACCACGCACTGTCCCTTCTCGTGTTCGTGCTCGGGCTGGTCGAGTTCCTCATGTTTCCCGCGTTCGCCACGTCCTTGTTCTTCCTGGTCACGCTGATGGCGCTGCTCGACGTGCTGGCCGGGTTCATCGTCACGATCATGGCCGCCCGGCGCGACGTCACCTTCGGACCATGACGCGGCGTCACACCCGGCGGCGGCTGCTCGGCGACCGCTCGGGTGACGCCGCCGCGTCGGCCTCGCGCAGGCGCTGCCCGACCGGCTCCCAGCCGGTCCGCGGCTCGCCGTCGAGCTCGATCACGGGTGCCAGCCCGCGGGTCGTGCTCGCCACGTACAGGCCGTCGAGGGGGCCGCGGGCGGGCGCTCCCTGGCGAACGACCTCGATCCCCAAGTCATCGCAGTGCCCGAGGATCCTCCGAAGCGTCGTAGAGGCCAGGATGCGACGGTCCCACTGCGCCGTGTGCACGGTGGCCCCGATCACGGCGAGGATCGCGCACGAGGCGCCCTCGGTGAATCGACCGTCCGCATCCACCAGCAGCAGCTCGTCCACGCTGGCCTGACGAACGGCGGCCATCCACCCCATCCGGCTGCGGTGCTTGACCCGACCCTCCATGAGCGCGTCGTCCTGGTGCGCACCGGTGATGCAGCGCACCGGGCGCCCCCACCGGCCCGGCTCCGGCGCCGTGCCGACCACCACCCGCCGGCCATCGCCCGTGATGGTGAGGCGCACCACGGCGACCGGCCCGACCTTCGCGCGGACCTCGTCGATCTCCCTCATCAGGGCCGGGTCGGCCGGTACCCGGATCGACGCCACCTCCGCCGACCGCCGGAGTCGATGCAGGTTCTCGGTCACGTCCCGGCCGCCGCCCGCCAGCATCGTCTCGAACACGGAGTAGCCGTGGGTGAACCCCACGTCGGTGACCGGCACCGCGGCTTCCTCGAGCGGCATCAGGCGCCCGTCGATCATCGCCCAGCTCATCATGCCTCCCCGGGTTGCGGCTCCGTAGCTCTGCAGGGGCTCCGACGATACCTGCTGCACTTCAGGCGAGGATCGCATGGCCGGCTACGAGGGCGTGGACTTTTACCAGATCGACGAGCTGCTGTCCGACGAGGAGCGCGCGGTCCGCGACACCGTCCGCAGCTGGGTCTCCGAGCGGGTCCTGCCGATCATCGAGCAGCACTACGAGGCCGGCACCTTCCCGAAGGAGCTGATCGGAACCATGGGTGAGCTCGGCTTCCTCGGGGCGAACCTCGAGGGCTACGACTGCCCGGGCATGAACAACGTCTGCTACGGGCTCATCTGCCAGGAGCTCGAGCGAGGGGACTCCGCCGTCCGCTCGTTTGCCTCGGTGCAGGGCTCGCTCGTCATGTTCCCGATCCACGCGTACGGCACCGAGGAGCAGAAGCAGCACTGGTTGCCTCGGCTCGCTCGGGGCGAGGCCATCGGCTGCTTCGGCCTGACCGAGCCCGACTTCGGCTCGAACCCCGGGGGCATGATCACGCGCGCCGTCGCCGACGGCGATCACTACGTGCTCAACGGCGCGAAGATGTGGATCACCAACGGCACGCTGGCCGACGTGGCGGTGGTCTGGGCCAAGCTCGAGGACGAGGTTCGCGGCTTCCTCGTCGAGCGCGGCACGGAGGGCTTCAGCGCGCCGGAGATGACCGGCAAGCACAGCCTGCGCGCCTCGGTCACCTCCGAGCTCGTGTTCCAGGACGTCCGCGTTCCGAAGGACAACCTGCTGCCCGGCGTGAAGGGCCTCAAGGGCCCGCTGTCGTGCCTGAACAATGCCCGCTACGGGATCGCCTGGGGTGCGCTCGGCGCGGCGATGTCCTGCTTCGACTCCGCGCGCGACTACGCGACCTCCCGCATCCAGTTCGATCGGCCGATCGCGAGCTTCCAGCTCGTGCAGAACAAGCTCGCCTGGATGCTCCGCGAGATCACGAAGGGCCAGCTGCTCGCCTGGCGCCTCGGCCGCATGAAGGACGCAGGCACGCTACGCCACGAGCAGGTCAGCCTCGCCAAGATGAACAACGTGGACGTCGCGGTGCAGATCGCCCGCATGGCGCGCGACGTGCACGGCGCCAACGGGATCCTGAGCGAGTACCCGGTCATGCGGCACATGGCGAACCTCGAGTCGGTCTACACCTACGAGGGCACGCACGACATCCACAACCTCGTCCTGGGCCGATGGATTACGGGGATCCCCGCGTTCACCTGAGGCGCTAAGCTGCGCCTCTGCAGCCGGGGGAAGGTATGTCCGAGGCGTTCGTCGACGCCCCGAGCACCAGATCGCCGTCCAACGTCACCGACCAGCTCGCGCGGGCGCTCGCCGAGGCCCGAAGGTACGCGTCGGACCACGGCCACGCCGTCGTCACCATCGAGCACCTGCTCCTCGCGCTGCTCGACACCGAGGCGCTCGCGCCACTCGCCGCCGCGGTCGACCGATCCAAGCTCACGACCGAGCTGCACCGGCGGCTGGATCGCGTGTTCGACGTACCCGGCGGCGTCTCCGGTCCCCCGGTCGACGATCCCGAGCTCGTAGAGCTGCTCAAGCGCGCCGCGGCCCTCCCGGAGGCCGACATCCGCGGCCTGCTTCGGCTGCTCGTGGCCTCCGACGTGTCCGCCGCCCTGCTCCTGCGGCGCTACGGCCTGGCGTCGCCGCCCATTGCGCGACCACCGCGCCCGACCACCCATCAGCCGGCGCCCGCTCCGCAAGCGGAGGTCGAGCTGTCCGACGACGAGGACGCGCCTCCCGAGGAAGGCCCCGAGAGCGGGCTGGACGGGTTCGACCTCGAGGCCGAGCTCGAGGGCTCGAACGGAGAGCACGCCCTCGACGAGGCGCTGCCCGGCGCGGTGGTCGATACCCCGGTGCCGGCCGCCCCCGCCCGGGGTCGCGAAGCCAGGTCGGAACCGTTGGCCACGTCGAGACCGCAGCCCTCGGGCGGGGGGCCGCTGCCCTGGGAGGCGCTTCCCGAGCCCGATCTGCCCGCGCCGAGCCCCCCCCGCGAGTCGTCGGCGACGGTCGAGGGCCAGCTCGCGCACGCCATCCCACCGCGAATGACGGTCGCGCGGCCGGTCGTGGTCGAGGCGCGGCTCGCCCCCGGCGCTCGGCTCGACCTGGCGGAGGGCCTCGGCTCGACCGCTCAGGTCGTGCCGGTGATCGTGAGCCGCGCGATGTCGGTCCGGCTGGTCGCGCCCGACGGGGGGTTTGCCATCGAGAGCGCCGCCCCGGAGACGCAGTGGGTCGACGCCGCGGATCAGAGCGAGCAGATCGCTGCGTGGCGGTGGACCGTCACCCCGCTGGAGCGCGGCAGCCGGCGGCTCCAGCTCGTCCTCTCGGCGCGCTCGGTCGACCGCCAGGGGGTCGCGGCCGACCGCACGCTGCCCGACCAGCTCGTCACCGTGCAGGTGGGCGTCAACTACCCTCGGTCTGCCGTGCGCATCGGCGCCTGGGCGATCGCCACGGTCGTGGGCGGCGCCCTCGGCCGGTGGGGGCACGACCTCGTCAGCGCGGTGCAGGACCTCTTGGGAGGCTGAGGCCGAGCCTCTCGTGGCAGGCGGTGCAGCCAGCGTGGGCGCGCGTCAGCGCCGTAGGTAGCTCGCTCGGATCGTCGAACAGCTGAAGGTAGCCGAGCGCGCCCCCGACCTGCGCCGCGCCGGGGCCGTCGTCGGCGACGTCCCCCATCGACAGGTCTCGGGCGATGCGCCGGACCGCCGCCAGATCCTCCCGCTCCGCCGCCGCCATCAGCCGCGGCCACTCCGCGAAGTGGGTGGTTTCCCCCGCCTCCGGTGGCTCGGCTGGCGGCGCGCAGGCGAGCAGGACGACGATCACGGCGCCTTCTGTACGGCCTGCCAGAGCGCCACGACCTTGTCGACTGCGCGGGCCCGGATCTCGTCGCTCGACTCGCCGAGCATGAGCTCGAGGGCCTCCTCGATGCGAGCGATCGGAAACACCGCGAAGCGCTGGTTCGCGGTGGCCTGCACCACATCGGGGCGCAGCTGCAGGTCGGGCACCCCCACCGCCGGGATCAGCACGCCCTGATCGCCGGTGAGCCCGCGAACCGCGCAAGTGTCGAAGAAGCCCTCGATCTTCTCGTCGACCGCGCCTACCGGGAGCACGTTGCCGTGCTGATCGACCGCACCGGTCATGGCGAGCCCTTGCCGGACGGGCAGGCCCGTGATCGCGCTCATGAGGCACACGAACTCTGCCGCGGACGCGCTGTCGCCGTCGACGCCGCCGTAGCTCTGCTCGTGGGTGATCGACGCGTCGAAGACGATGGGGTGAGGAACCGCGAGGAAGAACCGGAGCAGCCCCCGCACCGTGAGGAACCCCTTGGTGTGGATCTGGCCCGACAGCATGGCCTCTCGCTGCAAGTGGATGGCGCCCTCGCGGCCCGCCCCCACGCTGGCCGTGATCCGCATCGGGAAGCCGTAGGTGAGCGGACCTGCGCGGATCACCGCCAGCCCGTTGACCTCGCCCACGGTCTGGCCGGAGGTCGCGATCTGAACGAGGCCCGAGGTGATCCGCTGGCGGAAGCGACGGCCGGGCAGATCCGCGCGGCGCTTCCCGTCGAGGATGGCTTGCTCGATGTCGCCCGCCCTCACGGCCTCGTCGCCCCGGCCTCGGGCGAGGAACGCGCCCTCGCGAGCGAGGTCGGCGATGCGCCCGAAGCGAGCGGTCAGCCGGTTGCGCTGGGCGGCGATGCGCGCGCCGTGCTCCACGAGGGCGCCGACGGCTCCCGACGAGAATGGCAGCAGCTCCTCCTTGGCCGCGATCCGCGCCACCACCTGGGCGTACAGGCCCACGCCCTCGGAGTTGCGCTCGACGACGTCGTCGAGGTCGACCAGCACCTTGAACAGCCGGCTGAAGTCCGGGTCGTTCTGGTCGAGGGCGGCCCACAGGCCCGGCTGACCGATCAGCACGACCTTGACCTCCACGGGGATCGACTGCGGCCGCAGGTGCTGCGCGCGCAGCGTGCTGGCCCCGGCCTCGATCGGCGTGAGCTCGATGGAGCCGGCGAGCAGGGCGCGCTTGAGGTTCGGCCAGGCTCCCGGCTCCGACAGCAGCTCCTGGGCGTCGAGTACCAGGGTGCCGCCAGAGGCGTGCACGAGCGCGCCGGCGTGGATCCCGAGGTGAGGCGCGAGAGCGCGCGGGCCCTCGTTCGCGAGGTCGATTCCGCCGAGCAGGCGCTGCACGGTAGGCGCGTTCTCGACGACCACGGGTCGGGGCGCGCCCGGCGGGCACGACCGAAGCACGAGCACCCGGTAGCGCTCGACGAGCTGCGGCACCTTGGGGAGCTCCGCGAGCCGGGCCAGGACATCTTCCTGGACCTCGTCGAGCCACGCCACCGCGTCGGGAAAGTCGTCGCGCAGTGGGCTCAGCCGCTCCGCGAGCACCCTCTTGGTGTGCTCGTGCACGAGCTCCCGGATGGTGTGCTGGGATTCCTTTCGGATCTTGACGACCTGCGCGGAGACGTCCTGGAAGACGGTCATCATGTCGCTCGCGCGCTGCCGCAAGCGGGCGACCTGCTCGGCGTCCCCGGCTTCTTCGAACGGCACCGGCTGCCCGTCGACCACCGGCACGATGGCGGGGCGAGACCCTTCGCCGCCGCCCGTCCCGACGAGCGCGAGGCCGGAGGCCGACAGGGCCGCCTCGAAGGGGCCGGACACCTGGCTGATGCGCTCGCCCGCGCGCTGCTCGAGCTCGCGGATCTGCGCGCGGATGCTGTCGTGGTTGATGTGGTCGGCGAGGTCCTCGAGCAGGAACTGGACGAAGTCGTCGGCGGCCTGCCGAAGCCTCGGCGCCTGTCCCGGCGGCAACGTGAGCAGGCGCGGCTGGTTGGGCTCCGCGAAGTGGAACACGAAGGCCCGGTCCCGCGGTGGCGGAGACGACGGCGCGAGCTCGCGTAGCTGGTCCATCACCAGCGTGCGCCGGCCTGTCCCCACGTGCCCACGGACGAACACGTTGTGCCCTGGCGCGTGGATCTGCAGGCCGAAGCGGAGTGCGTCGGCGGCGGCCTCCTGCCCCACGATGCCGCTGGCGGGGGCGAGGTCCGCGGTGGTCTGGAAGTCGAGGTCCGAGGGCGGGCATCGCCAGCGCAGGGCATCGAGGGGAACCGGCGGGACGGGCATGGGGGCCTCCTCGAGCCTGGGTATCGGATAGGAGTGGTGTCTACCTGGGGTTGTGATCAGCCGGATCCGAGACACCCTTCTCGTGCCGCTCCGTCGCTGGGCAGTGGCCCTGCTCGCCCGGCGCCGGGGGGAGGTCCGCGCGATCCAGGACCTCCGCGCGCTCACCCAGTCGCTCCGGTTCGCTGGGATCTTCGCCCTGCTCATGTTGCTTCCGACAGGCTTCCTCGCCTGGCAGGCGCTGTCGTCGGTCAACACCGTCGAGCTCGCACTCGACGTCGACCTGCAGCGGCGCGCAAGGGCCCTCTCGTCCAGCATCCAGGCCGAGCTGCAGGGCGTGTTCTCTCGCTTCGAGCGCGTGTCGCTGACCCGCCTCGAGAACCGCGAGTCGGTCTCCGACAACCTCAAGGAGCTGTCGCCGCACCTCCGGGCTGCCTACCGCTTCGACAGCAACGGAGTCCTCGTCGCGCCCTTCGAGCTCGCTCCCGCACCGCTGCCCGCCGAGCCGCCCGCGGTCTGGCGCGAGGCGGCCCGCGAGGCCCGCGAGCTCGAGCCGCGGAATCCGCGCCGCGCGGTCCGCGCCTGGCGCTCGCTCTACCGCTCCAACGACCGACCGGCCCTCCAGGCCGAGGCGAAGCTGGGCGAGGTCCGAGCCCTCATGCGGGCTGGCGATCTGGACCGGGCCAAGTCCGCGGCGCTCGACCTGCTGGAGCAGTTCGCGGGCATCCGCAACCGGCACGGCTTTCGGATGGACGACATCGCGCTGTTCATGTCGCTGCAGATCGACGAGCGACGAGGCCGGGATCCGGATCTGATGCGCGTCGCCCTCGAGGATCTGGCCACGCGCCTCCTCGCCCGTCGCTGGGAGGTCGGTCGGGAGGGCGAGCCCGCGCTGATCGGGGAGATCCTGCAGCGCCTGCAGCGCCGCTCGTCCGGGGCATGGCTCGGCTCGATGCGCAAGCAGCTCCACGAGCGCTACGCGCAGCTCGCCTGGACGTCCAAGATCCAGCAGGAGCTCGACAATGTGTTCGTGCGCCTGCCCGAGGAGCGTCAGTTCCGCTACCTCGGCGCGCGCCCCGACTCGGAAGGGGTCTGGGCCCTCGTGCGGGTCGGAGAGGACGTCTTTGCATTTTGTTTTTCAGTCCGCGATCTGCTGCGCGATCTGCACGCCGAGGTCCGCGCCCAGACGGTGGCCGAGCGAGATCTGAGCGCCTCGCTGTACGTGGCCGACGATCGGGTCCCGCCGAGCGTGATGTCCGAGCGCAGCCTCGGTCCCCAGCTTCCGTCGGTGGTCCTGGGCGTCGCCCCCACCGATCCGGAGGCCCTCGAGCGCGCCAAGCGGCGCCGTCGGACGGTGCGCATCGGGGTGGTCCTCACCGCGGTGTTCGTGTCCGTGGTCGGCGCCTGGTCGGTGGCTCGCATGATCGCGCTCGAGGTGGAAGGCGCGAGGCAACGGGCGGACTTCGCGGCGAACGTCAGCCACGAGCTGAGGTCGCCGATCACCCAGATTCGACTCAAGGGCGAGGCGCTGCAGCTGGGGCTCGTCGACCCGGGCGACGACATGCAGGACCACTTCGCCGCGATCGTCCGGGAGTCCGAGCGGCTGAGCCGGCTCGTCGACAACGTCCTCGACTTCGCCGCGATCGAGCGGGGGGCCAAGCGCTACCACCTGCGGCTCGAGGACATCGTTCCCATCGTCGTGGCGTCGGTCGAGGCGGCGCGCTCCACCTTCGAGGAGCGAGGCATGGAGGTCCGCCTCGACGTCCCCGACGATCTGCCCCCGCTGCGGATCGACCGGGAGGCCATGGCCCAGGTCATGACCAACCTGCTGTCCAACGCTGCGAAATACGGGGGCGAGGGCCAGCCGGTCGACGTCACGGTCGTCGCCCGGCCAGCCACGGTCGAGCTCCGCGTGGCCGACCGTGGCGTGGGAATCGATCCCGAGGAGCTCCCCCGCGTGTTCGACGACTTCTTCCGGTCGCAGGATCCGGCGGTTCGACGGCGCAAGGGCACCGGCATCGGCCTGGCGATCGTGCGGTACATTGTAGATGCACACGGCGGCTCGATCCGAGTGGAGAGCCAGCCTGGTGAAGGTGCCACCTTCATCATCGACCTGCCCCGGGAGCCCTGAGATGCCCCGCATCCTCTTCGTCGAAGACGAGCAGGAACTACTCGATACAGTCGACCGCTTCTTTCAGCGTGAAGGATTCGAGGTCCACCTCGCGCGCGCCATGTCGCAGGCGATGGAGCTGTACCAGCGGTACCCACCAGACGTGGTGGTGCTCGACGTCATGCTCAACGAGGGTCCGGAGCCCGACCAGTCCGGGTTCGACATCTGCAAGGCCCTCCGCGACGAAGGATATGCCGGACCCGTCATCTTCCTCACCGCTCGCACTACCGAGCAGGACAAGCTGCTCGGCTTCGAGGTCGGGGCCGACGACTACGTCACCAAGCCGTTCTCGCTCAAGGAGCTGAAGGCCCGCGTCGAGGCCATCCTTCGGCGCTCGGGCGGCGTGCGGTCGGTCTACCGGTTCGGCGCGGTCGAGGTCGACCTCGACAACTACGTGATCCGCCACGAGGAGGGTCCCGAGGAGCGCCTATCCAATCGCGAGCAGGAGCTGCTGCGCTACCTCATCGAGCACCGCGGCAAGGTGTTGCCCCGCAACGAGTTGCTCACCGGGATCTGGCGCTACTCGCCCAACGTCACCACCCGCACGGTCGACACGCACATCCTCAACGTCCGCAAGAAGCTGCGCGACGATGCCGCCAGCCCCCGCTTCATCGAGACCCTCCACGGCGTAGGCTACCGCTTCATCGCCCAGGAGGGCTGACCGTGTGGTGGTGGGGACTGCTGTCGCTGGCGTGGGGGCAGCAGGACCCGGGGCTGCGTCGAATCCTGCACGAGGCGCTCGTGCAGGAAGGCGTGTACGGCGACGTCCAGGGCGCGAGCACGCTCTACCAGCGGCTCGTCCGCAACCGCTCGCTCGACGAGGAGGGCAGGTCCGAGGCCCTTCACCGGCTGGGGCGGGCGCTCTACGACCTGGGCCGGGCCGACCTCGCTCGCAGCTTGCTGATCGACGGCCGCGCGGCCGGCGTGTGCGACACCCGGTGCCTCGACCTCCTCCAGGCGGTCGTCATCGAGAGCGAGGCGATCACCACGATCCCGACCGAGTGGGACTTCGCGGCACGGCGTCACGGGCTGTTCCACCCGCTCGACCAGCAAGCGCGCGGCGCCATCCGCCTGATCCGGCGAAGCGGAGGCGGCGTCCTTCAGTGGACGACGAGCGAGTTCCGACGGGGAGATCACCTCGTCATGGGCTTCGAGCGCCCGCTCCCGGCCCCCACGGAGCTGGAGCTGGCGGCCGCGAGCGAGCCCTTCGGCGTGTCCCTCGACGTCGTCGCCTCCGACGAAGAGGGCCGCATCTATCGCCTGCCCGCGCCGGTGCGGCTGCCTGCAGGCCAGGCCGTGCGCGATGTCGTGATCCTCACCGAGCTGCGGCCCACGGCGCCCACCGATCCGCCCCTCGACACGTCTCGGCTCACCCGCGTCATGCTGGAGATGGCGCAGGTCGGGGGTACACCGAACCGCGTCGACATCACGGTCCTCGAAGTCCGGTAGGGCCCGGAGCGCGCCGCGCGGGTCTCATCGGGGTGTTCGGGACTTGAAGAGGGGCTTGGTTCCGCCTTACGTGTCGAGCATGGCCCCCCTCCTTCGCAGCCTCGCCCTGGTCTTCTCCCTGTTCATCTTCGTCGGCGCGGCCTCGGTCGGTCCCTCCCTGCGCGTGGAGGCTTCGAGCGCTGAGCCGGCGGAGCCTCCCGTGCCGGCCGCGCTCGGCGACCGGCCGCTCCCGTGGGTTCCGCCCCTGTGGTTCCCTGCTCCGGTGCGCGAGCGTCTCTGGGTGCTTCCCTCGCTCGACGCCGAGCCCAGCCACGCATGGGGCCCGCGGGTCGATGCGCACGGCGCCATCCTCGCCGACCTCGACCGGGGCGAGGTGCTGTGGGCCCGCGATCCCGACGGTCCGCGCGGGATCGCCTCTGTCACCAAGCTGTTCTCTTCGCTCGCGCTGATGTCGGCGGACGGTGTGGATCTGGAGCGGCCGCGGTGCGTGGGCTTCGCGCAGTGGCCCTCGCGGCCGGGCGCGCGGTCGATCTTCGAGACCGGGGACTGTCACGAGGGCTGGGAGTACCTCGGGGCCGCGCTGGTGGCGTCCGACAACCGCGGCGCATTCGCCCTGCCGTCGGTCGCGGGGGTCGACTACTTCCGGTTCGTCGACCGCATGCAGCAAGTGGCGCGCGACCTCGGCGCGCGAACCGCGGAGTTCGGCGATCCTGCGGGCCTCGAGGACGACAACCGGGCCTCCCCCCGCGACGTGCTCAAGGCCGTGGTCGCCGTCGCTGCACACCCCACGCTGTCCACGGTCGCGAGC
>CAYMSU010000052.1:0-19667 GCA_964393165.1 uncultured Enterobacteriaceae bacterium
GACTACGTGCGGGGCGCCAACGTGGCCGGGTTCCGGCGGGTGGCCACGGCGATGCTGGCCCAGGGCCTGTTCTGAGGGTCGTCGCGGCTACTCGTTCTCGGGGAGCCCGGGCTTGGCCACGAGGGCGCGGTCGATCGCCTGCCGCAGCGTGCGCGCCAGCAGCCGCCCCTTGTAGGCGGCCTGGGGGAGCGCCGGCGAGGGCTGGTCGAGGGTCGCGAGGAGGTCGTCGACTGCGGGATCGGTGGGATCCCGCCCCGTGAGGGCGGCCGCCACCTCGTCGAAGCGCAGGGGTCGGGGGGCCACCCCCCCGGCGACGAGCACGACGGGGCCCAGCCGGCCGTCCGCGTCGACCTGCAGCCGCGTGGTGGCCTCGACGAGCGGCCACTCCGCGCGCGCCCGGAGGCTCACACGCACGTAGGCGGATCGGTCCCGAAGCGACGCCGGCGGCACGAGCACGCCGGTGACCACTTCGTCGTCGGCCAGGTGGTGGGTGCGCCGCGGGTCGGTCCCGTCGCCGAGGAGCGCGGGCACGCTGCGCCGCTCCGGTGCCCCGCCCGCGTAGACCTCGATCTGAGCGTCGAACGCCCAGAGCACCCCGGCCATCGTGGACGGGTGCGGCGCGATGCAGGCGCTCTGGTCGAAGACGCTGAGGAGCTCGTGGTCGCCTTCCCTCGCGAAGCAGGTGGCCCCCCCCTTCTTGAGGCAGTCGAACGCGACCGAGCGGAAGTACGCGCAGTGCACCTGCTGCAGCAGGCTCCCCGCGAGGGTGGCGCGCCGGCGGATCGGGGGGGTCGCGACCTCGCCGGCCGCGCTGGCCAAAGCGGGCCATCCCTTGCGCACGACGGGCTCGGCGGCGAGCTGCGCGAGCGTGACCCTCGCGCCGATCGCGAGGCTGCCGTCGGCCTCCACGATGATGGAGCCCAGCCCCTCGACGTCGCGTAGCTCGCGCACTGGCGCGTCGGTGATGCCGCGGCGATGGAGGTCCATCTCGTCGGTGCCGCCGGCCCGGATGCGCCCGGGCGCCTCGCGGACCTCGGCGAGCGTGGTCGGGAAGCGGATCATGCGCGCTCCAGCAGCTGCTGGGGGGTGAGCGGCAGGCGGCGCGGGCGCTCGCCGGTGGCGTGGAACACGGCGTTGGCGACGGCTGCGGGCACCGCCACGAGGGCGAGATCCTCGAGTCCGACCACGCCGCCGCGGATATGGTCGAACCCCGACGTCTCGAAGTGCACGGAGACCTCGGGCGTGTCGCCGAGGCCGGCGAGGCGGTACTTCTCGAGGTCGTGGGTCAGCAGGTGGCCGCTGTGCGGGTCGAGCCGGCGCTCCTCGAACAGGGCGTAGCTGATGCCCTGGACGACGCCGGCCTCCACCTGGCTCTGGGCGAGGCGCGGGGTGGCGAGGCGGCCCGCGGCGATGCCGGCCCACCACCGACGGACCCGGACGTTGCCGAGGAGCAGGTCGACCTCGACCTCACAGACCTGCAGGGCGGCGGGGAGGACGCGGCCCAGGCGGGCCCCGCCGACCGGAAGCGGCAGGAGGCCGGGCTTGTGGTCGCGCCGCCGGCGGCCCACGGTCCACACGGGGGGCTGGCCCTCGAGGAGCTCCCGCCAGGGGACCAGCCGACCGTCGGCGGCGAGCAGGCCCCCCTCGGCGACGTCGCCGAGGATGTCGCGGTCCTCCGCGCGATCCACGAGGACGTCGATGAGCTGCTCCACCGCGTGCTCGGCCGCGGGGACGACCGAGCTCGGGACGAGGCTGGCGTGCGACGGGGGGCCGTGGGGGCGCCGGCTGTCGCCGATCTCCACCTGGACGTCGGTGCGCTGCAGGCCGAGCTTGCGGGCCACGACCTCCGCGATCAGCGAGCGGGTGCCGCTGCCGGGGTCCTGGGTGGCGCAACGGACGGAGATCCCGTCGGGCCCGGCCTCGATCTCGACCTGGGTGGCGGGATCCCAGGCGTGGACCCAGGCTCCCGCGGCGAGGCCGACCCCCCGGCGGAAGCGCCCGGTGTCTTGCCCCACCGGCCCTCGCTCGGTCCAGACATCGAGCGCCTCGGCCCAGTCCAGCAGGCGATGGCGGACGGGCTCCTCGCTCCACCGGCGCCGCAGGCCGATCGGGTCGATGCCGCCCTCGTGAGCGAGCTGGTCGACGGCCCCCTCGAGGGCGAAGAACGCAGCGGGGCCGCCGAGGCCCACGGCAGGGGAGGCCGGCGGGGTGTGGCTGACCACCTCGAAGTCGTCGAGGTCCTTGCGCGCGCTCGGGTACACCAGGCGGGCGAGGAACGAGGTGCGGAGCCCGAGGGCCGTCCCCAGGTGGTCGAGGGACTGGTAGGACAGGCCGGCGAGCTCTCCCTCGGGCCCCTGGGCGAGCCCGACGTCGATGCGCTGCTGGGCCCGAGCCCCGCCGACGAGGAGCTCCTCGTCGCGGGAGAGCACGAGCCGCACGGGGGCCTCCGCGAGGCGCGAGAGCTCGGCGGCCATCCGCACCTCGAGGGGCAGTCCGCCCTTGCCACCGAACGCGCCGCCGACGTGCGGGCAGCGCACGATGACCTGGTCCGACTTCAGCTTGAAGTGGCGGGCCAGCTCGCGGGCCAGCTCCTGGCAGCTCTGGGTGCTCGCCCAGACCTCGAGGCGCTCGGCGCCGAAGCGGGCGACCGCGGCGTGGGGTTCCATCGCACACAGCGCCTGCGCCTGCGTCTCCCACTGGCCCTCGACGACCAGGGATCCCTCCTCGGGGTCCGAGATGCGCCGACGGGCGCTCGCCGGCTTGGCGAGCTGGGATCCAGACAGCGGGCCGTGCACGTTGTGCCGCCAGCGGCCGGACCGGGGCCGGCGGAGGCCGGCGGGCGGGGCGTCGCGTGCCCCGGAGCGGTCGTACACCTGCGGGCTGCGGTCCGACGCCGCCTCCTCGAGACCGATGGCGGCGGGATGGGGCTGAAGGTCGAGCACGACTGCGGCCAGGGCCCGCGCCGCGGTGGCCTCGTCGGTGGCGGCGACCACGAGGAGCTCCTGACCCGCGAACCGAACGGTCTCTCCGTCGCCGACGAGCCGGTGGATCGCGCGCACCCCAGGCAGGTCGCGGGCGCCTGCGTCGTCTGTGCCGTGGAGGGTGCCGTGGGCCACCGGGGAGCGGAGGACGCGCGCGTGGAGCATGCCTTCGAGCGTGATGTCCACCGTGAACTGCGCCTCCCCCCGGACCTTGGCCGGCCCCTCCACGCGAGCGTAGTCGAGGCGCTGGCCGTCGTGCTCGCCACGGCAGGCTGCCGCCACTGCGCGGAAGATCGCAGGGTAGGCGCCACACTTGCACAGGTGCCCCGCGAGGGCCTCGGCGATCGACCCGCGGTCGGGCTCGGTGGCCCCGTGGGTGGCGCGCCAGCGATCGTGGAAGGCCGCCGCCTCGACGACGAACCCCGGGGTGCAGAAGCCGCACTGCAGCGCATCCTCAGCCAAGAAGGCCCGCTGGATCGGGTGCAGCTGGGTCACCCCGGGCCCGCGAGCGATGCCCTCGATCGTCGTGATCGAGCGCCGGTGCAGCGCGACCGCGGGCATCACGCAGGTGACCTGCGGCTCGCCATCGACCAGCACGGTGCAGCTGCCGCAGCTCCCCGTTCCACAGCCCAGCTTCGGGCCCGTGGTCCCGCTGGCGCGCAGCATCTCGAGCGCCGGGGTGTGGGGACCGACCTCGACCGTGAGCTCTTCGCCGTTTCGAAAGAAGGTCGTGCGGACTGTGGCCGCCGACGTCAGCGGCTCCGGCGACTCCGGGGAAGAGGGAGCGTCGGGGGGGACCGCATCGTCCTCGGGAGCTTGGGCGTGGGCGGTCCTTGCCACGCTGGTGGATGCGAGGCCTCCCAGCGCGCCGCCCAGGAGCCCGCGGCGGCTGATCCTCGACATGCGATCTCCCTCCATCGGTGCTGCGCGGACGTGCGCACGGTCGCGCCCCGTCCGGACAGCGCCGAATGGCCGGACTGTATCTGACCGATGCCTATCGAACCACGAGGACGGGCACCGGCGCGTGCCGTACGACCCGCTCCGCCACGGAGCCGAGCAGCACATGGGACAGTCCCGTGCGGCCTCGGGTGCTCACGACCACCAGGGCATAGCCCTCGGCCGCTTCGCAGATGGCCTCGGGAGGCGAGCCGCGGCGCAAGAGGATGCGACCCCGGCAAGGTTCGGGCACGCGCGCGTTCATCAGCTGCTCCAGATCGCGCAGCGCGCTGACCTCCTCGCCCTTGCGGATCTTCGCGAGCACCTCGGGGGGCGCGTTCGCCTGGGCGTGGGCGGGGAGGCTGCCGAACATGACGTGGAGCAGATCGAGGCGCGCGCCGCGGCCCTGGGCGAGCTCCACCGCGTAGTCGACGGTGCGGTCGGACAGGTCCGAGAAGTCGATGGCGACGAGGATGGCGGGCACGTCGGTCATGGGTCCGGAGCATAGCCGACCGGGGACGTGGGTGCGGGGGATGGGCCAGGCTATGGGTCGCGCATGGCCGAGTCCGCAGTCGAGCAGTCGAGCACCTGGCGATTCCTCATGGGCCTCCTCCGGGACTGGGGCCTCGCCCTCGTCGTCGTCGTCGGCATCTTCGTGGGGTACGAGGTGCTCTTCGCGCCGAGCGCGCCGTCGCTGGGAGATGCACAGGACTTCACGCTGACCGACCTCGAGGGCCGGGACGTCCAGCTCTCGAGCGTGAGTGAAGACGTCGTGGTCCTCAACTTCTGGTTCACGAGCTGCCCTCCCTGCCGAGCGGAGATTCCCGAGCTCACGGCCTTCGCGGCCCACCACCCCGACGTGGGGGTCTACGGCATCAGCACCGACCTCGGGATGCCGCTCAAGCGCCTGGCCCGCGAGTCTGCGGCCCTCGGTATCGACTACCCGGTCCTCCACGACGTGAAGGGAGACGTCGCGCGGGCCTACGGGGTCTCGGTCTTTCCGACCACGGTGGTGGTCCGCGACATGCAGATCGTGAAGGCCCGGGTGGGCGCGGTGGACCATGCCCTGCTCGAGTCCATGATTGCGGCCGCCCGGTAGCTCGGTGCGTTCCTGGCCGAGCCTCACGGCCGAGGCGGTGTGCATGGCCCGCGCCGTCGAGCGCGGCCGGCGAGACCGCTTGCTCGACGATCCGTTCGCGGAAGCGTTCCTGCGGGCGCCGAGCCGGCTGCTCGCCACGCGAGCGGCTGTTCCACCCTGGCTCGACCTGGGGTTCTCCAGCGCCATCGCCGCCCGGCACGCATGGATCGACGCGCGGCTCGGGGAAGTGGTGGGGGACGTAGCGCAGGTGCTGATCCTGGGAGCCGGCTACGACAGCCGGGCGTGGCGCCTCGACCTTGGTGGGCTTCCGGTGGCGGAGCTCGACCACCCCGCCACCGCTGCGCGCAAGGCGCGCCGGCTGCGCGCGATCGGCCTGGATCCGGCCCGCGTGCAGACCATGGTGGCGGACCTCGCGGACGTGCCGCTCGGGCGCGTGCTGGCCGAGGGGCCGCTGCCCGCGGGCAAGGCGACCGCCGTGGTCTGGGAAGGGGTCTCGATGTACCTGCCCCCCGATGCGGTCGCGGCCACCCTCCGCGCGCTGCACGACTGGGTGGCGCCCGGCAGTCCGCTGCTCCTCGACCTGTGGCGTCCGTCGGCGAGCCCGGTCGTGGTCGCGGGTCGGCTGGGGCTAGCCGTGCTCGGGGAGCCGCTGCGGTTCGGGCTCCCCACGGCGGAGGTGGCCGGCTTCCTGCGGGCGTGCGGCTGGGACGTCCGCGCGCACACCGACGTCTACGCAGAGGCGGAGCGCCACGGGCGACCCCGCTCGTGGCTGGACCTGCAGCTGGTGCACGCTGTACGAGCCCCGCGACCCCCGGTCTCGCCGACGGGCGACGCGGCTACGCGTTGAAGTAGAAGTAGGCGGACACTGCGGCGACGGCGCCGCAGACCCCCATGAAGTCGGCGGTCAGTGCGGCGGCCATGGAGTGGCGGATCCGCTGGATGCCGATGGCGCCGAAGTAGACGGCCAGCGTGTAGAATGTGGTCTCGGTGGATCCCTGCAGCGTGCTCACGAGGAACCCGACGTAGGTGTCGGCGCCGTACTCCTCCATGATCGCGACCATGATGCCGAGCGCGCCCGAGCCCGAGAGGGGGCGCAGCAGCGCCATGGGCAGGGCCTCGGCCGGCATGCCCACCATGCTGGTGACCGGGCCGACGGCGTCGACGAACAGGTCGATCGCTCCAGAGCCATCGAGCATGCCTACTGCCGCGAGGATTGCCACGAGGAAGGGAACGATTCGGACGGCGATGTTCCAGCCCTCCTTGGCGCCGTCTACAAAAACCTCGTAGACGGCGACGCCCCGCACCGCGCCGAACGTCATGAACCCGAAGACGATCAGCGGGACGAGCCAGGGACCGATGAGATCCCCCCACTTGAGGGTGAGCGCGATCATCGCGAGCACGCCCAGCAGAGCCACCCCCGACACCCACAGAGGGTAGCTGTCGTCCTCGGCCTCGGCGCTGAGCGCCGAGGCGGTCTCCGCGTCCTCGTCGGGCTCCGGGTCGTCGTCGACGCCCTCGGCCGGATCGGGACCGCCGGACGCTTCGGGAGGCGCCCCATCCGGCGCGGCATCCGGCGGGGGGAAGGGACTGAAGCGCTTGTACACGCTCGCCGCGGTGATGGCCGTGATCGTCGACAGGATCGAGGCCATCAGCGTGGTGGGGAGGATGGCCGCGGCCTGCGTGGACCCCAGCGTCTCCCGGATGGCGATCACGCCCGTAGGCAGGAGCGTCACCGAGCTCGTGTTGATCGCCAGGAACAGGCACATCGCGTTGGTGGCGGTGCCCTTGGAGGGGTTGAGCTTGTCGAGCTCCTGCATGGCCTTGATCCCGAAGGGCGTGGCGGCGTTCCCCAGCCCGAGGGCGTTGGCCGCCATGTTCAGGATCATCGCGGACATGGCGGGGTGTGTAGGCGGCACGTCTGGAAACAGTCGGGCCATGACCGGTCGCAGCAGCTTCGCGATGACCTTCATCGCGCCCGCCTCCTCGGCGACCTTCATCAGCCCGAGGAAGAAGGCCATGGCTCCGATGAGTGGCAGGACCACGTTCATGACGGCGACCTTGGCCTTCGAGAACAGGCCGTCGTTGAAGCGCGAGATCGCGCCCGACTCCCCGAAGGTGAAGTCCCCGACCTTCTCGAGGGCGCGCACGGTGGCCTTGCCGGTAGGCTCGCGCAGCTCGACGACGGCGGCATCGAGGCGGTCGTCGAGGTCGGAGGGCGCGAACCAGCCGCTATGCGCGATCTGCGCAACGTAGTCGACACCGCGCGCCTCTCCTTCCGAGCGGAGCCAGTCCGCGACGGCATCCGGCCCCTCCTCGTCGACGATGGCGACGAGCTCGGTGCGATCGGCCTCGGTGAGCTCCACCGGGGGATCGGCGAGCTGCTTGTATGCGGCGACGGCAAACGCGATGAGGATCATCGCGTAGAATACGCGGTTCATGGTGTTCCACGGGCTGCTGCGATCGCAACATAGCCGAACCGGCGAGATCGAAAGTCGGAGGGCGGTTCGCGGGCCGCGGCTACGGGGAGAGCGTGCGCGCGAGGAACGCGCGGATCGCGGCCAGCGCCTCGTCGTCCTCGTCTGACTGGGAGCGCCCGGTCGTCTTGGTGTGCGTCTTGGTGACGAGCAGCGAGTGGTCGCCGGTGGGCACCACGTGGCTCTCCACGGACGCGCGCATGCGGCGCTGGACGTCCTCGACGAGATCGAGGGGCGCGAGGCGGTCGCGCGTCCCCTGGACGAGCAGGATCGGGGTGGTGAGGTCGACCAGCACCTGGTCGCGCAGCTTGTTGCGGTCGCCTCCGCCCGCGAGCGGGTACCCGAAGCAGATCAGCGCCTGCAGCTCTAGCTGGAGGGAGAGGTGGCAGCCCACGCGCGCGCCCATGGACTTTCCGGCGAACACCAGCGGCCGATCGGGATGGGCAGCCTGGGCAGCCTCCGCGCGAGCCCGCGCGTGCGCGACCAGCGCGGGCATGCGGTCGGGCCGCGAGCGGCCGGCCTCCTGGTAGGGGTGATCGAACGGAACGACCTCGCCGAGGGTGGCCAGCCGCTCGGCCCAGCGCACCATCCACGGCGAAGACGACGGCTTGCCCGCGCCGGGCGCGAACAGGATCCGGGGAGCGCTCACCGGCGAAGGTCGACGAGCCACAAGCGGCCCTCGGCGAGGCCCGCGGCCACGGTGCGGCCGCCGCCGGTCGCAAGCTCGACCTCGGTGAGGGGCAGGCCCTCGGGGCCCGTGAGCGGCTCCTCACGGGGCTCCTCGCCGAGCGCGGAGCGGCGGTAGAGCCGCGCGCCCTCGCCGTCGGCGGTGACTGCGGTCAGCCAGTCTCCGCCGGGCACGGCGAGGACCGACGGGAGGCGCTCGCTGAAGCCGGTGGGCGCGTGGTCGAGCTCTGGCTCGGTCCACGTGGCGCCGCGGTCGGTGGACCAGCTGCGGAAGGTGCGCAGCGCGCCATCGAGCGGCGCGACCCAGACGACGAGCAGGGTGCCGTCGGGGTGCTCGGCGAGCCGGGGCCCGTCGGGCGGACACACGTCGGCCCGGTAGGCCCAGCGGCTGTCGGACACCTGGACGGGGCTGCCGAAGGCCTCCCCGTCGGCGGGTACCACCACCGTCTGGAGGCGACCGTCGACGTTGCTCCGCAGGGCGTACACCAGCCCGTCGTCGCCCGTCCGGAGCAGGTGCGGCGGAGAGCACTCGTGCTCGCGGCTCAGCGCGTCGGACAGGACGTCGGGGACGTAGTCGAGCGAGGCCCGGGCCACCGTTGGGATGTCGCGGAAGCCGTAGACCTGGCGCTTGTAAGCCAGCCAGAGGTCCTGCTCGGTGAGCGCGACCTGGGCATGCTCGGCCACGAACCGGCGGACGTTGGACAGGTCGATCAGGACGGGCTCGTCGAACCGGATCCCGCCCCCCTCGAGCTCGGCCGTGAGCACGTAGACGGCCACTGCGTCGCCGTGGCGGAGCGCGCCCACGCCAGTGTGGGCGATCGCGAGCCGGGATCCGTGCAGGTCGACGGCGGGCTTCTCGGTGCCGCCGACGACCGGAGGCTCGGCGGTCGGGACCTCGATCGGTAGACCGAAGGGGGCACCGACGCTCGGCGAGACGGCCATGTACATGCCGACGACGCGCAGGTCCGCGGTCTCGACCCACGTGACCCAGGCCTCCCCGCGATCGGTCACGATCACCCGGTGGTAGGCCACCTCGGTGGCCCCGGGGGCGGCGGCAGCGACGCACGGGATGTCGCCGCAGCCCGGGTCGGTGAGATCTGCGGGCTCGCCATCGATCGATCCGCTCCCCTCGGGCTCCGGGGAGGGGCTGCAGGCCGCGGCGACGAGCATCCACCAACGCATGCGGCCAGACTAACCGACGCTCGGGGTCATTCGCGCGGTCGGCGAGTAGCGAGTCGCGTGCCCACCAGGTAAAGGGCTGCGTTCGCCGAAGCCTCGGAGGAGCTCATGGACATCGACGCAATCGCGGACCTCCTGGGGGACGAGGCCCCCTCGCTACTGCAGCATCGGTGCAGGGTCCCTGCCGACCGGCTCCACGTGCCCAGCCCGGACTTCGTCGACCGGGTGTTCGCCCAGAGCGACCGCAAGCCGCGGGTGATGGTCAACCTGCAGCGCATGCTCGACCACGGCCGGCTGGGGGGCACCGGGTACCTGTCGATCCTCCCTGTCGATCAGGGGATCGAGCACTCTGCGGGCGCTTCGTTCGCTCCGAATCCGCGCATGTTCGACCCCGAGGGCATCCTCACGCTCGCGGTCGAGGGCGGGTGCAACGCGGTGGCCAGCACGTTCGGCGTGCTCGGCATGATGAGCCGCCGGTTCGCCCACCGCATCCCGTTCATCGTCAAGGCGAACCACAACGAGCTGCTGAGCTACCCGAACACCCACGACCAGGTGCCCTTCGGCAGCGTGTCCCAGTGCTTCGAGCTCGGTGCCGCCGGGATCGGGGCCACGGTGTACTGGGGTGCCGAGGAGAGCCGCCGAGAGCTCCAGGAGATCTCGGACATGTTTCAGGAGGCCCACGAGCTCGGCATGTTCACGGTGCTCTGGTGCTACGTGCGCAACCCCGCCTTCAAGACGGCCACCGCCGATCATCAGGTCTCGTCCGACCTCACGAGTCAGGCGATCCACCTCGGGGCCACCATCGGGGCGGACATCGTGAAGCAGAAGGCGCCGGTCTCGAACGGGGGCTACACCGACCCCGAGCTCGGCAAGTGGGGCAAGACGCACGACAAGGTCTACTCGGAGCTCACGAGCGACCACGAGATCGACCTCACCCGCTACCAGGTGATGAACGCCTACATGGGCCGCATCGGGCTGATCAACAGCGGGGGCGCGTCGTCAGGGGCCAACGACCTCGCTCAGGCGGTCCGAACGGCCGTGATCAACAAGCGGGCGGGCGGCATGGGGCTGATCAGCGGGCGCAAGGCCTTCCAGAAGCCGCTGGAAGAAGGCATCCGGGTACTCCAGGCGATTCAGGACGTGTACCTGTGCGAGGACGTGACCATCGCATGACCGGCGGACCCGTCGCGGGCTTCCGTTCGGGTTAGGCAGCAGCGCATGAGCGGCTGGTTGGTCCTGCTGTGGGGGTTGGCGACGGCGTCGTCGGCCATGGGAGCGTCCCCGGGCGCGTGCGAGCGCGTGCGCCTGCGCGACCTCGCGGCGGAGCCCGGGCCCGGCGTGCTCGTCCTCGGCTCTCGCCATGGGGTGCGCCGCGACCTCAACCGCGCGCGGCGCCTCGTCAAGAAGCTCTCCAAGAGCGGCCCGGTCACGCTCGCCCTCGAGCCGGTGGCCAAGCGCAAGCAGGATGTGCTCGAGCGGCTCGAGCTCGGGCGCATGCCGTTCGACCGACTCGCGCAGGCGCTGAGCTGGGAGCAGTACTTCGGCTTTGACTACGACCGGTACGAGCCGCTCCTGGCGCTCTACGAGCAGGAGGGGGTGCGCGTCCGCGCCGCCGGCGTGCCGGTGGAGCTCCCCCCCGACGACGCCACGGTCGCGCTGCCGCCTGGCTACGCCTCCGTCCTCGCCGACACGATGGGCGACGGCCCGGTGCCGCCGGCACTCGAGAGCACCTTCGTGCAGACGGTCGCGTGGCACGACCGGCGTGTCGCCGAGGCGGCGGTCGAGGTCTGGAACGGCCGGGGCTGGCTCGTCGTGGTCGTCGACCGCACGTGGGTGCAGGGCGGCCTCGGGGTGCAGTGGCAGGCGCGGCGCCTCACCGAGGCGCCGGTGTCGGCCGTCCTGCTGGCCGACGCGGGGGGCCGCTGCTACCGCGGCGACCGGGTGATCCGGTAGTCAGTTCGCGGTGGCGGTGCGGGCCTTCGCGACGTCGGCCGGCGCGCAGTAGCCGTAGTCGTTGCCCCACGTGTTGCGCACGTAGGACGTGACGGCGGCGATCTGCAGGTCGTTCAGAGCGTCGCCCTGGGGCACCATCACTCCATTGTACTTCTTGCCGTCGACCTCGATCTCGCCCTTCAGCCCGTGGATGATGAGCCCGGCGTGGTTCTCGCAGTCGCCCATCCACTCCTTCTGACCGACCAGCGGAGGGAACGCCCCGGCTACGCCCTGGCCGTTCTTCTGGTGGCAGGTCACACAGGCCAGCCCGCCGTCTCCGGTCAGGTACACGTTCTCGCCGAGCGCCATCAGGAAGGCCTGGCGCTCGTCATCGGACATGCCCGAGATGTCGGCGTCCTTGCTGATCTCGTCGCCCTCCGGCTCGGGGGCGGGCGCGGGTGTGGGCGCCGGCTCGGCGGCGCGCTCGGCGGCCGGCTCGGGCGACGGGGCAGCGGAACGGGACGCGCTCGTGTCTCCACAGGCGGCAAGCAAGGCGCTGATGCACAGGAATCGCATGGCGAGAGCCTCCGTTGGCGCGAAGGGCCTAACGGATGGCGCGCGCGCGGGCGGCCGTGCGCAACCGCGTGTGGCGTCGATCGGAGAGGGGGAGGGAGGCCGGTGGGCTAGCGGGTACGCACGCGGGTGTACACGACCGGCCCGGAGCGCGATCCGGAGTGCGGGTGGCGGTAGCCGGGCCGGTGGCGCGGGCCCCGGCGCGCGTCGATGACCACGTCGGTGGTCTCGCACCCTCGGAGGAACACCGAGTCGACGCCGCGAGGACGCCCGCGGAGGTCCGTGAACGTCAGCCGGGCCGCCCCCGGTCGGAGGAAGATCTGTCGGACCTGCCCGGGGCGAAGCACCACGTCGGTGCTCCGGCCGTCCACGAGGACGCGGACGGGCATTGGCTCGCGGTTGACGACCCGGATCGAGGGAGGCTCCGGGCGCACGACCTCATGCGTGACGGTCCCCGGGTCCGCCCAGACCGTGCGCTCGTGCACGAGGAAGTCGCCGCGCGGATCCGCGATCGCAGCGCGGACCTCCACGGGGCCGGCGGTGACGTCGAGGCGCACGGTGGCGCCGGGCGGCAGCAGCGTGTGGCGTCCGAGCGCCCCCACCAGTCGAACGGGTGCGCCGCCCCGGTTGGTCACCGAGAGCACTGCCGGGGGCGGCGGGACCCGGAGATGCGCCTGCTGGTAGGGGCGGAGCTGGAAGAACCCGCTCGCCAGCAGGAAGCCGGTCTCGGGGTGACGAACCTCGGCATCGTAGCGGCCGGGGCGCAGCCGCTTGCGGGACGCCTCGAACCCGTCGAGGCGACCGGCGAAGCTGCCGTTGAGATACAGGGACGCATTCCCGGCGAAGTCGTTCTCGACGGTCAGGAACGCCGAAGGCGGCCCATGACGGTAGCCCGGGTGCCCCGCGAGGGCGGTGGCGACGAAGGCCATCGCGAGCGTGGGTGCCATGTTCTCTCCCAGTTGGTCCCGGAGAGACGGCGCACGTCGCGATGGCCTTCGATGTTCCCGCGTCACCGGACGTCATCACGCCCGGCGAGCCCTTCCGCTCAGCTGCCGAGGAACTTGGAGATCATGTCGTCGGACAGGCGGGCAGGGTGGCCGCGCCAGATGACCTTGCCGTCCTTCACCATCGCGGCGGCCGGGATCCCGCGCACCCCGTAGTGCTGGGACAGGCTGTCGCCGTCTTCCTTCGCGATGGGGTACGAGACGTTCTGCGTGTCGATGAACTCCTTGACCGCGTCGTCGGTCACGCCGCGGGTCTGCTTGGTGAGGCCCACCATCGTGAGGCCCTGGCCCTTGAACTTCTCGTAGGTCGCGGAGAGCTTCGGCACCTCGCGCTTGCAGTGGGGGCACCAGACCTCCCAGAAGACGTAGAGGGTGGCCTCGCCACCGGTCACGTCGGCCTCGGTGCCCTTGAACCACTTCTCGACCTCGAGGTTCGCCTCGTCGCGCCCGACCACGTCTACCTCGGCCTTGAGGCGCTGTGCCGCGCGGTTGGCCCGGGAGGTGCCGTACTTGCTGGCGAGCTCGTCGAGCTTGGCCTTGGTGGTCTCCATGTCGAGACCCTCGTAGGCCGTCTGCGCCTCCTTCAGGAGGTTGGCGGCGGCCTGCTCGTCCTCGGGGCTCGCGGCGCGCGCGGCCGCACCGCCCGCGGGACGCGCCTCGAGGGCCTTCACGCGCTCTTCCATGTCGGCCAGGCGCTTCTCGAGCTCGGGATCGCTGCACCCACCGAACACCAGACCGGCCATGAGGAAAGCGAGCATACTCCGGGTCACGGGACCTCCTCGGGATTCGCACGCGCCGCCCGCTGTTCGATGAGAGGGTCCAGCGGTCCCGGCGGGCGAAGATGTGTGAGTTCTCTCGGCGCCGGGCGAGTACCCGACGAGACTACGTGTGTCCGCTGCTCGGGGCGTATAACAACACCGCCGAGACGCGTCGCCAAGTGTGGCTGCGTACCGGGACCGCGGTCGTCAGGTTCTGTCGCCGCAGGTCAACGGCCGGAGCCGGACCCGACGGCGATGGCCACGAGCGGGGTGGGGCCCTCGGGCGTAAACCGGACTTTCGGCTCGATGAAGACGAAGAGCCGCCTGCCCACGCGGCTCCACGTCTGCGACCAGCCGAGTCGGGCGACCACCGACGGGGCAAGCTCGAATCCGGCCTCCGCGTTCACTGTGGCGTTGCGATGGGTGTACATGCCCGCGGGGCCCGCGCCGATCCCGAGCAGGAGCCCGTCGGGGCTGACGAAGTCCCAGGTGATGCTCGGCTCGAAGGCGAGCAGGGTGTGCACGCCGAAGTCCCCCTCGGCGGTCACCGTGCCGGCGAGGCCGAGCCGGTGCAGGCCGAAGTTCTTGCCCCAGCCACCCCGAAGCCCGAAGCCCACCCATGCGGGCACCGCGTCCTGGAAGTACGCGACCGACCCGTAGCTGACCTGCACCGCGAACTCGAAGCTGGTGCTCGGTGGAACCCGATCGATGGTGAGCGTGGGGATCGGAAGCTCGTCCTCCGGCGGTGGCGGCAGCGCCGCGGGCTGGGAGATCGTGGTCGCCGGCGGCGGCGGAAGCTCCGCCGCCTCACGCTCCTCCTCCTCGGTCGCGCCGTCGGACGCAGGGTCCTGTGCGGCGGCGATGGAAGCTGTGAGGAGCAGTGCGGCGGTGACTGCGCCACGCTTCAGTGAACCCACGAAAGCCACGATGCCCTCCGGCAAAGCAGTTGTACCCAGCCCCGAGTATCGACGAACCCCTGATTCGCCTTTCCTGCCGTTCTTCGCTTGGTCGCGACGGTGGCGGGCCCTGGGCCGACGCCGGCAAGATGCACGGATGCGCGAGGATTCGCAATAACCATCGGGGGAAGCCTCCACCACTGTCGGGGGTGGCGAGCGAGTCAGGAGTGGAGCGTCTTGTCGGCCTTGCTGTGCAGCGGGCCCCCGGCGCTGTTAACGCCCGCGGCTGCACCACGCGCCAAGCGCCCCGGGTGACCTGTGATTGCGTCCAAGCCCAGCTTCGCGGGGCGGGGTCTCGGCCGGCGGAGCGCGGAGGCGCCGGAGCTTCCGGGTAGAACGAGATACTGCACTGCTGCCGCCGGTAGGCACGAGACCAGCGAGGGCCGTCAGGATCGACATGCAACCGCAACCGCACCCGCGATTGTGGGGCCTCGTGCTCGCGGCGATGGCCCAGGCCTGCTGCATCCCCGACACCTCCCGGCTGGGCGTGGCGCAGCCCAAGCCGGCCATCCTGCTGGTCACGGTCGACACCACGCGGGCCGACCGCCTCGGGGCCTATGGGTACGCCAGCGGGCACACTCCGGCCCTCGACCGCCTGGCCGCGACCGGCACGACGTGGATGCGCGCCTACTCGAGCGCGCCTCTGGCCATCCCGAGCCACGCCACGATCCTCACCGGGCTGTACCCCCCGACGCATGGAGTAAGGAACGAAGGTGACTTCCGGCTTGCGGAGAGCGTGCCGACGGTCGCGGAGAGGCTGTCGGCGGCTGGCTACCGCACGATGGCATTCACGAGCGCGTACACGTCACAGCGGCGCTGGGGCCTCGATCAAGGGTTCGACCTCTACCATGACCCGATCGTGGAGGGGAATCCCACGCAGATCACGTGGCGCGACCAGCGACCGGCCAACGAGGTGGTCGACGACGTGCTGGGCACGCTGGCGGCGCTTCCTGACGACGGGCCGGTGTTCGTGTGGGTGCACCTGTTCGATCCGCACTGGCCCTACGATCCCCCAGAGCCCTGGCGCAGCCGGGTGGCGGACGACTACGACGGCGAGATCGCCTTCGTCGATGCACAGCTCGATCGCCTCTTCAACGCCTGGGACGAGCGGTACTGGGCGGACGCGTCGGTGATCCTGGTCACCGCGCCCCACGGCGAGTCCCTGGGGGAAGGCGGCGAGGCCACCCACGGCTTCCTGCTGCACGATGCGAGCCTCCGGGTGCCGCTCATCGCCCGCGGCCCGGGGTTCGCCGCTGGCCATGCGCGGTCCGAGGTCGTGTCCCACGTCGACTTGGCGCCCACGATCCTCGGCCTGGCGCAGGTCGAGGCTCCGGCGCGGCTACACGGCAGGGATCTCCGGCGCGGCGGCTCGGGGCATGCCTACAGCGAGTCGCTGGCCGGCCAGTACAGCCTCGGCCTTGCTCCGATGTACGCCTACACCGACGACCGCGGCCGCTACGTCGAGGGCGCCTGGGGGTCCTACGGCGCGGCGGCCGGCCACGTGATCCGGCGAGCCGAGAAGGTCGACGGGGCCCGGCAGGCGCGTCCCCTCCACCGCAAGCAGCGCCGGATGGAGCGGGGGCAGCCCGACGAGGTGCCGCTGGATCCCCGTTCCCTCGCGATGCTCTCGGCCATGGGGTACCTCACGGCGGGGGATCCCTCGGCGGCCCCGGGCGAGACGGATCCTCGCTCGGTGATCGACACGGTGCCGCTCGCGTGGCGAGCGCGGGAGCGGATGGGCGCGGGCCTACTGTTGCAAGCTCAGGGTCTTGCCAACGTGCTCACCGAGCGACTACCGGACGCGTTCGGGGTGCAGCTGCTCCACGCCCAGATCCGCAGGCGTCGCGGGGAGCTCGAGGAAGCCGAGGCCCGGTTCCTCGACCTCTACGAGCGGGCTCCGTCGAGCACGCTCGCACTTCAGCTCGCGGCGATCGCGTCCGCCCGCGGAGACTGGCCAGGGGCGGGGCACTGGTTCGAGCGAGCGTTCGCGCTGCAGCCGAGCCCCCAGGCCATGGCGGGTCGGGCGCGGTGCGCGCGCATGCAGGGAGATCTGGAGCGCGCGGAGGCCCACGCCGCCGACTTCATGGTGCGGTATCCGAGCCACCCCGAGCTCGCGCTCGTGCGGGCGGAGCTCCTGCTCGAGGATCGCCAGCTCGAGGCCGCGCTCGAGTCCGCCCAGCGGGGGCTCCAGGGGGTCCCCTGGTCGTCGTGGGCCCACATGACGATGGGCGAGATCCTCTGGGAGCTCGGGCGGCCCGACGAGGCGATCGACCAGATGCAGGAGGCGCTTCAGCTAGATCCCTGGCAGGCGGGGGTGCGCATGCGGCTCTCGGAGAGCCTGCTCGAGATGGAGCGGTCCTACGAAGCGCTCCGGGTGGTGGGGCCCCTCGCGCGGCAGGCCCCCGACGATCCGGTCATTCAGGCGCTCTACGAGCGCGCCCAGGAGGCGATCACCGCCACCGACCGGTACCTCATCCGGCGCGACCGGGCCCGATGGATCCGGAGGAACCGCCTGGGCCGTTGAGGCACTCAGGCGGGCTCGTGCCGCATGGTGGTCACCCGCACGGCGTGCGGCCCCGGCCGGATCGGCTCCCCTTGGTTGCGGGCCCACACGTGGGTGAACTTGGCGCCGAACAGGACGACCTGCGCGACGTAGTAGGTGTAGATCAGCACCGCCACGACCGCGCCGGCTGCACCGAAGACCGACGAGGTGCCGATCTCGCGGAGGTAGAACGCGATCGCGTGCTTGCCGACCAGGAACAGCCCCGAGCTCATCGCCGCCCCCACGAGCGCCTGCTTCCAGGAAGGTCGCGCGTCGGACAGCGTCTTGAAGATCACCGAGATCAGCAACATCGCCAGCAGGAACCCGCCGATCTCCTGGAAGGCCCGCCACAGCGGCCAGTTCGACGGCAGGCGGCCCGCGGCCTGCTCGGCCACCCCGCGGAGCACCATCGTGCCGATCACCGAGGCGAGGAGGAGCAACCCGCATGACACGACGCTCGTGAAGGCGAGCAGGTGGCCGCGAAGCGTGGCGAAGACACCGCCCTGACGGTTCGGCCGCACGCCCCAGATCTGGTTCAGCGTGGACTGGAGCTGGAACATCCCGAAGGCCCCCGCGTAGAGCGAGGTGAGCACGCCGATCGTGCCTGCGAAGATGCCCGACGAGCGGCTCTCTGCGGCGTTGTCGACGAGCGTCTGGACGGTGCGGGCGAGCTCCGGCGTGGTGAGCACCTCGAGCTGCACGAGCAGCTCGTCGCTGGCTTGATCACCGAACACCGCCCCCGCGACCGCGGTGGCGATGAGGAGCAGGGGCGCACAGGCGAAGAGCGCGTAGTACGCGAGCGCGGCGCCTTGGCGCGTGGCGTTGTCCCGCGTCCATTCACGGTACGTTTCCCACAGCAGCGCGATCATCTTGAACATGACAGAATCCGGGTCGCGCGCGTCATGGCCTCTTCACTCCGGGGTCGATCGGCGCTCCCGCGGGACCCTTGAACCCACATGCACCATCGTGTGCGTGCGGGGAGCCCGCAGCGGACCCGCACTACACCAGACTTGCCGCACGCGCACCCGAGGAATCGATGGCAGATCCCGATCACGTCCCTGATATGGATACTTTCGACCGGCTTACGGTGGTGATGTACCGGCTGGGGTTGGTCACTTCGGCGGTGGGGCTCGCGCTGCTCGCGTCGCGGGGGGTGACCGCCGGCGCGTCGCTGGCCTCCTGGATTCCGCACGGCGTGATCCTGGCCGGCACGGCCCTCGCCGTCGCCCATCTCCACCTCTACGACAAGCGGATTCGCTGGATGATCGGCCTCTCGGCGTGGACCGGCGCCGCCTTCTGCTTCGTCGGAGCATCGACGGCGGGGACTGCCGCGCACTGGCTCGGCCACGCGGGGCTCGGCTTCCTGTTCGTGTCGCTGTCGGGCCTCGCGCTCAAGGAGCGGCTCTGCTTCCGCATTCCCGGCCTTCGCCTCGTGCCCGTGCTGCTGGCTGCGTCCCTGGTGCCCCTCCTCGCGGGCTGGGCCACGGCCGGTGCGCTCCTGCTCGGCGCCGCCGCCGGGATCTACGCCGTGCTGGCCTGGTCGAAGCTGCGGATGCCCCTGCACTTCGACGTCGGCAACAAGGCGTCGTATCAGGTGTGACCGCAGGCGGAGGGCGAGGTGGCGGATGGCGGGATCAGGCGGGCGATGGCAGCCCTGGCTCGCGTGGTCGCCCGCTGGGGGGAGCTGCAGGGCCGCGCCGACTACCGGCTCGCAGGGGTCGTCGGGGGGCTGCTGGTGTGCGGGGTCATCGTCGCCTCGCCCGCTCCCGAGGGGCTGTCGGTAGAGGGCTGGCGCACCCTGGGCGTCACCGTACTCATGGCGTGGTGGTGGCTCGGCGGGGTGCTGCCCATCACCGTTACTGCGCTCGTCCCCCTGGTCGCGTTTCCGGCGCTCGGCGTGGCGCCGATCCGGGAGGTCGCAGCGCCCTACGGGCACCCGCTCATCTTCCTCATGCTCGGGGGCTTCGTGCTCGGTCGGGCGATGGAGGTCGTCGGCCTGCACGAGCGCCTCGTGGCCGTCCTGCTGCGACCGGCCGCGCTGCGCGCGAGCCCTCGGCGAGCCGTCCTCGGCTTGATGATCGCCTGCGCGGTGCTGTCCGGTCTGGTCAGCAACACCGCGACCACGGTCATGATGCTGCCGTTGGCGTTGCTCATGGCCGACCAGTCCGGCGTCGGCCCCCGCTCGAGGAGCGCCTACGCGCTCGCGCTCGCCTATGCCGCGAGCATCGGTGGGGTCTCCACGCTGATCGGGACCTTCCCGAATGCTGTGTTCGCGCAGGTGGCCCTGGACCAGGTGGGGCAGGAGATCAGCTTTGCCCGATGGCTCGCCGTGGGCGTGCCATTCACCGTCGTCGGGCTGCCGCTCGCGTGGTGGGGCGTGACCACGCTCCTTCTCCCGGAGGGGGGTGGGGGCCGGCCCGTCCCGGCGCCGCCCATCCCGCCCTGGCGCTCGGGCGAGCGGTCGGTGCTCGCCGTGGTGGCCGCCGCGATGGGGCTGTGGCTTACCCGGCGCTCCGTGGATCTCGGCCTCGTGGAGCTGCCCGGCT
>CAYMSU010000053.1:0-656 GCA_964393165.1 uncultured Enterobacteriaceae bacterium
GCTCCCGCTGCTGGACTCGAACCAGCGACACTCGGATTAACAGTCCGATGCTCTAACCAACTGAGCTAAGCGGGAAGGAAGCGGGGTATCCGCTGGCGCACCTACGTCGGCGCCGCGAACCCGTCAGGAGTAACCAGCGTCACCACCTGGGTCAACGCCGCGCCGGACCAGCTCCCCCAGCGCCTCCATCCGAGGGTCCCAGGCCTTCATCGCCTCGAGCGCGTCCAGCGTGCGCAGCAGGTAGTGCGCGCCGCGCGCCCGGCCATCCACGTCGGCCCGCGGCGTGGCCGCCATCAGGACCTGCGCCTGCGCGACGAGCTCCAGATCGACCAGCAGATCCGTGCCTGGACGCGTCAGCCACGTCAGCGCCGACCGGCGCTCCCCGCCCACCACGATCTCGACCGACGTGCGCACGTAGCCCCGGCCCTCGCGGCGCTCCATCGCCGGCAACAGCTCCGGCGCCATGCGCTCCGGGTACTCGAGCGCCAAGCCGTCGATGTGGCCCCCCGAGGCGGTGCCCAGCACCAGCGACTGGCGGTCCCCGCCACGGTCGAAGCCCGGAACCGCAGGGACCGCGGGGGCAAAGGCCGCGGGACACCCTCGCCCTCGCGAACGCTTGTTGAACACCCGATGGTAGCCCGCGAGCCGCGCCGGCG
>CAYMSU010000053.1:666-19648 GCA_964393165.1 uncultured Enterobacteriaceae bacterium
TGACCGACATCCTTGTCCTTGACCGCGATTGTGGCCGCGCCGGGTAGGCCGCGGTCACCGACAGCGGCAGCTCGGGCTCGTACATCAGCGAGCCATAGGCGAAGAGCAACATGCCCCGCCCGTATCCCGCGCGGGGTGGCGGGGGGCGGCGAGCGAGCTACCTCCTCGGAGGACGGTGGAGGTGTCGATGCGCGCGCGCCGCGCGACCGGTCGGGAGCGGCGTCGCTTTGGCGTCGTCGTCGCCCTGGCGGTGGCCGCGTGCGGCGGAGAACCACCGTCCCCAAGCGTCGCCGAGGTGCCCGAGCGCGCTGCGCCGCTGCCCGAGGCGGCGCTCGTCGAGCGCCACGAGCTCGCGGAGCGGCCCGCCGCGCCCGACGGAGCACGCAGCGCGGTCGTGGTCCTCCTGGCCGGCGTGCAGCCCGAGTGGCTCGAGCCCTACGGCGCGGCCTGGGGCCGTACGCCCTTCGTGGGCCTGCTCGGTCGCCAGGGGGTGGTTCTCGCGCCCCTCCCGCCCGACACCGGGTGGCTCGCGAGCTGGCCCGCGTCCCTGCAGCGCGCCGGCTACCGAACCTACGCGGTGATGGCAGACCCGGCGCTTCCCGGCGATCGGTTCGCCAACGGCTTCGACCACTTCCGGAATGCCCAGCCTCACGGGCTGCAGATGCGCTCGCGCCTGCGAGCTCGCCAGACCGCCGACATGGCCTTCGCTCTCGTGCGTCGTCACCGAGCGGCTCACCCCCAGGTGCCCTACCTGCTCGTGGTCAGCTTCGTCGACGGGGTGCCCCCCTATCGCGTGCCGCCGGAGGACCTCCGCACGCTGCGCGAGCGCTACCCAAACCACGATCCGGAGGTCCTGGGTGCCGTCCGCCAGGTCGACGACGCCGCCCAGCGACTGGTCGACGCCCTTACGCGCCTCGACGCGGCGTCGCCGCCGATCGTGGTCGTCGCGGGCGAGCTCTCGCGGAACACCACGGGCGTGCCTGTCGTGATCTCCGGTGTGTCGGCACCCGAGCGTGCGCCGCGCACGCTCGCCGAGGTGCCCGCGCTCCTGCAGACGTCGATGTTCCGCGCCGGTCACGCCAGCGAGGACCCGGAGGGCCCTTCGTCGTCTGGACCCGAGGGAGCGCCCCGGGATCGCGAGTGACGTGACTCCGCCCGCCGAGGCCCGCAAGCCGCCAAGACAAAGGTTTGCGCTGCATCGTCGCGCCGATAAGGCACTCATCGCGTTCAGGACTGGGCACCGGGACCGATCAGGGAGTGTGGGGGTTGTCCGTGTCGGTCGAGGTCGCAGCCACGCTCGCCGATGGGCGGTACCGGATCGAGTCCCGCGTGGGCGTGGGCGGACAGGCGGCCGTCTACAAGGTGCACGACCAGCGGCTGCAGCTGCATCGGGCGGTCAAGGTGATGCTCCCCGCCTATGCCCGCAAGCGGTCGCTCCGGGAGCGGTTCCAGTCCGAGGCCCACGCGATGGCGCAGCTCGAGCACCCGCACATCGTGCGCGTGTTCGACGTGGTCCCGGACGCCCGGCTGCCCTTCATCGTGATGGAGTTCCTGCCGGCGGGCTCCCTCGACCGCTGGCTCGAGCGCCACGGGGCACTGCCCCCGCGCCTTGCCGTCGACTGCGTGCTGCAGATCGCCAGCGCGCTCGAGGTCGCCCACGCAGCGGGGATGATCCACCGCGACGTGAAGCCCCACAACGTGATGCTCGCCCGCGGCGGGGTGTGCAAGCTGGGCGACTTCGGCATCGTCCGCGGCCGCAGCTCCGGCCGCACCCGCACCGGCGCCACCATGGGCACCGAGGGGTACATGGCTCCCGAGCAGGCGGCCGACGCGTCGGCGGCCGACGAGCGGGCGGACCTGTACAGCCTCGGCGTTACGCTCTGGGTCATGCTCACGGGCGCGGATCCGATCGATCGCTACCGTGAGCGGGCCGACCGCCCCGTGCCCGCGTGTCTTGAGGCCTTCCTCGCGCGCGCCATGGCGGATCGGAGCACCGCGCGGCCGGCCACCGCGGCCGCGTTCAGCACCGAGCTGGCGGCGGCGGCCGAGGCACTACCCCCCGACGCGGTGGAGGTGGTGCTCGACCGCCACCACGTAGCGGAGGAGGTCGACGAGTACGTGGAGATCTCGATCGTGATCGACCGCTCGCAGCCCCCGGTCGGTCCAGCTGCCGGGCCGCCCGCGGAGGTCCTGCGCAGGAGCTACGAGATGCCCGCCCGCCAGGACGCGGCGGCCCAGCAGACCCCGGACTGGGTCGACCGCGACGCGGTGCCCTCGCCGAAGGGGCCGGTCGTGGTGGGAGCGCCCACGCCCGCGCAGGTGCCGCACGACGAGGCCGAGGGCACCCTGCCGTCGGTGGCGCCGCGCGAGGAGCCCCCCGGCCCGGAGACCGCCGAGCCACTGCCGGAGTGGATCCGGGAGCTCGGTCGCGAGCTCGAGCACACGCTGCACAGCACGTGGTTCCTCGGCTCCGCGGGGGCGCTCGTGCTGCTCGTGGGCCTCGTCTTGGTGCCGATCGCCTGGGGGCACCGGCAGATCCAGCACACGCAGCAGGCCTTCGGCCACGCTCGGGTACGGCTCGACGAGGTGCTGCTCCAGCACCAGGAGCCGCTCGTCCACGACCTGCGCGATCTGGGCGTGGAGGAAGCCCTCGTGCGCGCGCACTGGAAGCCGGTCGCGACCGCGACGTCGGCCGCGGAGCGCACGCGGGCGTCCGTGCACTACGTGGGCGAGGCCGAGAGGCTGCTCAGCGAGGCGATGGCCCCGGGGACGGCCGCCTACACGCGGGCGAGCTGGCGGATGAGCCAGCTGGCGGCGGCGCGAGAGGACGTGATCGAGGCCCACCAGGCCTACGTGGAGGGGGTTCGCCAGGTGCCTGGCTCGCTGGCGGCTTGGCTGCAGCCTCAGCTGCCCGACGCGCGGGCCCTCAGCCCAGCACGCCCGTGACGAGCAGATAGGCGCCCACGCAGGCCACGAGGCCGATCGCGAACGCCGTGAGGAATACGATGCCCACGAGCACGGTGCGGAGGAGGAGCGCCACCCCGCCGCTCACCGCCGACCTCCGACGATCGGCGTGCTCGGGCCCGAGATCGAGCGGCGCGGGGTCGAGCTCGTCGATCGGAAGCACCGGCAGGCCGAGCGAGATCTCTCCCGTGGAGGAGTCCAGATCCAGCTCGCCGGTTCGCAGCGCGCCCCACGGCTCCGGATCGGCCGGCGGGGCCAGCCCGAGCGGCTCGCGGTACCCGTCGGTGGAGGCGGGGCGGGGGAGGTGCGTGGGGCGCTGGGCACGCGGGGCCGGCGCGAAGCGGTCCGCCGAGGCGGGGGACGAGGGCCGCGGTGGCTGCTTTGCGCTGTCGAACGAGGCGGCGGCGGCCCGCTCGCGGCGGCGCCGCCGACGCTCCGGGGGAGCGGCCCTCGGCGCGTCCCGCAGTGGCGGCTCGCGCGGCAGCTCCGGCACCCCCTGGCGGAGCTCGGTCGCCTCCGTGTGGGCGATCTCGGCGCGCGGCGCGAAGATCGAGTCTTCGTCGCCCAGCGTCTGCTCGATCTCGATTTCCGCCCGCAGCGGCTGCGCGGCGGGCGGCGGAGGGCGCTCGGGTTGCCCGCTCAAGCGCACGGCCAGGGCCTGCGAGACCTCCGCCGAGGGGATCACGATGTCGGGGATCTCCACCGCCTCGGGGAGGTACCCCTCCTTGACCCAGTAGCCCGGGTAGCGACCAGTCCCTGTGGTGTCTTCGACGTTGCGGGACCGGCGGTCTCGGCGGTCTCGACGAGAGGGCGGCGACACGGGGCCTCCGGGAGAGACGAGCCCCGCTCGGGCCAGAGGGCCCGGCGGGTGCCCCCGCCTATCCAGCGCCGCGGTGCTCCGCCGCTCCAGGATCCCCGAGGGGCGCCAGCTCAGTAGGCGTTCGTGAGGACGCCGATGTCGCAGCCCTTCTCGAGCTCGCCCTGATTCGACGGATCGGTGAGGTTGTCGAACTTGTCGTCGAGGACGGCCTTCGGGTTCTCACCGGCGATGATGCAGTCCAGCAGGTTGTTGTCGGCGTCGTAGACCCGGAACGCGTAGGTCATGACGTCGGCGCCGTAGTGCTGGTCGTCGTCGCAGCTGAAGTAGGTCGACTCGTCGGCGCGCGCGATCTCGCCGTCGGCGTAGACGAGGTCGGTCTGGATCGACGCGCCGAGGGTGGCGAATGCGCCACAATCCTTGTCCTCGTCGATGACGTCGAGGGTGTGCTCGTCGGAGAACTGCGGCTCGGTGTTGGCCGTCTCCTGCGAGTACGCGAGGCCGTCGAAGGGCACGCCCTCGGTCTCGACGGTGAACACGACGGTCTCCACCTTGTCGAGGGGGCAGGTCACGTTGGCCTGGGTGATGAGCACCGGACCCTTGAACGGACAGTCCTTGGTGGCCGTGTCGCCGGTGTACGCGGTGTAGGCCGTGTACCCGGTGAGACCCGAGGTCTCCTTGTCGAACGGAGTGACCCCGTCGTCGCACCCGAGGGCGAAGACGGCGAGGGCCAGCGGAACGGTGGTGATGAAGCGGTGCATAGGTCTCCTCCCATCGGTCCGCAGGCGCCGAAAAGCGAGCGCGGACACAGCTCTGAACTGCACCTGCCCCGAGTCGGGCAGCGTGTGCCGCTGTGGCCTAACCCAGGGTTCGGCGCGGCGTCGAGAGGCTAGTGACGCCCACCGGTGGCGTGAAGGCCGCGACATCTGGTAAGGTGCGCCATCCTCGGGGGCGCCCATCAGGTCTCGTCGATCGCGTCGGGAAGGGGCTCCGCGCCAGGAATGGGGGCCCTCGCGGTCCCTCCGGCCTCCGCCAGGCGGGCGGCCAGGTGGGGGTCGGTCAGCGCCTCGGCGGGCGTGAGGACGGGGCTCACCGGCAGGTCTGCCGCCCCGAGCGTGCGCAGCCAGTGATGGCGTGGCTTGCGCGCGAGCACCCAGCCGATCCCGCGCTTGAGGACGCCGCCGAGGACCAGTCGCGCGGGCAGGGGCAGGCGCGCGAGCCGGGGCGCGCCCAGCGCCGCGGTGAAGCGGTCCCAGAACTTCCGCTCGTCCACGATCCCCACGGCGAGCCAGCGGCCGTCGCCGCAGCGGTACACGTCGTAGTGGGGCAGCGCGTGCAGTCGCTGCCGGTCGAGGCGCTCGACCAGCCGCTCGCGGGCGAGGCCGGGAACCCTGCCGAGCGCGGCCTCGGCGTCGGCGGCGAAGTCGACGCCCTCCGACCACAGGGAGGCCCAGGAGGTCACCGCGTCGACCATCGCGACGTCGAGGGTGGCCGGGGGGCCCTCCGGCTCCCGCTCCCGCTGGTACAGCGCCGCGCAGACGCTGGCGGCCGCGGTCAGCGCGGCGGACAGGTCCGCGATGGGGAGCGGCAGGCCGTGGGGCCGGCCCCGGGCGTCCCGCGCGAGCCACGCCACCCCCGCCAGCGCCTGGGCGTTCAGATCGTGCCCGGGCTCGTCCCGCCGGGGGCCCGTCTGCCCGTAGGCGCTGATCGAGCAGTACACGAGGCGCGGGTTGCGGGCCCGGACCGCCTGCTCGCCGCAGCCCAGCCGCTCCGCGACCCCCGGGCGGAACCCCTCCACGAGCACGTCCCGGTCCTCCACCAGCTCGAGCAGCCGGGCGCGTCCGGCCTCGCGCTTCAGATCCAGCCGAATGGACTGCTTGCCGCGGTTGAGCAGCGAGAACAGCCGCGGGGAGTGCCTCGCGGGGTCGCCGGAGGGCGGCTCCACCTTGAGGACCTCGGCCCCCCAGGCGCGCAGCAGGAAGGTGGTGTAGGGCCCCGGCAGGTTCCCGGTGAGGTCGAGGACGCGGACCCCGGCGAGCGGAGCGGAGAAGGCACCAGCGGTCATCTTTCGGCCTTTGCGGCAGGGGCCCGGCAGCATAGTCGCAGCCAGGAGGCGACGATGCGGGTCTGGCGCTGGCTGCTCACGAGCCTGTGGATCGGCGTGCTGCTCCCTGGGTGTAGCCCGAAGGCGGTCTCCCCCGAGGGCGTGCCGGAGGCGTCCGCCGAGGGGCCTGCCGCTACCGGCGAGGAGCCCGTGCTCACCGCCACCGAGGGCATTGCGAGCCCGCTGCTCCGCGCCATCGTCCGCGACCACTGGAGTGCCACGATGGCCCGCTTCCCCGAGTGGGCGAGCGAGCTCGGCCACCGCGAGCGCGACGGCGAGCTCTTCGATCCCTCGCCCGAAGCGCGCCAGATCTTCGTCCGGCGCCGTCGCGACTGGCTCGTGCGCGCGGCGTCGCTGCCCGAGGGGTCCCTGTCCCCGGCCGACGAGCTCACGCGCGACCTGTTCGTGGCCAACCTCCAGCACAGCCTCGCCACCGAGGCCTGCGACCTGCCGCTGTGGACGATCAGCGCGCGAGACAACGCGCTCGTCGCAGCCAACCGCGTGGCCGAGCGGGCCCGGCTCGACTCGCCGGAGGCCGCCGTCGCCCTGCTCGCCAGGTACCGGGCGCTCCCCGCGGCCATCGGAGGGGCCCGCCGCAACCTCGCCACCGGCGTGGCGCGCGGCCTCGTCACGAACCGGGAGTCGCTCGGCAAGGTCCTCGCCATGATCGAGGCGCAGCTCGCCGCGCCGCTCGACGACTCGCCGCTGCTCGACCCGGCCGCGCGCGTGCGGGTGGCGAGTCTCCCGCGCGCCCCGAGCACCTGGGAGGGGCCGAAGCCCTGGGCCGCCGAGCTGCGGCAGGTCGTCGAGCAGGAGATCCGGCCGGCCCTGCGGGCCTACGCCACGAGCCTCCAAGAGGAGGTCCTTCCGGCGAGCCGCGAGGGGGCCGCCGTCGGGCTGCACGCCCTGCCCGGGGGCAAGGAGTGCTACGCAGCGCTGATCCGCCGCCACACCACCCTCGACCGGTCCGCCGAGGCGTTGCACGAGCTCGGTCTCGCCGAGCTCGAGTCCATCCACGCGGAGTTCCGCGAGATCGGCCAGCGGGTCTTCGGCACCTCCGATCTGGCGGCGATCTTCGAGCGCTTGCGCACCGACGAGGCGCTCCGCTTCGACAGCGCCGAGGAGATCGAGCAGACCGCGGAGGACGCGCTCGCGAGAGCGCGCGCGAAGATCCCGGCGTTCTTCGGGCGGCTGCCCGAGGCTGCGTGCACGGTGGAGCGGATTCCGGCCTACCTCGCGCCGTACACCACGGTCGCCTACTACCAGCCAGCGCGCCCCGACGGCTCCGAGCCGGGCGTGTACTACGTGAACGTGCACGAGCCGACCACCCGTCCCCGTCACGAGGCCGAGGTGCTCGCCTTCCACGAGTCGATCCCGGGCCATCACCTCCAGATCGCGATCAGCCAGGAGGTGCCTGGGGTCCCCGCCTTCCGCAAGCACGGCGAGGTGACTGCCTACGTGGAGGGCTGGGCGCTCTACACCGAGCGGCTGGCCGAGGAGATGGGCCTGTATTCGGGCGACACCGATCGACTGGGCATGCTGTCGTTCGACGCGTGGCGGGCCTCGCGCCTGGTGGTCGACACGGGGGTCCACCAGCTCGGGTGGTCGCGCGAGCAGGCCGAGGCGTTCATGGTCGCGAACACGCCGCTGGCCCGGAACAACATCGTCAACGAGGTCGATCGCTACGTGACCTGGCCGGGCCAGGCGCTGGCCTACAAGGTGGGCCAGCTCGAGATCCGGCGGCTCCGCGCCGAGGCCGAGGCCGAGCTGAACAGCGCATTCTCGCTCCCCGACTTCCACGACGCAGTGCTCGAGAGCGGGCCCGTTCCCCTGGGCGTGCTCGAAGAGCGCATCCGCGCCTGGGTCCGCAAGCAGCGCCCTCTCCCCTGATGCGGAAGCCGGCTCCGCTTGCGATTTTCCTGCGGCCGGTTCCTAGACTTTCGATACCTGGCAAGACGACGGACCCCGGGACAGGAGCCCAGGCGTGACGCCCGACACCCCCACCACGCTCCCCAGCCTGCTCAGCGGCGACAACGCGCAGTACCTCGACGAGCTGTACCTCCGCTGGCTCGAGGAGCCCGCGAGCGTGGCGCCGGCGTGGCGCGCGTACTTCGAGCAGCTCGAGCCGCCGTCGACGAACGGTGCCGCGCTGCGGGGGCCGCGCGCCGCGCCGCGCTCGATCTTCGCTGGGGGAGCTCCCGGCGCGAGCCCTGCCGAGGCCGCCGGGTCGCGTCAGGCCAAGGTCGTCATGCTGATCAACGCGTTCCGGGTGCGCGCGCACCTCGACGCTCAGATCGATCCCCTCGGCCGGCGGGAGCGCCGGGTGCACGAGGAGCTCACGCTCGGCTTCTACGGCCTCGAGGAGGCCGACCTCGACGAGGTCGTCGACACGCACCCGGCCTACGGCATGCCCCCGCGGGCCACCCTCCGGGCGCTGCTCGCGCACCTGCGCAAGTCCTACACGGGCCCGATCGGCGCCGAGTTCATGAACATCATGGACAACGAGCAGAAGATGTGGGTGGCCGAGCACCTGGAGACGCTGCCGAACCGCGCGGTGCTCGATCCCGCGGAGGAGCGGCGCGTCTTCCGCAAGCTGTGCGACGCCGAGAACTTCGAGCGGATGCTCCACAGTCGCTTTCCCGGCACCAAGCGCTTCTCGCTCGAGGGCGGGGAGACCCTGATTCCGCTGCTCGACATGCTCGTGAACCACGCGAGCCGCGCCGGGGCCACCGAGCTCGTGCTCGGGATGGCCCACCGGGGCCGCCTCAACGTGCTCGTCAACATCCTCGGCAAGCCCGCGAACGTGGTCGTGCGCGAGTTCGAGGACGTCGGGGGCACCACCCAGGGCTCCGGCGACGTGAAGTACCACCTCGGGTACTCCGCCGACCTGCGTACCCAGATAGGCCGTGCGATCCACCTGTCCCTCACCCCCAACCCCTCCCACCTCGAGGCGGTCAACCCGGTGGTCGAGGGCAGGGTGCGCGCCAAGCAGCAGCGCGACGGCGACCGCGAGCGCAGCCGGGTGATCCCGGTGCTGATCCACGGCGATGCTGCCTTCGCGGGGCAGGGCTCGGTGATGGAGACGCTCAACCTGTCGGAGCTCCAGGGATACCGCACGGGCGGCACCATCCACGTGATCGTCAACAACCAGATCGGGTTCACCACGCCGCCCGCGGAGGGTCGGTCCACCCCCTACGCGACCGACATCGCGCGCATGCTCGCGGTGCCGATCCTGCACGTCAACGGGGAGGTCCCGCGCGACGTCGCTGCCGTCACCGAGATGGCCGTGGCCTACCGCCAGCGGTTCCACCGCGACGTCGTGATCGACATGTACTGCTACCGCAAGCACGGCCACAACGAAGGCGACGAGCCGAGCTTCACCCAGCCCGCGATGTACGAGGTCATCCGCAACAAGCCGAACCCCCGCGAGGTCTACGCCCAGCACCTCGTCCGGATCGGCACCCTCACCGAGAAGGAGTGCGACGAGATTCACCGCGCCTCGTTCTCGGACATGCAGCAGGCCGCCGAGGAGCCCGAGGCGCCGAGGGCTTCCTCCGCCGAGCGGGCCGTCCCGATGAAGGGCGAAGACCCCGACGAGGCCCGCTACTTCGACATCGACCCCGAGCGGGCGGTCTCGGCCCAGGTGGTCGGCCTGGGCCACGGCGTGCCCTCCCCCATGAAAGGGATGTGGGATCGCTATAGCGGTGGCTCCATTCGCGACGCGGCCGACACCACCTTCGACAAGGAGCGCCTGGTCGAGATCCTCCGCAAGGCGAACACCCTGCCCCCGGGCTTCTCCGCGCACTCGAAGATCAAGCGGCTCCTGCGGCAGCGCATGGAGATCGTCGAGGGCGAGCGGCCCGTCGACTGGGCGGTGGGGGAGCAGGCCGCGTGGGCCTCGCTGATGGACCAGGGCTACGGGGTGCGGCTGTCGGGGCAGGACTCGGGGCGGGGCACGTTCAGCCACCGCCACGCGGTCATCACCGACATCGAGACGGGCGAGGAGCACTTCCCGCTGCAGCACGTGGGGGTCTCGGCCGACTTCCACGCGATCGACTCGAGCCTCTCCGAGCTCGCGGTGCTCGGCTTCGAGGTGGGCTACGCGTTCGACACCCCCGACGCGCTCGTGATGTGGGAGGCCCAGTTCGGGGACTTCGTCAACGGCGGCCAGATCATCATCGATCAGTACATGTCGGCGTCCGAGCAGAAGTGGCGGAGGTACTGCGGGCTCGTGCTGCTCCTGCCCCACGGCTACGAGGGGCAGGGCCCCGAGCACAGCTCCGCCCGGCTCGAGCGGTTCCTGCAGGCCTGCGCAGAAGACAACCTGCAGGTCGCGAACTGCACCACGCCCGCGAACTTCCACCACCTCCTGCGGCGCCAGATGCTGCGGCCCGTGCGCGCCCCGCTCGTGGTGATGACCCCGAAGTCGCTCCTGCGGCATCCGATGGCCACCTCCTCGCTCGACGAGCTCGCCAGCGGGCGCTTCCAGACCGTGATCCCGGACACCCACGAGGGACTGCAGGGGGTGCGGCGGGTCGTGCTGTGCAGCGGCAAGGTCTACTACGAGCTGCTCGCCGCACGGCAGGAGCGGGAGCTCACGAACGTGGCGCTCGTGCGGGTGGAGCAGCTCTACCCGCTCGACCTCACCGCGCTCGACCAGGCCCTCGCGCCGTTCGGGCCGGCCGAGGTGGTGTGGTGCCAGGAGGAGCCCAAGAACATGGGCGCGTGGTCCCACGTCCTGCAGGTCTGGCTCGAGGAGCGCCCGGACCGGCCCCTCCGCTACGTGGGGCGTCGGGCTGCGGCCAGCCCCGCGACGGGCTCCTACAAGCAGCACCAGCAAGAGCAGCAGGCCCTGATCGACCAGGCGTTGGAGTGACGATGGTGGACGTGACCATTCCTCAGATCGGCGAGTCCGTCGCCACCGTCTTCATCGCGCGCTGGATCAAGCGCCCGGGAGAGGCCGTGAGCGCCGGCGACGCGATCGTCGAGCTCGACTCCGACAAGGCCTCGATGGAGGTCCCGGCCCCGTCCGGGGGCGTGCTGTCCGAGGCTCTCGCCGAGGAAGGCGATGAGGTCGAGGTCGGGGCGGTGGTGGCCCGGATCGACGAGGAGGCCGAGGCCTCGGCGGAGGCTGCCGACGAGGGTGGCAGCGACAAGGCCTCCGAGGCCCAGTCGAACCCGAGCACGAACGTCCCGAAGGACGACGGCAATGGCAACGGAGGCGGAGGCGGCCGGGCTGGCGTGCGGGCGGGGCCCGCCGCGCGCCACGAGGCGCAGCGCTCCGGGGTCGCGCTCGACTCGGTGAGTGGCACCGGCCCGCGTGGCCGGGTCACGAGCGACGACGTGCGCCGCGCCGAGCCCGGAGCGTCGGGGCAGGCGAGCGGCTCCGGTGGGGTGTCGGCGGAGTCCGCGCCCTCGGGCGAGCGCGTCGAGCGCGTCAAGATGACGCCACTGCGGCGCACCATCGCCCGGCGACTGGTCGAGGCGCAGCAGACCGCGGCGATGCTCACCACGTTCAACGAGATCGACATGAGCGAGGTGATCGCGCTGCGCAAGCGCCACCAGGAGGCGTTCCAGGCCCGCTACGACATCAAGCTCGGGTTCATGAGCTTCTTCGTGAAGGCGTGCATCGAGGCGCTCAAGGCCTACCCCGCGGTCAATGCCGAGATCGACGGCGACGAGATCGTCTACAAGCACTACTACAACGTCGGGGTCGCGGTGAGCGGGCCCAAGGGGCTCGTCGTTCCGGTGGTCCGCGACGCGGATCGGCTGTCGTTCGCCGAGGTCGAGCTCGCGATCGCCGACCTGGCGGTCAAGGCCCGCGAGAACAAGCTGCGGATCGAGGACTTCCAGGACGGAACGTTCACCATCTCGAACGGCGGCGTGTTCGGCTCGCTGATGTCCACGCCGATCCTCAACCCGCCACAGTCGGGGATCCTCGGCATGCACGCGTTCCAGGATCGCCCCGTCGGGGTCGGCGGCGAGATCGTGCTGCGCCCCATGATGTACGTGGCGCTGTCCTACGACCACCGGATCATCGACGGTCGCGAGGCGGTCTCCTTCCTGGTGCGCGTCAAGCAGCTCGTGGAAGCGCCGGAGCGGATCCTGCTCGAAGTCTGAAGACCTGGTTGAAGGTCGGTCCGGATCCCGGGCATGAACATGCGAACGTCGCCGAGAGGGCGGGTCACCCCCGCCCCGGAGATCTTCGCAGATGTCGTCGCTTGCGCCACAGCGCGGACACGTGTCCGCGAGACACGGTCGCCGCATGCGCCCCACGTATGCCCACTGTGAACTCACAGTGAAGCCGACGGGTGCATTCGGGCATGATGGGCGCTCGAACCCCAGGGCCAGGCCGGCAGCCGGGGCGAAACGACGCGGCCGCGTGCAGTTCGTCATCTCCGCACGTACAATCGCCGCCGCAGAAGATCAGGAGCGGACGTGAGCTACGGACAACATTCGATCCAAACCTCCTCTCTGGGTGTCGTGGCGGCGCTCGCTCTCCTCGCGAGCACGCCCGCATCGGCGCAGGAAGCCAACGGCTACTCGATCGACATCGAGTTCCTGCGCCCCTCGTTCGGCCACGAGGCGTTCACTGGCGTCGACGTGCCGCGAGGGTTCCGCAACCTGACCGTTCGCGCGGGCACGCTCCTGCAGTATCAGCAGGCGCCGCTCACGCTGTACGACGCGGTGCAGAACACCGAGATCAACGCCGTCGTGACCAACCGCTTCAGCGCGATGGTCGGCGCGTCGATCGACGTGAGCCGGGTCACCTTCGGCGTCCTGCTCCCGACCGCGCTCAACTGGGGCACCGAGCAGCCCCAGTTCGGCGCCGACGGGTTCGGCCTGGGCGACATCGGGGCGTCCGCCCGCCTCACGGTCCTCAAGACCAAGAACGACTTCCTCAACGCCGGCATCCGCGGCGGCGTGGTGCTGCCGACCGGCCGCCCGCAGAGCTACATCGGCGAGTCGCGCCTCCGCCTCGCGGCCGGCGGCCTCGTGGCCTTCAACTTCGCCAACGTCCTCACCGTGGCCACCGACCTCGGCGTGATGAGCCGCAGCCAGTCGGTCGAGACGAGCGAGGACTTCGTGGCGGGCTCCGAGGTCACCTGGGGCAACGCCGCCCGGCTGTACCTCCCCGCCGCCACCCGCACCTCGCTCAACGCCCAGGTCCTCGCGCGGGCGGGGCTCCAGGAGTTCCTGCGGGGCGGCGCCGAGAACTCGCTCGAGGCCCTCGCGGGGGTCGACTTCTACCCGAGCAAGCGCACGACCATCGGGATCGCGGCGGGCCGCGGCCTCACCGAGGGGTACGGCACCACCGACCTGCGGGTGCTCGGCAACCTCGTGGTCGAGATCGCGCCTCCCGAGCCGGCGCCTCCGATCTACACCCAGAACTTCCCGCCCCCGCCCAAGCCCGACGAGCCGGCCGAGATTCCGATCGTCGAGCCCGTGTTCGAAGCAGGGGAGCTGGCTGTCAAGTTCGAGGACCGGATCGAGATCGCGCAGATGCTCGAGTTCTTCGTCGACACGAACCGGCTCAAGCCCGAGTCGCGTCCCGTGCTCTCGGCCGTGTCGGACCTGATCAACAAGTCGCCCGAGATCGGGCACCTGATCATCGAGGGGCACGCCTCGCAGGAAGGCTCCTTCGAGAACAACTACCGCCTGGCCGAGAGCCGCGCGCGCCGCATCTGGGAGCTCATGCTCGAGGAGGGCGTGGCCTCCGAGCGGATCAGCTACCGCGGCAAGGGCGAGGTCGAGCCCCTCGTCGGCGAGGTCGGGCAGGACGACCTGGAAGAGGAGCAGCTCCAGGAGAACCGTCGGGTCGAGTTCCGCATCGTCCGGTACCTCGAGATCGACGAGGTCGTGGAGTACCCCGCGGAGCAGTACCTGCCGTGGAACGGGCAGACCGTGCCCGTGGTCAACCCTGCGCCGCCGCCCCCGGAGGACACGGGGCCGGTCCTCGACGAGTTCGGCATGCCGATCGACGAGGACATCAGCTTCGAAGACGAGGACCTCGACCTCGGTGACGGTGGCGACGAAAGCGAAGAGAACCCGTGAGTCGCGGAGGGAGCATGTTCCGGATCTTTGGTGCGGCGGTCGCGTTGCTGATGGCAACGCCCGCCGCCGCCCAGGACCTCTTGGTGGTCGCAACCGCAGTCGACAACACCACGCCCCAGAACATCCGGGCGTTCATCGATGAGTTCACGCAGCTGCAGGGCTTCGTGACGGTCGACACGTGGGATGGCTCGGAGACACTGCCGCAGCCTGACCAGCTCGTGAACTACCACGGGGTGCTGGTCTTCAGTAACGGCGCCGCGTTCAGCGACCCCGTCGTCCTGGGGAACCGTCTCGCCGACTTCGTCGACAACGGCGGCGGGGTGGTCACGGTGAGCGGCGCGCTCAACACCGGGTGGAACGTCCAGGGCCGCTATGGCGACGTGTACTCCCCGGTCACCCCGGGGCTGTTCGTGCAGATCGGGGCGCAGACCGGCCTGCAGGCGCCGGGCTTCGAGTGGCTCCCGGGCGACCCCTACCGCGCGGGGCACCGCGCGGTGTACGGGTTCAACAACTTCGCCGGGCAGTTCCGCGCCGAGAACATCGCGGTGCGCACGCCCCCCTCGAACGTCGCGAGGGTCGAGATCCCGGCCATCTGGCAAGACGGCAGCCCGCTGCTGATCACCCGGGACCCGGTCGACGCGAGCCTCGGCCGCACGGCCGCGATCAACATGTCGTTCCTCCCCGGAGGCGACGGCATGCGGCTCATCAACGAGACCGCGCTGTGGACGGTGCGCTACCGCAAGCCGATCACGGCCCTGCAGAACTACGACTTCGAGCAAGACCTCGACTGCGATCTGCTGGACATCAACGACGAGATCCCGATCGACTTCGACGATCCCCGCGCGGTGATCTACGGGCCGTGGCAGATCAGCTTCGACGAGGAGCTTGAGCGCGACGTGGCCACCCGGGAGGTCATCGGGGACTGCACCGACCGCATCGACCCGCTGACGGGGCAGCCCTACCAGTACGACGACTTCTACTTCGACTTCCAGTCGCACGGCTGTACCTACTGGTTCGTCAACGACGACGTGGACCCCGCGGCCCACTACCCGTTCCCCGACGGGCTCGTGCAGTTCATCTGTACGTGCAGCCCGTTCTGTCCTATCGGGTGCGTGACCGATCCGTTCACGGGTCAGACCCGCTCGAGGGGAGAGATCCAGGTGCCCGGGCCGAATGGCGCCACCTTCTCGACCAACACGGCGGACTGCGACAACTGCCCCCTGGCGTTCAACCCGGATCAGCTCGACATCGACGCAGACGAGGTCGGGGACCTCTGCGACAACTGCCCGTTCGTGCCGAACCCCGACCAGGCGGTCGGCTGCCCATTCGGCGACGACGGGGACAACTACGGGGCGGCGTGCGACAACTGCGTCTGCGCGTTCAACCCCGACCAGTCGGACCTCGACATCGACGACGTGGGCGACCTCTGCGACAACTGCCCGCTCGCGTTCAACCCCGACCAGATGAACAGCGACCTGTGCTTTCAGTTCACCCCGCCGCGGCCCGACAACTTCGGCGATGCGTGCGACAACTGCCCCAACATCTGCAACCCCGCACAGACCGACGGCGATATCGACGGGGTGGGCGACCAGTGCGACAACTGCCCGCTCACGCCGAACGCGAACCAGGCCGACGCCGACGGCGACGGACTGGGCGACGTGTGTGACCTCTGCCCGGACGACCCGAGCATCCGCGACAAGGCGCCCGACAAGGACGACGACTTCCGCGCCGACTCGTGCGACAACTGCCCCGAGATCCCGAACCGGGACCAGGCCGACTTCGACCTCGACGGGGTGGGCGATGTCTGCGACAACTGCGTGGACTTCAACAACGGCGGCCAGGGCGATCTGGACGACGACGGCATCGGCGACGTGTGCGACGTCTGCCCCGACATCGAGGACCCCGACCAGGGCGATCGTGACGGCGACTTCGTGGGCGACGTGTGCGACGGCTGCCCCGACACGCCCGACAACGGCTACGAAGACTCCGACGGCGACGGCATCTCTGACCTGTGCGACCGCTGCATCTTCTTCCCCTCCGAGACCAACGCCGACAGCGACGGCGACGGCATCGGCGATGCGTGCGACAACTGCCCCAACGACGCCAACGAAGATCAGGCCGACATCGACCAGGACGGCGCGGGCGACGAATGTGACCCGTTCTCGCTGCGCGGCGGTGGCGCGCTGGCCCAGGGCTGCTCGACCTCCGGAACCGGAGTCGGCGGCGCCTGGATCCTGCTCGGCCTGACCGGCCTGCTCCTCCGTCGGCGGGAGCGCCGCGCCTGATGGCCCGCGTGGTGCCAGCCGTGGTGGCCGGGGTGCTCGCCCTGGCCGCCGCCCCCGCAGCCCGCGCCCAGGTGGCCGGCGTGCTGGGAGCCGCCGAAGACATCGGCTCCTACAACGTCGTCCGCGAAGCGCTGCGCTGCACCGGGGAGTTCACCGACGTGCGGTTCATCGACCTCCGGTCGGTGGCCCCCACGCTGGCGGACCTGCAGCAGCACCACGCGGTTCTCGTGTTCTCCGACGTGGCCCCCCTCGCCCCCGAGGCCCTCGGCGACCGGCTCGCCGAGTACGCCGAGCGCGGCGGCGGGGTCGTCCTCGCGGCCGGCGCGTTCTCCCCCGGCATCGGGATCGAGGGCCGCTTCGCCAGCGAGGGCTGGATTCCGATGGCCTCCGGCCCCGTGGCCGCGCCCGGGGGCAACCTCCAGATCCTCCCCGAGCCCGACTTCGCCTGGCTTCCCGGCACGAACGGGCACCCCACCACCAACGGGATGAACGTCTTCCTCGGGGGCACCGCCAGCTACCAGGTGCAGACCGATCCCGTGAAGGGCGCCACGGTCACCGCGCGCTGGAGCAACGACGAGCCCGCGGTGGTGCTCGCTCCCGTGAGCGACCCCACCGAGGGCCGCGTGGTGGTCGCCAACTTCTGGCCGCCGTCCGACCGCGTCGACCCCGCGTCCTGGAACGCCGGCACCGACGGCGCCCGGATCCTCGCGAACGCGCTGCTCTGGGCCATGCGCTACCGGCGCCCGCCCTGGACCTGCACGAACGAGTGGGTGGTCCAGGATCTCGACTGCGACACGATCGACGTGTCCGACGAGCGTCCGATCGACACGAGCGACTCGCTGTGCGCGAACACGCTCGACCCGGAGACCGGCAAGCCCTACCCGAATGCCGACTACTACGTCGACTTCGGCTCCTTCGGCTGCGAGTACCCGACCGCGCCGCTCGACGTTGACGGCGACCTGCTCGGCGGCAACGGGGCGGGCGTCCAGATCGTGAACGAAGACGGGCAGGTCGTGCTGACCTACGAGTTCGGGTGCGACAACTGCCCCTTCGACTACAACCCCGACCAGTCCGACGTGGACTGCGACGGAATCGGCGACCTGTGCGACGCGTGCCTGTACACCCCCGACGACGGGGCGAACAACGACACGGACTGCTTCGCCAACGCCTGCGACAACTGCCCGAGCGTCGACAACCCCGAGCAGCGCGACTCCGACCTCGACGAGATCGGCGACGCCTGCGACAACTGCCCCGCGGTCTTCAACCCCACGCAGCAGGACTCCGACCTGCCACCCAACGGGGGCGAGGGCGACTACTACGGCGACGAGTGCGACAACTGCCCCGGCGTGTTGAACCCCTTCCAGGAAGACGACGACTCCGACGGGGTGGGCAGCCTGTGCGACAACTGCCCGTTCGTGCCGAACCCGGGCCAGGAGGACGCAGACAAGGACGGAGTGGGCGACGCCTGTGACCTGTGCCCCGACGATCCGTCCGCCGCCGACGAACCCGACCGCGACGGCGACCTCCTCGGAGACGTCTGCGACAACTGCCCGTCCGTCGCCAACCCGGAGCAGGAGGACGTCGACAAGGACGGCTTCGGCGACGCCTGCGACAACTGCCCGATCCGGTTCAACGAGGAGCAGGAAGACGGCGACGGCGACGGTGCAGGCGACGCCTGCGACGTGTGCCCCGAGGTGGTGGACCCCGTACAGGGAGACCGCGACTTCGATCGCATCGGCGATGCCTGCGATGGCTGCCCCGACAACTTCGATGCCGACCTCGTGGACTCCGACGAAGACGGGTTCACCGATGTCTGTGACCTGTGCATCTTCTTCCCCTCCGAGGAGAACGGCGATCTCGACGGGGATCTCGTGGGAGATGCCTGCGACAACTGCCCCGAGCAGTTCAACCCGCTGCAGGAGGATCGCGATCGCGACGGCGAAGGCGACCGCTGTGACGGGGTCCAACTCCGTGGAGGCGGCGAGCTGGGTCAGGGGTGCGCGACGGCACCTGCTGGTCCCATGCCCATCTTGCTGCTCACCACCTTGCTGATCTTCCGCTCGCGAAACGAGGGAGTCCGCTCATGAACACCCATCCTGTCTTCCTGGCCCTGGCCACGCTCGTGGGGGCGCTGTGGTCCGGCCCCGCGGCCGCCCAGACGGTCGACATCCCGGACGTCCCACGCGGCTTCCAGACCGGGCTCTACGTGGCCATCCTGGGCGCGTCGACGGATGCCACGGCCAACGAACAGCTCCGCGACGACCTCATGTGTGCGTCGAAGGGCGTGGGCGTGAACACCGACGAGACGGTCGACCAGGTGGCGCGTGCCGGCTTCGAGATCACCCGTGTCGACGTCTTCGACGTGGCGGAGGAGGTGCCCACGCCGGAGGATCTCCGCCGGTACGACACCATCCTTGTGTGGAACGACACGCCGTTCGTCGATCCCGTGGCCGTGGGCGATGTCGTCGCCGTTGGGCTCGAGCGGGGCCAGGACGTGGTGCTCGCGGGCAACGCGCTCAGTCGCTCGATGGGGCTGCTCGGCCGCTTCCGCAGCCAGACCGTGAGCCCCACCGAGTACGGCACCGCCGTGACCCCGGGCGGGAACCTGCGCATCTTCGCCGCCGAGGAGGACTTCAACTGGCAGATCGGCCCCTTCGAGGGCGATGCCACCGACTACGGGATCACCGGCGACGAGGCAGGGCTCGACGTGCGGGGGGGCGCCGCGAGCGCGCACCTCCAGAACCTCCAGCTCCGTCC
>CAYMSU010000054.1:0-19620 GCA_964393165.1 uncultured Enterobacteriaceae bacterium
GGGCGGATCTCGGGGGGGGTGCTCATCGGAACTCCTGGGTCTCGTCGAGGCGGTCGTGGTGGATCACCAGGTCGCCGCCGTCGGTCACGACGATGATGTCGGCAAACCGATGGCCGAAGCGAATGTCGGCGGGCAGGTAATAATGCTGCCGGTGCACGGCCTGCACGAACCCGTCGTCGACCCCCTGCAGCAGCACCACGATCGAGACCAGCCGCTCTGCCACGTTGTCCTCGGTGAGGCCCGCGAGCGGGCTGTTGCCGTCGAGGAAGTGGAACACGCTCCAGGTGAGCAGGAACACCGGCGAGCGCTCCCGCTCGAGCGCCAGCGGGTAGAACCGCCGCATGCGCTCCCCCTCCTCGCTCGTCTCCTGCACGAGCACGTACATCTGGCAGCGGGCGTCGATGATCCGGCTGTTGCGCTCGTTGGCCATGCGAAACGACAGCACCTGCCGCCCGTTGCGGGGGTACACGACCATGCGCGCGGAGAACGACATCCGGGCCTCGGGCCGCGAGAACTTGGCGAAGCACAGGCCGGTCACGAGCGCCACCCCGATCAGGCCGACGAAGCTCTCGACGAACACCACCGCGTGGGCCCATGGGGTGGTCGGAGACATCGTGCCGTAGCCGATGGTGGCGAAGGTCTGCACGCTGAACGAGAACGCCTCGAGGAACGACCCCGGATCCCGTGCGTGGATGCAGTCCCCGCCGGCCAGGTACAGCAGCGCGAAGAGCACGTTGACCGCGAGGTACATCCCGATCGTCCAGCCGAAGAAGGCGGTCCAGCTCGCCCGCAGCACGGCGTGGTAGCTGTCGGCGAACGCGCCCACCTGCAGGCCCCGGCGCTCGAACGCGAGCCGGCCGTTGCGCAAGGCCAGCGGCGCGTTCCGGGGGCTCGGATCGTCGTCCTCGCTCACACGCCGCGTCTATTTCGTTGGAACCTCCCGCGCTGCTGGACCTGCGGGGGGTTCGGGGCCCGGGTCGCCAAAAGCGCTAAAGTCCGGTCGTCGTACGACCGTGGGCCCACTGTGGAGGACATCGATGCTGACCAGGGACCGGGGCAACTTCCCCTCTGTGCTGACCCAGTGGCGAGGCAGCGCGCTGGCGAGGGTCTGGCCCATGCTGCTGGTCGTCCTGGTCATCTCGGGGGCGCTGACCTACGCGCATCGTGAGAACCCCGAGCTCGACTGGCTGCACCTGAGCCCCACGCCGTTCACGATCGTCGGCATCGCGCTGTCGATCTTCCTCGGGTTCCGCAACCAGGCCTGCTACCAGCGGTGGTGGGAGGGCCGGATCCTGTGGGGCCGGCTCGTCAATGCGTCACGGACCTACTCGCGGCAGGTGCTCACCCTGCTCGGCGGCGACGATCCGGAGGTCAAGGTCTACCAGCGGCAGCTCGTGAACCGGATGATCGCGTTCGTGCACGCGCTGCGGCTCCACCTGCGGGAGCAGCCCCGCTGGGAGGAGCTCGGCATGTTCCTGCCGGCCTCGGAGCGGCAGTCGCTCGCGGAGGAGCGCAACAAGCCCATGGCGGTGCTCCACCTGATGGCGCTGCGGCACCGGGCCGCGCTCGACCGAGGCTACCTCCACGAGTTCCACCTGCCGATCCTCGAGGCCACGCTCACCGAGGCGATGACCATCCAGGGGGCCTGCGAGCGGATCAAGAACACGCCGGTGCCGGTGCCCTACACCGAGCTCACCCACCGGATCGTCGGCCTGTACGTGCTGCTGCTGCCGCTGGGGCTCTTCACGGCGATCGGGGATCTGGCTCCGGTGGCGGTGCTGATCGTGGCCTACGCGTTCCTCGGGCTCGATGCCGTGGGCTCGGCGATCGAGAACCCGTTCGAGGAAGATCCCAACGACCTGCCCCTGTCGCAGCTGTCCCGCATGATCGAGAACGACCTGCGGGTGCGGCTGGGCGACACCGATCTGCGGCAGGACATCGGGCCGGAGCGCGGCGTCCTGCTGTAGGCGGATCAGGGCAGGCCGGGGAGCTCGAGCCCCTCGCCGAGCGCGCCGTCCGCCTCACCCCCTGCGGGGGCGGGCGCGGGGGCCTCCGGCGGGGGATCGACGAACAGGTCCTCCACGCCCTTCTCACGCGCGTGCTGGGTCTGGTTGGGGAGCGCCTCGAACACCCACGGGGTCGTGGTGCTCTTCAGGTAGACGCGGCCCTCCACGCCCTCGACGTCGGCCCCCACGTAGTACTCGGCGGCGAGCGAGGAGCCGTCGTCCTGCTCCTCGAGCCAGCTGACCTTCACGCCGCGGGCATCGAGCTCCATCTCCGAGGTGACGTCGCGGCCGTGGGGCTCGAGCATCCGGAGGTTGAGGGTGGACTTCACGAACTCGCGGGCTCCCGACTGGTCCACCGCCTTGCCCGGCGGCACGAGGTCCGGCAGATCCCAGGTCCCGTCTTCGTAGACGAACCGGATCGGGGCCTCTCCCGGCCGCTCGATCGTCATCTCGCGCACGCTCGCCACGTCGACCTTCTGGAAGTCGCGGTCGAAGATCCGGGTGGCGTGCTCGGGGATCGAGTAGGGCGTGATCCCGCGGACCTTGTAGACCGGGTTGTCGCCCGCCACGCGCACGTGGACCGCCTTGCCCTGCGCGGATCCGAGCAGGATGGTGGTCGTGGCCTCCCCCGAGGTGAGCTCGAGCTTGCGGCTGTGCTCGTCGTCGGAGACGTCCATCGCGCCGTGGGAGTACGCCTGGGTGGCGACCGCGTCGGTCACCACCAGCTTGTCGATGGCCTCGAACACCGGCTTCAGGTTGTCCTCGTCGGCCGGATAGTCGAACGCGCTCGTGATCACCCACTCCCCGGACTTGCGCTCGAGCACGAGCGGGTCGTCGTGGACCTCGCCCTCGAGCACCCGCCCGTAGATGGCGATCTTGTCGAGCTTCGCGGCGTCCGTCGCGACCAGATCGCGGGTGTCGCTCGAGCCCGATCCGCTCGGCCACCACGTGATGGCGGCGAGCAGGATCTGGACTCCGAGCACGCCGCCGAGGACGCGGATGATCATGTCCATGTTCATGACGTTCATGCGGCATTCTCCGGCTTGCTCGGGGCCCGCTGGACGAGCCGCGGGAGCACCACGAGGTAGAACACGACGGGGAACAGGACGAGCACGGTGAGGATCACCATGCGCTCGATCAGGGTGGACTCGTCTTCGTCGAGCGGCGCCAGGGTGCGTGCGAACGCGCCCGCGGTGCGGATCTCGAGGAGGTCGGTGTCCTCCACGCTCCAGTCGATGAGGTTCTCGACGAGCTGCATGCTCCCGGCGTGGGACTCACTGCCGGTGGCCGAGCCGAGCTGCAGCATGACGTCGCTCACGAGCTCGGCCGTGCCGAGCACCACCAGTCGGCCGTCGGCCACCGAGGCGGGCAGGGGATCGGGCGCCTGCTCGCCGTCCTCGGCGAGCGGGTTGTCCTTCTCTGCGAAGTAGGAGGGGAACCGGCCGGTGATCGCATACGCGAGCGTCTTCTCGCCCGGGTCGGTGCCCTCGTCCCACACGGGCTGGCCCTCGGCGTTGATCTCGTCGGGCTCGATGCTCCCCGACGGGTCGAGCGCGGCGTCGGACGAGGTGCGGATCAGCCACTCGGCCTGGCGGTTCTCGAGCTCCTCGTCGGTCAACGACAGCGGGCTCGCCCAGGGGATGACCAGCGAGGACACGCTCGCGAGCGCCACCTGGCCGGCATTGAGGCGATCACCTCGGAGCTCGGGGAAGAACGGGTAGGGGACGAGCTCGATGCTCGGCACCGTGATCCCGCCCCCGATCCGGCGCTGCACGGGCACCGGGAAGGGCGCGCTCGTGGGCGACATCACGAGCCCGTCCTCGACGTCTACGCCGTAGGTGCGCAGCATCTCGGTGAGCGCCCCGGACGTGGCCTCGGTGCGGATGCTCTGGCGATCCGCCTGCACCCGGTAGCCCCCGGCCATGGCGACGACCGCGCCTCCGCGCATCAGGTACTGGTCGATCGCGAACTGCTGGGCCTCCGTCATGTCGCCCACCTTGCCGACCAGCAGCACGTCCACGTCCTGCGAGACGATCCCGTCGGTGAGCTCGGTGCGCTCGATCTCGAGGTTCTCCGACAGCACCTGCTCGAGGACCTGGAAGTCGGGCTGGGGCGGCGGCGGCTGCATGTTGGGCGGGAGCTGCGGGTTCGGCCGCTGGATCGGCCGCTCCGTGAACAGCGCGACCTTGCGCAGCTGCCCCGGCACCGAGCGCCGGAGTGAGGCCTCCACGGCCAGCCGCAGGTCGCTCTCCGTGAGGTCGCCCCGCGGGAGGATCGCCTCGGCGTCGTCGCCGACCTCGACCAGCAGGTGCAGGTAGAACTGCTGGGTGCCGAACAGGTCCGCGGCGAGGGGCTGGATGCCGTACTCGTCGTAGAGCTTCTGCGGCAGGTCGGGCTGGGTGGTGGGGTCGACCTCGGCGAAGCTCACCCGCTCCCCGCCGTCGTCCGCGATCTCCTTCGTGACCGACCGGACCTGCTGCGCGGTCTCCTCGAAGTCCTCGGGGAGCCGGTCGGGGGTCACGTAGACGGTGAGCTTGGCCGGCTCGGGGAGCTTCGCGATCAGCGACTCGAGCGTCTGGAAGTCCTGGCTGACCTTGCGGATGGTGCTGGTCAGGTCGTACTCGAGCTTCGACAGCTTGACCTGCAGGCCGCTCACCGGATCCTGTCGGACCTCGATCAGGTCCTGGAACGACAGCACCTGGAACTGATCGCCGTAGGTCAGCAGCAGGTGGAAGTAGGAGTTCACGACGGACTGGCTGTGCCGGTCGGACACCCCGAACGGGATGGGACGGATCGAGTACTGCTCGTTGATCTCGGCCTCGAGGTCCTCGTCGGCGTTGGGATCCTCGATCGAGACGCGCACGTTGCCGTTGCCGTAGATCTCGTACTCCTCGAGGGTGTCGCGGATCTGCGGGATCAGGGGCGCGAGCGCGGGGTGGGTGCGCTCCGAGATCAGCGCCCGGATGGTGACGGGCTCGTCGAGCTCCCGCAGGACCTCCCGGGTGACGGTGCTCACGCTGTAGTCGCCGTTGGCGGTGAGATCGATGCGGGCCCGGTTCACGGGGGCGAGCCACAGGTTGAGCGCCACCACGTTGGCGAGCACGAGCCCGACCATGCCGAGCAGCTGCAGGTTGCGCTCCCGGCCGCGCTCGGACTGCGGATCGAGCCGCTCGCGATCGAGGAAGACGCCGTTGAGAACCAGGAAGAAGGCGGTGATGCTCGCGTAGTACGCGATGTCGCGCAGGTCGAACACGCCGCGCTCGATGCTCTCGAAGCGCGCCCCCGTGCCGAGCCCCCGCAGGACCTCGGCGACCCCCGCCGAGAAGAAGCCGGCTACCCCGTCGGTGCCCACGAGGTAGATCAGCCCCCCCAGCAACACGGTGACCAGCAGCGCCACGACCTGGTTGTCGGTGCGGGACGACACGCACAGCCCGATCGCCATGTAGGCGGAGGCGAGCAGGAGCGCGGCGAAGTAGCCGCCGAGGACCGGGCCCCAGTCGAGCGGTCCGAGCGACGAGACCATGAGCGGGATCGGCAGCGTGAACGCCAGCGCCAGGGCCACGAGCGCCATGCCGGCGAGGAACTTGCCGAGCACGAGGTCCATCGTGCGGAGCGGCAGGGTGAGGAGGACCTCGAGGGTGCCCGCGCGGCGCTCCTCGGCCCACGCCCGCATGGTGGTGGCCGACACGAGCGCGATGAGGAGGACGGGCAGCCACTCGAACATGGGCCGGACGTCGGCGAGGTTCCGCGCGAAGAACTGGCCCACGTAGAAGAAGGCGAACAGGGTGACCGCGAGGAAGGCCTCGAGGAACAGGATCGCGATGGCAGACCGGAACAGGGCCCGGAGCTCCTTTCCGGCGACGGTCAGAAGGGGGCTCATGCGGCGACCTCCTGCTGTTGCTCGATGTGCTGGCGCTGGAGCGCGCGGAACACGCTGTCGAGGGTGCGCTGCTCGGGGGCCAGCGACAGGACCTCCCAGCCGGCCTCGCGGGCGGCCTCGAGCACGGCGCCGACGGGGCGGCCCGCGGGGTCGTGGTCGATCGCCCAGAGGACTCCGCCTTCCTGGACCGGATCGGGGCCGAGCTCGCGGACCTCGCGCACGCCCTCGAGCTTCGCGAGCGTAGGCGACACCTTCGCCTCGCCCTTCACGGAGAGCCTGAGGGTGTTCGAGACCAGGAGGTCGGTGAGCGCGCTGTCGGCCGACAGCTTGCCGTCGATCATCACGAGGACGCGCTTGCACACGGCCTCGACCTCCTGGAGGATGTGCGTGGACAGGATGATCGTGGACGCCTGCCCGAGCTGCTGGATGAGCTCGCGGATCGACTGGATCTGGACCGGATCGAGGCCGTTGGTTGGCTCGTCCAGCACGAGCAGCGCGGGCTCGTGGAGGATCGCCTGGGCGAGCCCCACGCGCTGGCGGTAGCCCTTCGACAGGTTGCCGATCCGCCGCGCGGCGTGGCGCTGCAGGTCGGTGCGCTCGAGGGCCAGCGCCACGCGAGCGTTGCGGCGATCGGGGTCGATTCCCCGGAGGTTCGCCATCATCTGCAGGTACTCCTCGACCTCCATCTCAGGGTAGAGCGGAGCGTTCTCGGGCATGTACCCGATCATCTCCTGCACGGAGAGGCGGTCCTCCACGACGTCGTGGCCGCCTACCGAGATCTTGCCGGAGGTGGGCTCGAGGTAGCCCGTCAGCATCTTCATCAGCGTCGTCTTGCCCGCGCCGTTGTGGCCGAGAAGCCCGACGATCTCGCCTCGCTCGATGTCGATCGACACGTCGGAGACGGCCGTGAGGTCGCCGTACCTGCGTGTCACGTGCTCGATTCGAATCATGGGTCGTACCCGTTCGGCTGTGCGTTTTGTGACGGTGACGCCCCGATGCGTAGGGCGACCGGGCGCAGCGTTAACCACGGCCCGGTCGCCGACAACCCCGACGCTACTCCGGCGTGAGGGTGCTCCACGGGAACTCGCCGCCGCACCCGCTCTTCGCCGGATCGCTCGCGTCGGCCGGGCCCCCCTCCTCGGCGGCCTCCTGGTCCTCCCCGTCGAACACGACCTGGCAGTAGTACAGCGGATCGCCGTCGAGCCACTCGAAGCGGCTCCACAGGCCGGGGGCGAAGTCGTTGTCTTCGTCGTTCATGGCGATGGCGACGCCGTCTCCATTGTCGAAGTCGGCGATGCGGAACACCGACACGCCGTAGTCGCCGGCATCGATGACCCACTGATCGCTGTCGATCGAGTGCGCGAAGCCGGCGCCGTCGACGTAGGTGCCCTCGATCGCGATGGACTGGCAGCCCGCGAGGGCGGCGGTGAACAGCGTGAGAATCCACTTGATGTCTTGCACGAGAACTCCAGGTTCCTGGGTGAGTTCCGCGTGCCAAGGGGGTTAGTGCAGCAGCCTGCACACCACGTGCAGACGCGGCCCTTTCCGTCCCTGACCCGGGGACGTCGCAAGGGCGGACAGCTGGCCGGTCTCCCGACTGACGACCTCGTCCCCGCCTGCCTTCCCAGGTCAGTCACCCAGTGGCTGGACCCCGCGGGGCCCGTAGGCGGGGCAGCGGCCGAACACGGTGGCGGGACCGTGCCGGAATCTCACCGGCTTCCCGAGCACCAGCTGCCCCATCTTCGCGATGTCGCGAGCCACTTAACGGATCCGCCTCGCCCGGTCGCGGCGGGGGCGGGTCGAGGTCGACACGTTACGAGCGTGGCTCGCGCGTCGGGAGGATGGGATGTCGGCACTGGTGGCCCTGCTTGTCGGAGTGGCGTGGGGCGTCGGCCCCGTCGTCGCCTTCGAGGACGAGCTCGGCGGAGACGAGCCGATCCTCCACGGGGTGCTGGCCGATGGCGCGGTCGGGGCGCCCGAGCTCCCGGTGGAGCCCCTGCCGTCCGACGAGGTGGCGATCGTGGGGGGCAACGAGGTCGCGCCTGGCGACTGGGACGAGGTGGTCCTCGTGATCTCGAACGAGGGCTTGTGCACCGGCACGGTCATCGGGCCGCGGGTGGTGCTCACGGCTGCGCCGTGGCCCCGGCCCGCACGAAGCGCGCGATCGACGTCTGCGCCTCGCCGGCGGGGCACGTCCCGTCCTCGGCGCAGAAGAAGTTCGTGGGGGCGGCCCCCACCGAGGTGAGGTTGCACGCCACGGCGCCCGGCGCGTACGTCTGCCCGGCGATGCCGTCGCGGAACAGGGCCGCGCCGGTGAACAGGGACGCCACCTCGCGGCCGGTCAGCTCCGGGTCGAAGGTGTCGATCCACTCCGCAGCGGCGCCGATCTCCTGCAGGCGCCGGACCATGTACTCGCACTCCGCGTCGCGAACCCCACGCGCCGGATCCGCGGCCTTCATGCACGTGATCGGCGCCGTGGGGAACGCCCCGTCGGCGGCCACCCCACGGTCGACCAGCGCCAGGGCGTCGGCGAAGTCGAACCCGTCGAGCCGGGACACGATGTACAGCTCCCCCGTGAAGTCCCAGTCCTCGAGCACGTGCTCGGACGCGCGGGCGAACGCCGGGGGCAGGCGCTTGGCGCGGGTGAGCGCGCACGCCGCCTGGTAGGCCTGGCCCGCGCCCGGCACCGCGAGGTCGGCGGGAGCGCAGCCGTCCTCCCACGCCACGTACGCGGGGTTGGGGACCGAGGCCGCCTGGCCGTTCGCGAGGCCCGCGAGCTCCCGGTCGTCGGGGGTGCGGGCCCGGCCCACCTGCAGCAGCGGCTCGAGGCCCACGGGGCCGCTCCCCGCGATCGGATCGACGAGGTAGGGCAGCCCCCGGACGGTCACGATCACGTCGATGCGATCGGGATCCGGGAGCGCGGCCAGGCACGCCTCGAGCGGCTGGCGGATCAGGCGGTCGAAGTCCTCGAAGGAGATGCGCCGCGTGGCCGGATCGAGGCCCGTGACCCCGCACTGGTGCCCGGGGGCGAGGTCGCGGGCCGCTGCGTAGGCGCCCGCCACCTCGGTGGCCTCGGGGCTGTCCGCGTTGTAGAGCACCACCGTGTGGGCCGGCCCCACGCCCGCAGTCGCGAGCGAAGCCAGCCAGAGCCATGCCGCAGTCATGGTCGAGCGCCTCCTGAGCGAGCGACCACCCTACACGACCCTTCGCAGCGCGGGCCCCCAGGCCGCTGCGGCGATCGCCTTGCGGCGCGGGCTACAGCGGCTGGTGCTCGTGGACCTCGAAGCCGTACCGGTCGACGTTGTCGCCCCAGTCGTTGAACTCCTCGTTGCCGCCGCGAATCCGCCAGTCGCTGTCGATCGTGAGGCACGAGGAGATGCCGCCGCGCGGGCGCAGCTTCATCATGAGGCGCAGCCGCACGGGCTCGTAGACCGCCAGGATGTCCTCGAACATCACGTTGGCGAGCCGCTCGTACGAGGCGATGGCCTCACGGAACGCATCCTTGTACCGCTTGAGCGACTTGAGCTCGATGGTCCAGTCGCGCGGGTAGAAGGTGAGCAGCGCCTCGCCGAAGTCCGGCTGGTTGGCCGTGCCCACGAAGGTCAGCTCGGGGATGTAGATCTTCTGCTCGTAGGCCGCGCCCTGGGGGTTCGGGATCCGCGCGAGCAGCTCCTTCTTGCTCCAGTGGCTGTTGGGCAGCTGCTGGAGCGTGAGGTTGCGCTCGGCGACCTCCTCCTGCCGCTCGGCGCGGATCTTGGCGATCGCGCGCTTGCGGTCCTTGGGCTCGAGCTGCTTCAGGGCTTCGACGGCCTTCTCGATGGCCGCCGCAGTGTCTTGTTCGGTGCTCATTTCCTCTCCGGAAGGGGCGAGTACCTCGGCAGCGGGAGGTCGTCTACCCGACGGGGGAGCGGTCGAAGGCGGCCACGAACAGCGGGGGACCCTGCGCGGTGGCTACCGGGGGCAGCCGCCGGAACGCCCGGAGCGTGAGCCCGCCGCGCGCGGCGACCTCGGCCAGCGCGTCACGCTCGAAGCCCAGGTGCCGGTGGCCCATCGTGCGCGTCCAGTCCCTCCGCTCGTGGGCGATCATGTCGACGACGACGAAGCGCCCCCCCGGGCGCAGCGCCCGCGCGACCTCGGCGAACGCCGCCGCGAGGGGCTCCACGTGGTGCAGCACCAGCAGGCAGGTGGCCGCGTCGATCTCCTGGGCGGCCAGCGGCAGCTCGGTGAGGCCGCCCTTGCGCAGCTCGACGTTGTCGAACGGGCGTGTGCGGTCCGCCGCCGCGGCGAGCATCCGAGGCTCGCGGTCCACGCCGATCACCCGCCGGACCGCCGGCGCGAGCGCGACCAGCGCGGGGCCCGTGCCGCAGCCGAGGTCGGCGACGACCCAGTCCGACGGCACGAGGGCGGTCAGCGCGGCGGTCATGAACTCGTCGCCGAACAGGTCCCGCCGCAGGGCATCCCACTCCGCGTGCATGCGGCCGAAGAACGTGTCCTCGCCCTCCCGCTCGGCCAGCGCGGCGGCGAGCCGCGCCTGATCCTCGCGGGCGAGCAGCGTGGGGGCGAACGCGTCGTGGACGACCTCCCACAGCCGCCGGCCCACGTCCTCGAGCTCGTCGAGGGCGGCTCCGTGGAGCGCGGTGGTGCCCACCGCCCGCCGCCGGACCCAGCCGGCCGTGCGCAGCGCCTTCAGGTGGCGCGACACCGTGGACTGGGGGAGCTGGAGCACCCGGACGAGCTCCGCCACGCCGAGCTCCTCGTCCTGCAGCACGGCGAGCAGGCGCACCCGTGCCGGCTCCGACAGCACCCCGAGGTCGCGGACCACGTCCTCCACCGGATCAGCGCTCCGGATCGAACCAGACCGAGACCTCGTCGAGCGACTTGCGGGTCAGGTCTGGCACCAGCGCATCGTCGGCCGCGTAGCCGATCGGGAACAGGATCATCGGCCGCTCGTGCTCGGGGCGCCCGAGGATCCGGCTCAGGAAGCCCATCGGCGACGGGGTGTGGGTGAGCGTGGACAGGCCCATCTCGTGGAGCGCCGCGATGAACAGCCCGGCGGCGATGCCGCAGCTCTCCTGCACGTAGTAGTGCTTGACCTTGGTGCCGTCGGGCTGCACGCCGTACCGCTGGGCGAACAGCACCACGATCCAGGGCACGGTCTCGAGGAACGGCTTCTGCCAGTCGGTCTGCAGCGGCGCCAGGGCCTGCAGCCACTCCTCGCTCATCCGGGCTTCGTACGACTCCCGCTCCTCGTCTTCGGCCGCCTCGCGGATGCGCGCCTTGAGCCGGGGGTCGGCGATGGCCACGAAGGTCCAGGGCTGGCGGTGCGCGCCGCTCGGCGCGGTGGAGGCCGCGCGGATGGCGGTCTCGATCAGGTCCCGGGGGACCGGCGCCGCCGAGAAGTCGCGGACCGAGCGCCGCGCGTCGAGGTGGGCGAGGTAGTCCCGCCCGCGCGCCCGGCTGTCGGACAGGCTCGGCCGAGCGGGGGCGTAGGGGACGAAGGGGTGACCGTTGCGCAGGACCTTGGACATACGGCCCCGACTAACTCCCGTTCAGCGGGAAGGGCACAGCCCGGCCGCGATCACTGCACCGACTCGACGACCTCTGCGGCGTAGGTGCGCCAGTCCACAGCCTCCCAGCCGGCGACCCCCGGGTTCGGCCCGACCACCGAGACCACCTCGTGGCCTACGCAGTCGGCCAGTGCGGCCGTGAGATCCGCGGCGGTGACCGCCTCGAGCCGGGTGGGCCAGTCGAGCTGCTCGGCGGCCGAGATCCCGGCCAGGAGGTCGCTCCCCACCGCATCGGTCGCGGCTGCCGCCGACGTCCAGCGCCGCCCCCACCGCGCTCGGGCCGTGGCCTTCGCCCACTGCAGCAGCTCGTCGGAGACCCCCGACGAGACGCGCTCCAGCAGCCCGAGCACCACCTCGACGGCCGCCTGCGCCTGCTGGTGGGGGGTGCCGAGCGACACGTCGAGGTACGCCAGCTCCGCCGACATCGGCGTGATCGCCACCTGCGTGTCGTACTGGCCCATGCGGGTGCGCAGCGACTGGTGGGCGCCGCGGGCCAGGAGCTCCCACAGGACGTCCTGCGTGGCGTCGGAGCGGGCGGTTCGGCCTGGCAGGCGGCAGGTCAGCTGCACGTCCGTGATCACGCGCCCGGTCTCGTGCACCAGCACCTGCCGCGCGGGCGGCGGCGGCAGCGGCGGCGCCGCGAAGTCCGACGGACGGTCCCGGGCCTTCCACTTCGTGAGGTACTTGCCGGCGAGCCCCAGCCCGACCTGCCCCGGGATCCCTCCGATCAGCACCACCTCCCCGTTGGTCGGTCGGTAGACGTGGCGCGAGAGCGTGACCACCTCCCCGAGGCGGACGGTCCGGCCGGCCACCACCTGCTCCCACCAGGGCATGCCCGCAGCATGCCCGGGCGCCAGCCGCTCGCGCCGGATCGCCAGGCTCGTGCGCTCGGGGGTGCGCGGCCACAGCTCGGGGATCGCCTGGACCGCGTCGTCGAGCCAGGTGTGGCGGTCGCCCGACACCAGCTCGAGGCCCTCGCGCCGGACCCGCTCCATCCACAGCACCAGGGCTGCGACCCCGGCGGGGCCCTGGACGTGGCTGAGCGAGGCGCCCGCACCGTCGAGCGCCCGCGAGGTCACGCCCACCTGGCGACGCAGGTACAGGGCGTCCGACGACGGCAGCATCGTGGTGCGCATCGCCGCGAGGGCCTCGTAGCCGCCGGGGGGCGCCGCATCGATCGGACCGCCGCGGAAGCTGGTGAGCGAGTGCAGGATCGGGGACTGGCCCACGGGCAGGACCGTGACCGACAGGCCGTTGTCGAGGGTGCCGGTCGTGGCCCGGGGGAGCCGCTCCCTGCCGGGGTTGGTCCAGCGCGACGGCGGCGTGAGCACCACCTCCGGGGTGGCCGGGGTGCCCTCGACCGACGCCGAGCCGCCGGGCACGATCGCGACCCCGACCATCCGGGCGCGGCCGAGCCAGCGCATGGCGAAGGCGCGCGTCTCGTCGGCGTCCTTCTGGTCGAACAGGGCCTCGAGGGTGGGCGCGAGCGCATCCACGCCGCCGGCCACGTGGGCGCGGAGGGCCCGCCGCGCGGTCGCCACGGGGCGCAGATCGTCGGCCTCGCCCAGCGCGTCGACGAAGGTGAGCGCGGCCACGTCGTTCTGGCCGAGCCACTGGATGACCGCGTCGTCGGGGTTCACCAGATCGTCGACCGTCTTGCCGAAGCTCTGGAAGAACGACGCCACCGACCGCGCGCGGCGAAACGCGAACAGGCACTGCAGCGTGGTCGCCTGGAGGCCCTCGTCGAGCCAGCAGCTCCCCCAGGTGCGCCGGTCGAGCCGGCGGGCCGCCATCTCGAGATCGGCCGCGTCGCGGCCGCGCACCGCGGGCAGCGACCACCCCACGAGGAGCAGGGGGTACTCGACGGGGGCTTCGAGGGTGAGGAGGCCTGGCTTCGGCGGCTCCGGCGGCGATCCCGACAGCTCGGGGGCCGGGCAGGTCGACGTGCCGAGGTAGAGCATCTCCTCGGGGAACGCCCGCTCAAGGCGGGTGGCCCAGGTGCGCCCGTCGACCGTCGCGACGTCGCCCTCGATCCGCAGGGTGGCCTTCGCGGGCACGTAGTGCTCGGCCGCCCACGCGCGGAGCCGGTCGAGCGGGAGCTCGCCGATGTCGGCGCGGGAGGCCGGGGGGCGCCCGTAGCGGTGATCCGGCGGGTAGATTCCCTGGTCGAGGTAGCTCAGCGCGCGGCGGACGCCGTGCTCGCCGCGGAACAGGTGCTCGCTCTGCACCACCGCGAGCTCGGACGCCAGGATCTCCTCGGTGACGTCGGCGAGCGGGGCCTGCAGCCTCGCCGCCTCGATCGCGAGCAGCTCGTCGAGATCCTCCGCGCGACCGACGGTGGCGTACACGGTGGCGTCGTCGAGGGTGAGGGCATTGTGATCCTGCAGCGTGTGGTCCCACACCGGCGCGCGGCCCGCGTCGTGACTGCGGAACCACAGGTGCTCGACCACGTGGGCGGCGCCGCGCAGATCGTCGGGCTCGTCGGCTTCGCCGGCCTGGACCACCATCGCGACCGAGACGTGGCCGGCGGCCGGTCGCTTGACCACGTGCAGCCGAAGGCCGCTCGGGAAGCACAGATCGTTGGCCTCGAGCTCGGGGGGCTCGAAGTCGAACGGGACCTTCGGCATGCGGGGGGTGCCCGCGAGCGCGAGTCCGACCATCAACCACATCACCGGCCTCTCAACTCACCTGGAAACTCAACCGCTGGCGGCAGCGCGCTTATCGCACCCTCGGGGGGGCGCAATCCACCGGCGGGCGGTGGCGTCGTGAAACGGATCGGCCCGCTTACGATACTCAGGAGCATCATCCGGAGGGCCACATGGCCACGCATACCGTCACCGCCGACACCATCGACGACTCCGTCAAGAGCAACGACATCGTCGTGCTCGACTTCTGGGCGTCCTGGTGCGGCCCCTGTCGTACCTTCGCGCCCGTCTTCGAGGCGGCGTCCGAGAAGCACGACGACATCTACTTCGGCAAGATCGACACCCAGGATCAGCAGGCGCTCGCGCGGCACCTCCAGATCCAGTCCATTCCCACGCTGATGATCTTCCGGGACCAGATCATGGTCTTCCGGCAGGCGGGGGCGCTGCCGCCGGCGGCGTTCGAGGATCTGCTCACGCAGGTCAAGCAGCTCGACATGGACGAGGTGCGGGCCGAGATCGCGAAGGCCGAGCAGGAGCAGGCAGACGCGAAGTAGGTGTCGGCCGCTTCGGCGAGTGGCGCCCGTCCCGGCAGCTCCGGGGCGGGCGCTCTTGCGTGGGGCTTCGACGTCGCGTTTGCCCGTCGGGTTGGGCCCGGGGGGCGGGCGCGTTACCGCCCCGACCAGGAGTGGGCATGATCACCGTGAGCGGAGTCACGAAGGGCTTCGGCGGCCGGACTTTGTTCCGGAGCGTCGACGTGTCGTTTTCCCCCGGGAACAACTACGGGCTGACCGGTCCGAACGGGGCGGGGAAGTCGACCTTCATGAAGATCCTGTTGAAGCACCAGGAGACGGACGAGGGCGCGGTCTCGCTTCCTCGCCGGGTGGGCTGGCTGCGCCAGGAGCAGTCCGAGTTCGACGAGCACAAGGTGATCAACACGGTCATCATGGGCAACCGGCGCTTGTGGGAGGCGCTCGACGAGCGTGAGCGGCTCTACGACAAGGGCGACGACCTGACGGAAGACGAGGGCGTGCGGCTCGGGGAGCTCGAGGGCATCGTGGCCGAGGAGGACGGCTACGAGGCCGAGGCCAGCGCGGCGATGCTGTTGTCGGGCCTCGGCGTCGACGATGCGCTGTTCGACCGGCCGATGTCGGAGCTCGCGGGCGGCCTGAAGGTCCGGGTGTTGCTCGCGCAGGCGCTGTTCGGGGATCCCGAGGCGCTGCTGCTCGACGAGCCCACCAACGGGCTCGACATGGACTCGATCATCTGGCTGGAGGAGTTCCTGATCGACTATCAGGGGGTCCTGGTGGTGATCAGCCATGATCGGCGGTTCTTGAACTCGGTGTGCGATCACATCGCGGACATCGACTACGAGACGATCATCACCTACCCGGGCAACTACGACGACATGGTGCGTCAGAAGGCGCAGGTGCGGAACCGGGTGGAGAAGGAGTCGGCGGCGCGGGAGAAGAAGATCGCGCAGCTGCAGGAGTTCATCGCGAAGTTCGGCGCGGGCACGCGGGCGAGCCAGACGCGCTCACGGGCGAAGCAGATCGAGAAGCTGAAGCCCGAGGAGATCAAGCGCTCGAACATCCAGCGGCCGTACATCCGGTTCCTGGCGGAGCCGGAGTCGGGTCGCGACGTGCTGCGGGTACAGAACCTGTCGCACGCGTATGGCAACCACGGCATCTTCGAGGGGTTCCACGCCGAGGTCTCGCGTGGGGAGAAGGTGGCGATCCTGGGGCGCAACGGGGTGGGGAAGACCACGCTGCTGAAGGCGCTGCTGGATCAGGGGAACCAGGACGCGGGGGCGGTGCACTGGGGGCACAACACGCGGCTCGGGGTGATGGGCCACGACCATCGCGACATGATCGAGCCGGGCACGACGGTGTACCAGTGGTTGTTCGCGCAGCGCCCGGAGGTGGGCGAGCAGGGTGTGCGGTCGATCCTGGGCCGCATGTTGTTCAGCAACCAGGACGGCGAGAAGCCCACGGCCACGCTGTCGGGCGGGGAGGCGGCGCGGCTCGTGCTGTCGTACCTGATCCTGATGGAGTTCAACGTGTTGTTGTTGGACGAGCCGACGGACCACCTGGATCTGGAGGCGGTCTCGGCGCTGAAGGAGGCGATCGAGGCGTACGAGGGCACGGTGTTCTACGTGACGCACGATCGCGACGTGGCCTCGGCGGCCACGACGATCTGGACGTACCCGAAGGAAGGCGAGCTGATCAACTACGAGGGCACGCTGGACGAGTACCTGGACTGGCACCAGAAGTACTACAGCAAGGCGTCCTGACTCCGCTTTCGCGGAGCTGGGACACGATCCGGGAACACACCCGGCCCAGCCGCCGCGATCGTCCGTAGCCGCGCGCAGGCGGATGACGTTGTCCGCGGGGACGAGCCGGACGTTGCGCGCATCAGAAGGGCAGTGCGCCAAGCCAGTAGGCGCGACCGGCTCGGATTCGTTCTTCGTTGTAGGCGTGATAGGGCGCACCGACGACCAGTTCCTCGAGGCCGTCGCCGTCGTAGTCGCACGACGCGATGTCCCAGCCTGCGCCATCATTCTGCCTCGAGCCTACCCTACGACGGGCACTGTGGAGCGTGGTGTCACCCGCTGCCAGACTTCCCCCCAGCGTGACGTGGACCGGGGAACCGCCGCAGAGCTTGGTCCACACGTGGAAGTCCCGATCCGTCGTCGCCCCACTCGGTGGTCCACACGTGGAGGACTCGATCCCGCGACCTCGGTCCACGCCGGTCCACCCGTGGACCTGTCGATCCCGAGGTCATGGTCCTTGGTGGTCCACAGGTGGACCGGTCGATGCTGGGGCCTCGGTCCTCGTGGGTCCACCCGTGGACCTGTCGATCCCATGGTCACGATCCCCGGTGGTCCACAGGTGGACCGGACGATCCTGTGACCGTGGTCCTTGGTGGTCCAGGCGTGGACCGGTCGATCCAGTGACCATGGTGCCTGGTGGTCCAGGCGTGGACCGGTCGATCCAGTGACCGGGGTCCCTGCTGGTCCAGGCGTGGACCGGTCGATCCTGAGACCATGGTGCTTGGTCCTCCGCACGTGGACCACCAAGCTCCGAGGTCGTGGTGATCGGTGGTCCACGCGTGGACCGGTCGTTCCTGAGGTCATGGTCCTTGGTGGTCCACACGTGGACCTGTCGATCCGGCGGTCGGGATCCTCGGTGGTCCAAGGGTGGACCAGTTGCCCCTGTGACCTCTGGATCAGCTGCTCCACGTGTGGACCCACGACCTCAGCGATCGATACCCCCGCCCTCCCTCGCTTGGACCTGCCAAGATCCGGCCCCCTCTGCCCGCGCCGACGCAGGGGGGGCCGGGCGGTGCGGCGCACGACCGCGTGCTCATCGGGATCCTGGCGGCTCTGCCGGGGCCGCGAACGGTCGCGGCGGGGAACCTTCGACCGCCGAAGCCCGGAGATCCGGCCTGGACAGGTAGGATGCACCAGGGGACTCCCGCGTCGGCCCCTGCTGGAGGAAGCCCGTGTCGCCCCCTGCGCTCCAGTCCGTCGACGACGCCCTCGCGCTGCTGGTTCAGCTCCACGCCGACCCCCTCCTCGTACAACATCACCGACTCGTCGCCGAAGCCGCCACCCAGCTCTGCCGCGGGCTCGGCGCCGCTGGCCACCAGGGCTTCGATGCAGTCGAGGTGTGCGTCGGAGCCGCGCTTCACGACGGCCGGCGGCGACCGGCGGCTCGCGCAGTCCATGACCCCGGGCGCAGGATCGCCAGACCCCTGATCCGAATCGACCTTCGCCCACATGCGCAGGCGTGCACTGGAGGGACCGTGAACAGATTCGTGTGGATGCTCCTGGCCATGACCGTCGGATGCGACAGCGCCTACTCCGTGGGCGCCGGGCCCGGAGCCGCCCGGGTCCTGCCCGCCACCGAGGTCACCCTCGCCGACCTCGGCGCCTTCGGGGCCGTGCCCAGCAGCTTCCACACCGGGGGCCTCGCCTACGACGGGGGCGATCGCATGGTCCTCGCCGGGTACAACGGCAACGAGTTCGAGTGGTTCGAGCTCGACCTCCCCAGCCAGACCATGAACCGCGGGGGCGCCTACTCCGCCGAGTACAACGTCTCCATCACCAGCTACGACGGCCGCTGGCTCGTCGCGGACGGTGAGCGGAGCCTGCTCTACGACGACTTCGACGCGCTCGTCGCCGGCGTCTCCAGCGACCACGCCGCCAGCGTGGGCTACGTCACGCGCTACCAGGCGCTCGGCGACCAGGTGTACGGCGCCTGGCACTCGACCGACGAGATCGTGGTGCGCGACCTCCGGAGCGACGCCGACGTCGACGTGATCCCCCTCGAGGGCTTCGACACCTGGGTGTGGGGCCTCGGCGTGACCGACCAGTTCCTCCACGTGATCGACGACGGGCGGGGGGCCCACAACACCGACGGCGTGCACGAGATCAGCCGGTTCGACCGCGCCACCGGCGAGCGCGTGAGCAGCGTGCGGCTCCGTCGGCCGGGCGCCGCCTTCTTCCCCAGCGGGCTGTACTGCGAGGAGTGACCCGCCCTTACTCGCAGTCGAGGATGCAGCGGCCGTAGGCCACCGTCTCGTCGGCGCTCGACCCGTCGAACGCGCCACACTCGGCCTGCTCGGCGCAGTCCGCCCGGCAGGTGTACTCCTCTTCGCTGCCCTCCTCGCAGAACTCGACCTCGTCGGTCCGCCGCCTGCACTCCTCGAGCACGGCGATGTAGCGGGCCCGCGAGTCTTCGCAGGGCTCCACCTCGCCCTCGCACCCCGCCGCGAGCGGCAGCAGGAAGGCGAGGGGCGCGAGGAACACAGGGCGACGAGGCATGACGACTCCAGCGGGCGGCACGGGGCCGGCGTCTACGGCGCGGACGCGCGCATCATAAGGCGAACGCTGCCCGTCGGCAGGCCTCAGTCCCGCGGCCGGCGCCGGCGCTTGCGATCCCGCTTGCGCAGCCGCGTGGGGGGCGGATCCCCCTCCGCCTCGTCGCGCAGCGATCGCTTGGACGTCCCGCTTGGGGTTGTCGAGCGGATCGTCGTCGTAGGTCTCGTTCGCGACGAGCAGCGCGTGGCGATCGAGCCGAGCTGCGGCTGCGGGGCCGGCCAGCCCTCCCAGGGCCACGACGAGGACGACGAGCAAGGTTCGTAGGAGCATCCCGCCTCCGAGCGGAGTGGACGATAGCAGCTGACCGCGCGTCGTGTGGGGTAGGCTGGCCGCGGAGATGAACCCATGAGCCCCGGAATCCTGGTGTCCCTCGTCGGCGCCGCCGCGGCCTCGCCCCCGACCGCCGAGGCGCGGGCGCGGGCCGTCGTCGCCGAGTGCGCCCCCGACGTGCCCCTCGCCGGCGTCAGCTGCACCGGCGACCGCTGCGTGGTGATGTTCCGCGAGGCCGGGGAGGACCTCCGCAGGAAGATCTCCAGCTGCCCCGCGTGGAGGGAGGCGTACGGCGAGAGCGTCGACAGCGCCACCGGGTACCGCGAGTGCCCGGAGCGCGAGCCCTACCTCACGATGTGGCCGACGGGGC
>CAYMSU010000055.1:0-19587 GCA_964393165.1 uncultured Enterobacteriaceae bacterium
GAGCCCCGACCGGGCCGACCTGTTCCTGGTCGAGGGGGGCGAGCAGCTCGTGCGCTTCCGGGTGCAGGAGGGGCGCGCCGAGCGGTTCGGCACGGTACCCGCGCCCGGTCAGCGCGTGGCGTTCACGCCCGACGGCTGGCCGGTGGTCTCGCGAGACACCGCGCTCGGCGAGCAGCTGTTCGTCGTCCGGCCCGACGGCACCGTGCCCCCGCTGCTCGAGGGCGACGGTCCGCAGATTCGTCCCGTGGGCACGGCCACCGGGGTCGCGTTCTTCGAGGCGGCGGGCGAGGGCTGGCGGCTTCGCCACGCGGGGGCCGGCGCGCCGGAGGTCGCCACCGACGTGCGGCTGCCGGTCGCGGCCGGCCCCGCGGTGAGCGCGGATGGCCGCGCCGTGGCGTGGACCTCCACCGCCCCCGGCGACGACGGCACCGTCTACGTCGCGCGGCTCGCTGACGGGCAGGCCCGCGGCTGGCCGCTCGGCCTCGCCCGGGTGGCGGAGCCGGCGCTCGACCCGACGGGCGCGCGGGTGGCGATCACCGGCTGGCAGCAGGGGCGCCGCGTGCTTCAGGTCGTTCCCCTCGGAGGGGCCCGATGATCGCCTGGCTCGCGCCCCTCGTCTACGCCGCCGACGTCCAGGTCGTGGCGGAGCATCGCTTCGGCCCCGACGAGGTCGTCACCCTCGAGGCGAGCCCCGACGGGGCCCGCCTGCTCGCCGTCTCCGACCGGGTGATCGACGGTCACGCGCGCGCGCATCTGTGGGACGCGTCCGCCCGCCGGCAGCTCGCCCAGGTGTGGTGGCCAGTCGCGGGCCCGCGCCCCTCCCAGCGGGGCACGGCGCACTTCGACGCCACCGGCCAGGTCGTAGCCGGGCTCGGCACGCCCGATGACGTGATCGTCGACGGGTCCACGGCCACCCTCCTGCCGCCCTCCGCCCGCGCGGCCCTGGCGCTCCCCGGGGGCGTGGCCGAGCCTCGCCTCGACGATCCGGTGTGGCACCTCGGGGGCCTCCTCGAGCACGCCGTGGATGTCGCCCTCGTCGACGGCGGCACAGCGGTCGTCCGATCCGTGCCCGGCCAGCGCCTCGGGTGGTTCGACGTGGCCGATGCCCCCGGCGGCGTGCCCGTGGCCCCTCGGCGCGCGCTGCGCGAGGCCGTGGGCGTGCGCTTCGTCCGGGAGGGGTCGAGGCTGCAGGTGGCGCACCGCCATGCGAGCCCCACGGGGTGGACCCTCGGGCCCTCGCGCCACGCGGCGACCACCGCGCAGATCACGCCGGCGGGGCGGGAGCTCCGCCTCGCGGTGCCGGCCTCCCGGGGGCCAGCGGTGCGCTGGTGTCCTGGCCTTCGCGAGGCGCCCGATGGCGATCTCGAGCCTCTGTGCGACCCCCGGGGGCCGGCCCAGCAGCTCGCACAGCACGCCGCGCTCGACGGCAACCACGCGCTGGCGGCGATCACCTACAGCGTCGACGGGCGAATCTCCGTCTGGGACCTCGACGCGCGCCGCGTGCGTCACCGGCTCGCGCCTCCCGGGTTCCCGGTCCGCGCCCTCGCCCTGTCGCCGCCGGGCACTGCCCTGATCGCGCTCGGCGAGGGGGTCGCCCGCGTGTGGCGGCTGGCCGAGCCCGACGCGCCGCCCGTGTCGCTGGCGCTGCCGTTCGACGTCGTCGCCGGGGACCTCGATCCGGCCGGGCGGTCGGCGGCGCTGGTCGGCCGCGACGGGCTCGTGCGCCTGGTCGACCTGCACACCCGGGCCGTCGTCGCCACGCTGCTCACCTTCGACGACGGGTCGCGGGTGGTCGTGGCCCCCGACGGGCGGTTCGACGACGCGGCGGGGGAGTCCGGCTGGCACCTCCGGGTCGGGGGCCGGGTCGTGGACCCGCGGGCCCTGCCCGAGGCCTTCCAGCAGCGGGACCTGCTGCGCGCGCTGCTCGAGGGCGAGGCGCGGCCCGACCTGCCCCCGCTCCCCGGGCCCGCCTCGGCTGGGCCCGCCGCGCCGATGCTGCTGCGCCTGCCGCGCGCGCAGACCGTCCGCACCCCCCTCGAGGTGCGCGTCCCGGGGGCGGGCGTCGCCACCTCCCCGGTGTGGTCGCCCGAGGGCACCGCGGTCGCGTTCGAGGTCGCGCGGCCCGGGGGCAACCAGGATCTCTACGTCGCCAGCCTCCAGGGGCGCACCGAGGTCCGCGCGCGCCCGGCGATGCTCGTGGACCCCTCGGGGGCCCCTGCAGCCGGGGCCCATCGCTACCGCAGGCCGTCGTGGCAGGGGCCGGGGCTCCTGTTCGCCGAGGTCTCGCTCGCGGACGGGCCGTACCTCCTCGCCGAGCTCCGGGTGGGAGACCGCGCGCGGACCCTCGCGAGCTACCTCGACGACGAAGCGGCGCGGCCGTTCCCGATCCGGGGCCCGGTCCCGAGCCGGAGCGCCGACGGGCGCTGGCGCGTCGGACAGCGGGGCGAGGGGACCGTCGCCGAGGTCGTCGTCGAGGGGCCGGCGGGCGCCGCGGGCCTCGGCCCGGGGATCCGGCCGGTCGTGGCTGGCGAGCGGGCTGTGTGGCTCGTGCCCGGCGAGCAGCCAGACCGCTGGGGGCTGAAGGCGCTCGTCCTCGGCGGGGAGGATGCCCCGCAGCCGGTCGCCGACGACGTGGCCGTGCCGGTGCGCGCGGGCCCCGCGGTGACCTCCGACGGCGCGTGGGTCGCCTACGCTCCGGCAGCGTCCGACGGCCCGTGCGCGGTCCTCGTGGACCTGCAGTCGGGCCGCACCGCGTCGATCCGGGCACCGCTGGTGCGCTGCCGCGAGGTCGCCGTGCACGCCGGGCCCGACGGCGTGCGGCTCGCCCTCACGGCGGTCGAGGCGGGGGCCCCACCGCGCACGCCGCGGGCGCTGTACGTGCTGGAGCTGCGATGACGCTCGTGATTGCCGGCCTGCTCGCGCTCGGCGCCGCCGCGTCGGCGGCGCCGGCCCCCGTGCTCACACCGCAGCTCGGCCACCCCGCGGGCGTCTCCGAGATGGCGCTGCGGGTGTCCGAGGACGGGGCGCGCCTGCTGTCGATCGCCGACGGGGTGGGCATCGTGTGGGATCTCACGGCAGAGGCCGAGCTCCGTCGCGGGCCCGCCGCCGAGGCGCTCGCCCTCGAGGGCTACCAAGACCTCCCCGTCGAGGGCCTGCGGAGCGCCGACGGCTTCGTCTGGCTCGAGGGAGCGGATGGGCGGGTCTCGCTGGCCGCGCCCGCCGCGCCGCTCGTGGGCAGCGCCGCGTCGCCGGGTGGCGAGCGCGTCTTCACAGGGCACGCCGACGGCGAGATCTGGGCGTTCGACGCGCGCACCGGGGCGGTCGAGGCCCACCTGCGGGGGCGCGCCGAGCCCGCGTACCACGCGGAGATCGCGGAGGACGGAGCGCACCTGCTCGTCGCCGGGGAGGGGAGCGCGGCGGCGGTGTGGGACCTGGCCACGGGGGCGGTCCTCCGCGTCACGAAGCGGCGCGGCGCGTGGGGCCCGCTCGGGTTCGCTCCCGAAGGAGTGGTCGTGCCCCGCCCGGAGGGCGCGGTGGCGGTCCTCGACCGCGCCTCGGGGGCCCCAATCGCGTCGCTCGCTCCCGGGGAGTCGCGTACGGCGGGGATCCGGCGCCCCGTCGCCTACCAGGCCTGCCCGGCGTGCGGTGCCGACATCCCCGACGCCCTCTGGAGCGCGGTGGCCTGGGCCGCGGACCACGGGGTGCGCTCGGGGAACTGGCCCCAGGCGCCCCTCGGTGGGGGGCGCGTGTGGCCGGCCCCGGGGCCGGCTGGCGCGCGGTGGCTCGTGCTGCCCGAGGTCGGCGTGCCGAGTCTGCTCACCGCGAGGGCCGAGGGGGGGGTGCTCGTGCCCCACCGGCTGGCCGCGAAGCAGGAGTACTACGGCGGCCGCGAGGTGCCTCGGGGAGGTCCGCGGGCACGGCTCGAGGTGCCCGACGGCGCCGCGTTCGGTCCCCGAGGGGAGTGGCTCGCGGTCCGCCACGGCGACCGCACGCGGGTGTGGGACGTCGCTGCCGCCGAGATCGTCGCCGACCTCCAGGGGGCGCCGTGGCCCGTCGCGGTCAGCCCGGCGGCCGACGGCATCGTGGTGTCGGGTGAGGCGCCCTCGCTGTGGAGCCGCCGCGGCCACCTGCAGAGGGTGTTCGCGCCGGTGGGGCGGGCGCTGCGGTCGCTGGCCGTGTCCGCAGACGGCGCGTGGCTTACGGGGGCCGCCGACGACGGCACCACCCACCTGTGGCGGATGGACACGGGGGCGCACGTCGCCACCCTGGTGGTGTTCGCCGACGGGGGGTGGGCGGTCCTCGACGATGCGGGCCGCTACGACGCCTCCGGCGGAGGCGACGTCGACGGGCTGCACTGGGTCCTCGGCGACGAGGTGATCGGGCTCGACCAGCTGAAGGCCCGCTACTACGAGCCCGGCCTGCTTCCCCGGCTGCTCGGCCGATCCACGGAGGCGCTGCGCGACGTCGCCGCCCTCGACGGGCTCGCGCCGGCGCCCGCGGTGTCCGCCACGCTCGGCGACGACGACCGCCTCGTCGTGCGCCTCGAGAACCGGGGGGGCGGCATCGGGCGCGTCGTCGTGCGGGTCAACGGCCGCGAGATCGCCGGCGACGCGCGCGGCGAGGAGGTCGCGGCCGACGCCGAGGAGGCCGAGATCGAGGTGCCCTTGCGCGGCTGGCCCGGTGTGCGGCCAGGGGAGGCCAACCGCGTCGAGGTGGTGGCCTACAATGGCGAGGGGTACCTCGCGAGCCGGGGGCTCGAGCAGATCTTCGAGGCCCCGGGGGCGGCGAGCAGCGCCCCGCCCACGCTCTACGCCCTGGTCGCCGGGGTCTCGGACTACGTCGGCGACGAGATCGACCTCGCCTTCGCGGCGAAGGACGCCGAGGCGTTCGCGGACGCCATCCGGATTGCGGGCGAGGGCCTCTTCGGCAGGCGGCGCACCGTCGTGCGCCGGCTCGGCGCTCCCGGGGAGCCCCCGGCTTCGGCCGCAGCGATCGAGGAGGCGCTCGCGGCCTACGCTGCGCGCGCCGAGCCCGAGGACGTCCTGGTGGTCTTCCTGGCCGGTCACGGGGTCACCCGCACGGGCGAGGACGACGACTACTACTACCTCGCCGCCGACGCAGCGAGCTTCGAGCTGGCCGATCCCTCGGTCCGGGAGCTGGTCGCGGTGTCGAGTACCGAGCTGGCGGACTGGATGAAGGCGGTCCCCGCCCTCAAGCAGGTGCTCGTGCTCGACACGTGCGCGTCGGGGCGGGTGGTCGAGCAGCGCGGCGCGGCCCGGGCGCTGCCCCCCGATCAGGTGCGGGCGCTGGAGCGGATGAAGGATCGGGTGGGCCTGTACGTGCTGTCGGGCAGCGCCGCCGACGCGCCGAGCTACGAGGCAAGCCGGTACGGGCAGGGGTTGCTCACGTTCAGCCTGCTCTCGGCGCTGCGCGGCGGGGAGGCGCTGCGGGAGGGTCAGTACGTCGACGTCTCGCGCTGGTTCGCGCACGCGGTCGACGACGTGCCGCGCCTCGCCACCGGGATCGGGGGGATCCAGCGGCCGATGGTGGCCACGCCGGTCGCCGGGCAGAGCTTTGATCTCGGGGTGGTCAAGCGGGCAGATCGGGCCCAGATCCCGGTCGCTACGGTCCGTCCGACCGTCACCCGGTCCGTGTTCCAGGACGAGGCGAGCTGGGCGGACGGTCTCGGCCTCGCGGCGGCGGTCGACGAGCGCTTGCGTGAGGCGGCCCGCGCACTCGACGCGGAGGTCGCGTTCCTCGACGAGCCGGAGGCGCCGGAGGCGTGGCGCGTGGTCGGGCGCTACGGCCGCTCGGGCGAGGGCATCCGGGTGCAGCTGCGGATCTTCGGGCTCGGCGAGGCGGAGGCGCCCGAGACCGTGGCGCTCGAGTCGTCCACGGTGGAAGGCCTCGCCGACGCGATCGTCGAGCAGGTCACGCTCGCCATCGTGCGGCGCTCGTAGCGGTCACGCTCCGGTCAGTCCCGGTCAGTCCCGGGTGGCCGCTTCCTCGAGGTGCGCCGCGAGCTGTCGCGCCTCCTCCCGCGAGAGCGTGACCGGGACCATGCGGTAGCCGATCGGCGTGTGGGACGTGACCTCGAGGCCCACCGCCGGGCCCGTCGGACCGTCGGAGCCGAACTCCCGAGACAGGGCGTGGACCTTCACCTGCACCGTGCCCGCGGGACCGTCGGTGCGGACCGGAGCGTAGCTGCGCAGCACCCGCCCGCGCATCCCGTGCCCCCGACCCTGCCGCACGAACAGCAGGTAGACGATCGCGCCCCAGACCAGCAGCGCACCCGCGACGACCAACGGCATGGCAGCCTCCGCTTCGGACGTAACGCCTGGACGCCGCGCCGCCGGTTGCGCGTAGTAGACTGACATGTCAGTCACTCGTCGGAACACGGCGAGCGGGAGCAGCTGGATGAGTGGTCACAAGCGCCTCGCGGTCGGCGTCGACGTTGGTTCCACCACGGTGAAGGCCGTGGTGTGCGACCCCGACACCCTCGACATCCTCTGGCAGGACTACCAGCGCCACGAGACGCGGCAGCCCGAGATGGTGCGCGACTTCATGGTCCGCATCGGGGATCGGTTCCGTGACGTCGAGGACATGCGCGTCTACGTCACCGGCTCGGGCAGCGGGCCGCTCGCCGCGCCGCTCGGCGCCAAGTTCGTGCAGGAGGTCAACGCCGTCACGCTCGCCGTCGAGCGCCTGCACCCCGACGTGGGGAGCGTCATCGAGCTCGGCGGGCAAGACGCGAAGATCATCCTGTTCCGCGAGCAGCTGGGCGACGACGGGCGCATCGAGAAGACCGCGATCACGTCGATGAACGACAAGTGCGCCTCGGGCACCGGGGCCACGATCGACAAGTGCATGCTCAAGGTCGGCATGAAGCAGGATCAGGTGGGCAATCTCCGCTTCGATCGCGCCAAGCTGCACCACGTGGCCGCCAAGTGCGGGGTGTTCGCCGAGACCGACATCGTGAACCTGGTGAAGTCGGGCATCCCGAGCGGCGAGATCATGAACTCGCTCGCCGACGCGATCGTGCACCAGAACCTGTCGGTCCTCACCCGCGGCAACACGCTGCGGCACCGGGTGCTGCTGCTCGGCGGGCCCAACGTGTACCTGCCGTTCCTCGTCGAGTGCTGGCGCATGCGCATCCCCGAGACCTGGGAGTCCCGCGGGTACGACTACCCGAAGGACATCCCGATCCAGGAGCTCGTGTTCACGCCCGACAACGCCCAGTACTACGCCGCCTTCGGCGCCGTGGTCTACGGCGTGACCGACGCCGCGGCCAAGGACGAGGGCCACTACCTCGGGCTCGACGGCCTCAAGGAGTACATGACGAACGGCCGGTCGGCGCGCCTCGGCGACTCCGCGGCCGGGCCGCTCGTGGCCTCGCGCGACGAGCTCGACGCATTCACCGAGCAGTACCGGATCCCCTCGTTCGAGCCCGCCACGTTCGCCAAGGAGCAGGTCGTGCAGGGCGTGATCGGGCTCGATGGAGGCTCCACGAGCAGCAAGGCCGTGCTCGTGGACTACGACTCGGGCGAGGTGCTCTACAAGGCCTACACGCTGTCCGAGGGCAACCCGATCCAGGACACGAAGGACATCCTGGCGGAGATCCGCGACTACGTGCAGTCCTTCGGGGCCACGCTCGACTGCAAGGGCTTCGGGGCCACCGGCTACGCGGCCGACGTGCTCGAGGAGTCGGTCCGGGCCGACGTCAACATCGTCGAGACCATCGCCCACATGATGAGCGCCGTGCGCTACGTGCCCGACGCCGACGTCGTCTGTGACATCGGCGGGCAGGACATCAAGGTCCTGTTCCTGCGGGAGAGCAAGGGGGGCGGCCGGGACGTGCGGGACTTCCGCCTGTCGAACCAGTGCTCGGCGGGCAACGGCATGCTCCTGCAGGCCATGGCCGACCAGTTCGGTGTTCCCCTCGAGGAATACGCGAACACCGCGTTCGAGGCCGACCTGGCCCCCAAGTTCTCCTACGGCTGCGCGGTCTTCCTCGACGCCGACCGCGTGAACTTCCAGAAGGAGGGCTTCCAGAGGGCCGAGATGCTCGCAGGCCTCGCGCAGGTGCTGCCGAAGAACGTCTGGCAGTACGTGGTGCAGGTGCCGAGGCTCGCCGAGTTCGGGTCCACCTTCGTGCTGCAGGGGGGCACCCAGCGCAACCTCGCGGCCGTCAAGGCCCAGGTCGACTACATCCGTGAGCGCGTCCCCGAGGCCACGGTCGTGGTCCACCCCCACTGCGGCGAGGCGGGGGCCATCGGCGCGGCCATGGAGACCCGCCGGGTGGTCCGCCGGCGCGGCGAGTCGACCTTCATCGGCATCGATCAGGCGATCGACCTGGCGTACCGGACGATCAACGACGAGTCGACGGTCTGCCACTTCTGCCCCAACCACTGCAGCCGCACGTTCATCGACACCGAGACGCCGGACGGGCGGACCAGCCGCTACATCTCGGGGTTCTCCTGCGAGAAGGGCACGGTCGAGAGCAAGGACGCGCTGGTCGCCCTCAACAAGGAGCGCAACCAGCTCCGCAAGCAGTTCCCGAACCTCGTCGAGTACGAGGCGGGCCTCGCCTTCAAGCACTTCTACGAGCCCGCGCCGCTGCCCCTGGCCGGAAGCGCCAAGGACGACGTGGAGGTCCGCCGGCTGTCCTTCAAGCGCATCGCCCGCCGGGCCATCCGCCGGGGCTTCCAGCGGTCCCGGGCCGATCTCTCGCGCTTCAAGATCGGCATGCCGCGCGTGCTCAACATGTACACGCTCGCGCCCTTCTTCCGGACCTACTTCGAGACGCTCGGCGTGCCGCGCCAGAACGTCGTGTTCTCCACGGAGACCAACGAGGACATGTGGCAGGAGGGCGGTCGCTACGGCTCGATCGACCCCTGCTTTCCGAGCAAGGTCATCCAGGCCCACGTGCACGAGCTGCTCTTCCACGCCCATCGGGATCCCCGGAAGCGGCGGGGGCCCCTGGACTTCATCTTCTACCCGTGCATCACCCACATCCCCTCGTGGCTGTCCGGCACGATGGACAACACGAGCTGCACCATCGTGGCTGGCTCGCCCAACGTGGTGAAGGCGGCGTTCACCAAGGAGGTCGACTTCTTCGAGCGAGAGGGGGTCGAGTACCTGGACCCGGCGCTCAACTTCACCGAGCCCAACCTGCTGAAGAAGTACCTCTTCCAGGTGTGGGGGGAGCGCCTCGGGATCACCGTCGACGAGAGCGACTTCGCCGTCGATCAGGGGTTCGCGGCGCTGCGGGAGTTCAGCGACCGCCTCGAGCGGGCGGGCACCGAGATCCTCGAGCGCGTCGAGCGGGAGCACAAGGTCGCGATCTTGATGATCGGGCGGCCCTACCACCTCGATCCGGGCCTGAACCACGGGATCCCCGAGGAGTTCCAGGTCCGCGGCTACCCGATCCTGTCGATCCGCAGCCTCCCCAAGGATCCCGCGTGGTGGCGGCGGTTCTTCGGCAGCGACGACCCGATGGACATCCGCGACGTGTGGCCCGAGAACTACTCCGCGAACAGCGCCCAGAAGGTGTGGGCGGCCCGCGTCGCGGCGCGCCACCCGAACCTCGCGGTGCTCGACCTGTCGAGCTTCAAGTGTGGCCACGACGCCCCGACCTACGGGATCATCGACGGCATCGTGAAGACCGCCAAGCTTCCCTACGCGGCGCTCCACGACCTCGACGCGAACAAGCCCGGGGGCTCGATCCTCATCCGTGTGCGCACGTACGTGCACAAGCTGGCGCTCGTCGAGGAAGAGCTCGAGGAGCGCGCGAAGGCGCGCGAGGAGCTCGAGCGGCGGGTCAGCGCCAAGCGGCAGGAGCTCCGCGACCAGATCCTGGCCCGTCGGTCGGCCGCCGCCGTCCCCGCGAAGTAGCCGTTTCCGTCCCTCCGACTTCCCTTTCCCGCGTGGAGCCGCCCATGTCCGACGAGCGCAACCCCGAGAGTCCCGATCTGACCCCCGAGGAGGAGGCGGAGATCGAGCAGGAGCTGGCCGCCTTCCGCGAGGAGCAGGCAGGAGAGCTCGGGATCGGTCGCAAGCAGTACGTCGAGAACGTCGCCCAGGAGTTCTGGGCGGATCAGCGACCCCACACCACGCTGCTCGTCAGCGGACTGTCGATGGCGCACGACCACCTCGCCTGCGCCGCGCTCGCCGGCATTGGCTACAAGGTGGCCCCGCTCGACGTGCCCGACCAGGAGTCGCTGCAGTACGGCAAGGAGTTCGGCAACCGGGGCCAGTGCAGCCCCACCTACTTCACCGTGGGCAACCTGGTGAAGCACCTCTGCTACAAGCGCGACGTCGAGGGCGAGTCCACCCAGGACATCATCGACAACTACATCTTCCTGACCGCTGGGGGCTGCGGGCCCTGCCGGTTCGGGATGTACGTCACCGAGTACCGCAAGGCCCTGCGCGACGCGGGCTTCGATGGCTTCCGGGTGATGACGTTCCAGATGGCGGGCGGCATCCAGCAGGCCACTGGCAAGGAGCTCGGCCTCAAGATCGACCAGGAGTTCGCCTGGCAGGTCGTGCGCGCGCTCATCGCGGGCGACGTGCTCAACCTCATGGCCTACCGCCTGAGGCCCTATGAGCTGGTCGAGGGCAGCGTCGACGAGGCGATCGAGCGCTGCAAGGCGGTGCTCGCGCACGCCTTCCGCCATCGGCACCACGTCTCGCTCGCCATGGTCAAGTGCCGCCGGATCCTCGGCAAGGTCCAGGTCGACCGCAGCCGTCCCAAGCCCATCGTCAGCCTGATCGGCGAGTTCTGGGCGATGACCACCGAGGGCGACGGCAACTACCACATGCAGCGATTCCTCGAGAAGGAGGGCGCCGAGGTCGACATCCAGGGCATCACCAACTGGCTGCTGTTCCTGCTGTGGGAGGCCGGGTACGACACCGAGGAGCGCCAGGACCTGCGCCAGGACGACGATGCGCGGAAGGGCCTGAAGGGCAAGGACGCGACCAAGAAGATCTGGGGCCTCAAGGCGGGCTACTACGCCGTGCGCGCGATCTTCCAGGCCTACGCGAACCTGCTCGGGCTGCACGGCTACCACCTGCCCGACATGCACGAGATCGCCCGCCTCGCCCGCGAGCACTACAGCAACGACGTGCGGGGGGGCGAGGGCCACATGGAGGTCGGCAAGCTCATCCACTTCGTCAAGGACAAGGTCAACCACATGACCGTGTCCGTGAAGCCGTTCGGGTGCATGCCGAGCTCGGGCGTCTCGGATGGCGTGCAGACGAAGATCCTGTCGGAGTACCCCGAGGCGATCTACGTCGCGATCGAGACGACCGGAGATCAGGAGGTCAACGCCCACAGCCGCGTCCAGATGATGCTCTTCAAGGCTCGGCAGCGTGCCCAGGAGGAGTACCAGCAGGCACTGGCGGACGCGGGGCTCACCGAAGAGCAGTTCCAGCAGCGCCTGAAGCGCAGCTGGCGGTTCAGCAACCCCTTCCTGCGTCCTCGGCATCGGGTGGCCGGCACCGCGGCGAACCTGGTCTACGCGCTCGCCGACTGAGCGCGTTCCCGACTACACTGCGCTCATCCAGCAGGAGAGCGCATGCGGTCGTGGGTGGGGATCATCGGCGGGATCGGGCTGCTCGGGGCATGCGCGGGGGGCGACCCGGAGCCCCCGGTAGATCGGGATCAGGACGGCTTCGGCGTCGACGTGGACTGCGACGACGACGACCCGAACATCAACCCTGACGCCACCGAGGTCTGCGACCGGCTCGACAACGACTGTGACGACCTGATCGACGACGAGGACGACAGCGTCGACCCGAAGACGTACGAGACGTTCTACCGGGATGCCGACGGCGATGCCTACGGCTCGGAGACGAACACCGTGGGGGCCTGCATCGCCCCCGCGGGCTTCGTCGACGTCGGAGGCGACTGCGACGACAGCCGGGTCTCGGTGTCCCCCGAGGCCCGAGAGCGGTGCGACGAGATCGACAACGACTGCGATCCCGAGACGCCCGACGAGGGCGTCGCGTTCCGGGACGCCCAGGGCACCTGGAGCGACGTCACGCTGCAGTTCGACCAAGGCTCCCCGAGCGACCCGGCGGCGATCAGCCTCGAGCGCGACGGCACGCTGTTCATCTGCGCGGGCACCTGGTACGCGAGCATTCGGCCCGAGGCCGACGTGTCGATCGTCGGGCGAGCGGGGGCAGCCTCGACGATCCTCGACGGCGGGGGCCGGCGCCCCGGGATCTGGGTGGACGATCCCGTCGAGGTCGACGTCGAGGGGCTGGAGATCCGCGACGGGTTCGACAACATCAACGCAGAGAAGCTCGGGGCCACGCTGCACTGCGAGAACGAGGCGGAGGTCACCGGCCGTGATCTGATCCTCGTGGGAGGCCCGGCCGCCCGCTACGGCGGCGTGGTCAGCGTGATCGACGACTGCTCGCTGTCGCTGTCGGACACCCTCGTGGAGCTCGGCGAGGCGGAGCACGGGGGCCTGCTCTACGTCGGCGGAGGCGAGGCCTTGCTCGACGGGGTCGCGTTCGCTTACGGCCGGGCGATCGTCGCGGGGGGGGCGCTGTCGGTGGGCACGCGGCACACCGATCCCGATCCGGCGCTCCCGAGCACCGTAGAGTGCGACTACTGCGCCCTGGACTTCAACGAGAGCAAGGGCGCGGGGGGCGGCGCGGCGGTGGGCGTCGACGCGCTGCTCACGCTGCGGACCTCGTCGGTGGCGTTCAACCAGGCGGAGACCTTGGGCGGAGGCATCCTGCTCGACAGCGAGAAGGCGGACTCCGCGCTCCTGTCGCTCGACGCCACCGGATTCAAGAGCAACGCGCAGGGCGGCGGGCTCAACGACGTCGCCATCCCCGCGCTGGGCAAGAAGGGGGACTACCTGTTCGACGTGCCGGTCGCCCGGGAGTGCGACGAGCTGCTCGGCTGCCTCTGAGCCCGCAGCACGCACGCGGGCATGTCGAACGTCACGTGCCCGTCGGCGCGCACGAAGGGGGCCAGGGACCGCTCCGCGGCGTCGCGCAGCCGCGCGAACTGGGCGTCGTCGAGCAGGCCCCCGAGGGTCCACGCACACGCGCGCTCGGTCGCCACGAGCGCCTCGATCGAGGCGAAGGTGACGGTCCCGGAGTGCTCGGCCACGTCGGGGTCGGACAGCCCCGCTCGGGTGCCGAGCTCTCGCAGCTGCTCGGGATCCCCGAGGATGAAGGGGGCGCGGAAGGCGTCCGCGACGCGGGACCCGAACAGCCGGTGCAGGAGCTCGGTCAACACGGCGTAGCCCGGGCTGTGGTCCACCGCCGCGCACGTCGCGACCACGAGCTGGCCGCCGGGCCGGAGCACGCGCGCCATCTCGCGCAGGGCCCCCACCCGGTCGCGCTCGTCGACGAACATCAGCGCGAACTGGCTGACGACGCGGTCGAACATGTGGTCGGGGAAGGGCAGCGCCTCGGCTCGACCCTCGACGAACGATCCCGCCGGGGTCCGCCGCCGGGCGACCGCGAGCATCTCGGGGTTGGGGTCGACGCCGTGCACGTGCGGCGCGCCCGGGGAGGCGAGCACCGCGCGGGTGAGCGCGCCGGTGCCGCAGCCGACGTCGAGCACGGCCTGGCCAGCGCCGACGTCCCCCAGGGCGGCAATCCGCTCCGCCCAGGGGCCGAACAGCGCGGGAACGAAGTGAGCATCGTAGACCGGCTCGATCTCGCCGCCGCGCTGCCGTTCTACGAGGCGATGGCGGCCGGGGAGCTTCCCTTCGTGATCGAGGACGGCGGCGGTGGGCCAGGGATCACCCATGTGGTCTGCGGGTTCCTGGGCTGTGACCTCGCACCGTTCAACCCGCTGCTGGGGAGCCTGCCCGGCCTCGTGCGGGTGCCCCCGCCGCGCAATGCAGACGACGCGCTGTCTGCGCTGCTCCGGCTGGCGGTCGAGGAGTCCCGGCAGCCTCGGCCTGGCGGCCACACCGTGCTGCAACGCCTGTCCGAGCTCTTGTTCGTCGAGGTCCTCCGGCGCTGCTCCCGCGAGGTGCCGGCCGAGGGCTGGCTCGCGGGCTTGCGGCACCCTGCGGTGGGCCGGGCGCTCGCCCAGATCCACGCGAGCCCCGCGTTCGCGTGGACCCTCGACAGGCTCGCGAAGGCGGCGGGCACCTCCCGCTCCCGCCTGGCCGAGGCGTTCTCGGCCAATGGCGCCGCCTTGCGCGCTCAGAGGAGGTCGTGCAGGCTCAGGAGTAGACCCACGCCGAAGCCCGTGCCGCGGTGTCCCGACACCGACGGACCCGCCATGTCGACGTGGAGCCAGAGCTTGTCGTAGCCCGCGGCGTGGAGGTGGTTGCCGATGAACTGGGCGGCGCAGCCCGACTGCGCGTTGTGCCGGTCCTTGACGGAGTTCCGCATGTCCGCGACCGTCGACGAGAACTCCCGGCGGAGCAGCTCGGGCTGGTAGGGCAGGGGATGCACGAGGTCTCCCGAGGCCCGCCCCGCGGCCGTTGCTCGGGCCTCGAGCTCGTCGTCGTTGCAGTACAGCGCCGCGGTGCGCTTGCCCGTCGCCATCGCCTGGGCTCCGGTGAGCGTGGCGAGGTCGATCACGGTGCCCGGTCGACGGTGCCGGGCCGCCCAGGCCACTCCGTCAGCCAGCACCAGGCGACCCTCGGCATCAGTGTTGTTCACCTCTACCGAGCGCCCCGAGTACATCGCGATGATGTCGTCGGGCCGGATCGCGTGGGGCCCCACCGCGTTCTCCGCCACGCAGAGCACCGCGGTGAGGGGACGGTCGTAGCCCAGGCGCACTGCCGCCGAGAACGCAGCCAGGACCGCCGCGGCGCCCGCCATGTCCGTCTTCATGCCGGGCATTCCCGTCTTCGTCTTCAGCGACAGCCCGCCCGTGTCGTAGACGATGCCCTTGCCGACCCAGACCACCGGAGGCTCGTCGGCGCCCCCGCCGCTCGGGCGGTGGTCGAGCACGATCAGGGCCGGCTCCTCTTCGGCGGCCCGGCCCACGCTGTCGATCCCGCGCAGGCCGTGCTCGCGCAGCCCCTCCCGGCGGTACACGAGCGCCTCGGCGCCCACACCCGCAGCCACCTCCTCGGCCTTGGCCACGAACGCGTCGCAGCCGAAGTGGTCTGGCGGCTGATCGGTCAGGTGCGCGGCGAGCCGGGCCGCGTCAACCGCGATCTGGAGGCGGCTCACGGCGGGGGCGGCCTCGCCCTTCCCGGGCAGCGGGAGGATCCGGACCTCGCGATCGACGGGCGAGCTCACGGCGGTGAACGTGGGCAGCGCGCGGGCCACCGCCAGCGCGGCGGCGGCGACGTGCTCCGCGGCGTCGGTGGCCAGCACGATCCCCACGTGGCCCTTCTGGGCCGCACTCTGTACGATCGACGGGATCGCCCAGGCTCGCGACGGGCTGTTGTGGCGGCTGCACGCCTCGGGCAGCACCCCCGCCGAGATCCGGGCGGGGCTCCCCCCGGTCCACGTGGTGGCCACGCGCCCCCCGTCGCCAGGGTCGGTGCGCTTGACCATCGCCTGCCACGTGGCGGGCGGCAGGTCGGACAGGAGCTCGGCGACGTCGGCTTCGAGGAGCCGACTGGCGCGGCCGATCACCAGGCGCGCGTCGACGCTGGACATGGACGAGGGGTCGCTCGTGACCTTGATGCGTGCGGGCATGCCGGTCCATCTATGCCTCGGCGGCGGATCCTGCGAGCGTTGTTATGCGTCGCGACATGGACATCGACGCCGAAGTGATCGTGGTCGGCGGCGGGCTCGCGGGCTGCGCGACCGCCCTGCACCTCGCCCGGGTGGGCCGCCAGGTGCTCGTCGTGGAGCGCGGGCGGTCGGCGAGCACGGTGCGGGCGGGCAAGGTGTGCGGCGAGGGGCTCATGCCCCACGGGCTCGCGGCGTTTCGCCGCCTCGGCCTCGGCGAGCCCGATGGTCAGCCGTTCCAGGGAATCGCCTACCACGCCGGCGGGCACACCGCGGTGGGGAGCTTCGGCGCGGGGCGCGAGGGCCGCGGGGTCCGCCGCTCCGGGGTCGACGCCTCGCTGGCCCTCGCGATCGACCGGCATCCCCGGGTGCAGCGTGTCGAGGGCTACGTCGTCGGCCTGCGGCGGGAGGCCCGCGGCGTGGCGGTCGAGCTGCGGGGCCGCCCTCCGCTGCGAGCCCCCGTCGTCGTGGGCGCCGACGGCCTGCACAGCAGCGTGCGTCGCCTCGCCGGGCTCACCCGCCCCGCGCGGGGCCCCCGCCGCTACGGCGCCCGCTGCCACCTCCGGTGGCCTGCGGACCGGCCTGTCCCCGCCCACGTGCACGTCCACGCCCAGGGCGGGTTCGAGCTCTACGTCACCCCGGTCGGGCCGCACGAGGTCAACCTCGCGCTCCTGCTCGACGCGGCGGGTGCCCAGCGCCTCAAGGGCGATCGGGAGGCGGCCTTCCGAGCGCTCGTGCACGAGGTCCCCGGCGGAGCGGCGCTGCTCGACGGGGCCGAGCCCCTTAGCGAGGTCGCGGTGTGCGGTCCGCTGCGGCAGGCGGTCCGCGCCCCCTGCGCCGACTCGGTGGTGCTCGTGGGCGACGCCGCCGGCTTCGTCGACGCGGTCACCGGCGAGGGAATGAGCCTCGGGCTGCTGTCGGCCGAGCTCGCGGCCCAGGCGGTCGATGCCTCGCTCACGTCGGGTCGCGACCGTCGCTTCGCGACCTACCGCCGGCGGCGCGCGCGGCTCGTCCGCGACCTGTGCACGCTCACCGAGCTCGTGGTCTTCGGGCTCCGCCGGCCCGCGTGGGCGCGCCGGGTCGTGGCCGCGCTGGCCGCCCGCCCCGCGGCGTTCGAGCGGTTCCTCGCCGTGCAGACGGGGCGGGGTGCGCTCGGCTCGCTCGGGCCCGCGATCCTCTCGGTGGCCACCGCGCTGGTTGGCCACGCGGTGCGGGGGGGCGCGGCTCCCCCGATCAGGCAGTTGGCCGCCCCCGCGCGGCCCCTAGATTCCGCCGCATGACCACGAACTCGGCGGAGGCCTCGCCTCCGGGATGGCTCGCCCGCCTCGCGGGCGTGTTTCGATACACCGGTCGCGCGCTGCGGCTCGTCTGGGAGACCGACCGCGGACTGCTCGTGCTGCTGGCGACGGGCACCCTCGTCGCCGGCGGGCTCCCCGCGGCGATCGCCTGGGTCGGTCGCCAGATCGTCGACGGGGTGCTCCTGGCCTCGCAGACCGGCCTCGCGGAGGATCGCACCGCCGCCCTCGGCTGGATCGGGGCGGAGCTCGCTCTCGTCGCCGCCATGGCGCTCGTCCAGCGTGCGCTGGACGTCGCCGATCAGCTGCTCCGGGCCAAGCTCGGGCACCGCGTCAACGTGATGATCCTGGAGAAGGCGCTCGACCTCGACCTGCCGCACTTCGAGGACCCCGAGCTGTACGACCGGATGACCCGGGCGCGCCGCCAGGCCTCGTCCCGGCCGCTGTCGTTGGTGCGTCGGACCTTCGGCCTCGCGCAGAACGGGCTCGCCCTGTCGACCTACGGGGCCCTGCTGATCGGGTTCTCGCCGCTGGCCGTGGTCGTGCTCGCGGTCGCCGCGATCCCCGCCTTCGTGGCCGAGACCCGGTTCGCGGGGGAGGCGTTCCGCCTCTTCTCGTGGCGCGCCCCCGAGACACGGGAGCAAGCCTACCTCGAGGTCGTGGTCGCGCGGGAGGACTACGCGAAGGAGGTCCAGCTGCTCGGGCTCGGCGACCGCCTCGTGAGCCGCTACCGCGCCATCTTCGCCAAGCTGTTCCGGGAGGATCGGAGCCTCGCTCTGCGCCGAGGGGCCTGGGGCACGCTCCTCGGCTTCGTCTCTACCGGGGCGCTGTACGGCGCCTACGCCTGGATCGCGTGGTCCACGATCGCGGGCACGATCACGCTCGGCGCGATGACCATGTACCTGCTCGTGTTCAAGCAGGGGCAGAGCGCCTTCTCCGCGATCTTGCGGGCGATCGGGGGCATGTACGAGGACAACCTGTACCTGTCCAACCTCTACGCGTTCCTCGCCACGCCGGTGCGGCCGCGACGGGAGGGGGTCGGCGAGGGTGCGGTGCCCGGCGACGGGCTGCGGTTCGAGGGTGTCACCTTCACCTACCCGGGGGCGGAGGCGCCGGCGGTCCGCGGCCTGTCGCTGCACATCGCGCCCGGGCAGCGGCTCGCGCTGGTCGGGCACAACGGCTCGGGCAAGACCACCCTGGTCAAGCTGCTCACCGGGCTGTACGCGCCCGACGAGGGTCGGATCCTGCTCGACGGCACCGACCTGCAGGACTGGGACGAGGCCGCGCTGCACGAGCGCGTGGGGGTGATCTTCCAGGACTTCGTTCGCTACCAGTTCACCGTCGGCGAGAACATCGGGGTCGGCGACGTCGCGCACATCGACGACGCCCCACGGTGGGAGGACGCCGCCGAGAAGGGCATGGCCGCCCCCTTCGTGGACGCTCTCCCCGAGCGCTACGACACCCAGCTCGGGCGGTGGTTCAAGAACGGCCGCGAGCTGTCCCTCGGCCAGTGGCAGAAGGTGGCGCTGTCGCGCGCCTTCATGCGACAGCGGGCCGACATCCTGGTGCTCGACGAGCCCACCGCGGCGATGGACGCGGAGTCCGAGTCGCAGGTCTTCGACCGCGTGAGGGCACTCACCGACAACCAGATGGCGATCCTGATCAGCCACCGGTTCTCGACGGTGCGGATGGCCGACACCATCGTGGTGCTCGACCAGGGGCGGATCATCGAGCAGGGCACCCACGACCAGCTGATGGAGGAGGCGGGGCGCTACGCGGAGCTCTTCGCGCTGCAGGCCGAGGGCTACCGCTGAGCGCTCAGAACCCCACGCGGCGCATCACGAAGCGCGGCAGGCTGCGGATCACCTGCATGATCCAGCCCCAGATCCAGGGCGCGTAGACCACCGGGCGCCCGGCGTCGATCGCGCGGAGCACGCGCTTGGCAACCCCCTCGGGCTCGCCCGCGAAGGGCGGCGGCTTCAGCCCCTGCGTCATCGAGGTCTTCACGAACCCGGGCTTGACGCAGATCGTGACCAGTCCTTGGCTGCGGTACTTGTGGTCGAGGCTCTCGAGGTAGTGCGACAGGCCTGCCTTGGTGGACCCGTACAGGCCCACCGGCTTTCGGCCCCGGTCGCCGGCGACCGACGAGAACACGCACAAGGTGCCCCCCCCGCGGGCAAGCAGGCGCTTTCGCGCCTCCTCGCAGAACAGCACGGTGTGCGCGAAGTTCGTGACGAGCACCTGCCGCGCGAGCTCCGGATCGGCCTCGAGCTGCTCCTGGGTGCCGAACCGCCCCGCCGTGACCACGACCGTGTCGAAGCCCTCGAGCTGCTCGCCGGCGGCGTCGAGCGCGGGACCGAAGCTGGCCGGATCGTCCAGATCGCAGGCGGCGTGGCCCGTCGTGGAGGCGCCCCGCTCCGCGAGGTCGGACGCGGAGCGGGCGAGCTCCTCGACCGATCGACCGAGCAGGAACACCGCATCGCCCCGGGCGGCCATCCTCCGCGCGAGGCTGCGGCCCATTCCCTTGGTGGCGCCCAGCACGACGACTCTCATGGGACCTCCGCCGACCCTCATCGGACCTCGAGCGCGGTGGCGCAGTGCTCCCGGAGGAATCGCT
>CAYMSU010000056.1:0-19416 GCA_964393165.1 uncultured Enterobacteriaceae bacterium
CGCCTGTGCGAGCGCTGAACGCTCCCGCGAACCGCAGGGCGATCCCCCCGGGCGGGGTGCCTCGCTGGACGCTGGGGGCGGTCCAGAGGTTCTGCCGGGGGCTCGGCGCACGGACGGCCGCCTCGAGGCGCCACCGGGAGACGGGGGGACCGGGAACCGGCCCGCCGATCGCGGCACCGCCCCACAAGCCCGTGAACCCGGCGGCGCGGACGTCCAGCGGGCGGTCGGACGCGGTCTCGTCGGTGAGGTAGGTTCCGCTCCCGCTCACAGGGTCAAGGACCATCCGCCGGGCGTTCCGGAAGCGCGTGTGCCACTGGGGGGTGGCGACCGCCTCGAGGCCGAGGACCAGCCCCCGCACCGGCGACCCCGCCGCGCGGACAGACAGATCCTGTCGGGTGATCGCGCGGTCGGAGATCCGAACCCCGCCTTCTTGTAGGCCGCCTTGCTCACCCTTGAGGTCATACCTGAGGCCTACCTCCAGGTGTCCTGGTTGGACCAGCCGGGTCGCCTCTGCCGCGTGTGCGGAACCCACGCTCATCACCACCAGCCAGACGCTCATGGATCGCGGAGCCCGTATTCCTTCATCTTCGTCTGGAGCGACTTGCGGCTGATGCCGAGGCGTCGCGCCGCACGCGTCACGTTGCCGTCCTCCGCCTCCAGAACCCGCTGGATGCGCGCGCGCTCTAGACGAGCGGTGTGTACCCTCACGTACTCCTTGAGCCCCAGGTCATCGAGCTCGTCGGCCTGCGAGGGCAGCGCGCCACCCCCGCGGAGCCCGGGCAGGTCGTCGATGCCGATCGCGTCGCCCTCCGCGAGCAGGACGGCCCTCTCCATCAGGTTCTCGAGCTCTCGGATGTTCCCCGGCCATGGCGAGGCCATCAACGCGCCCAGGGCGTCGGGAGTGATGTGATGCACATGCTTGGAGAGCCGCGTGTTGAACCGCTCGAGGAAGTGCTCGACCAGCATCGGCACGTCCTCGACTCGCTCGCGCAGCGGCGGAAGCCGAATCGGGAACACCGACAACCGATAGTAGAGGTCTTGCCTGAAGGTTCCCTGCCGCACGGCCTCCTCGAGGTCGGCGTTGGTCGCGGCCACGATCCGCACGTCGATCGGGACTGGATGAAGGCCTCCCACCCGGTCGATCTGGCGCTCCTGGAGGGCGCGCAGCAGCTTGACCTGCATGTCGCGGGGCAGCTCCCCGACCTCGTCGAGGAACAGCGTGCCCCCGTCGGCAAGCTCGAAGCGGCCCGGCTTGCTCGTGACCGCGCCGGTGAACGCACCCTTCTCGTAGCCGAACAGCTCGGCTTCGAAGAGCGTCTCCGGGATGGCTCCGCAGTTGACCTGGATGAAGGCACCCTCGGCCCGCTCCGACTGCTCGTGGATTGCACGGGCAACCAGCTCCTTGCCCGTGCCGGACTCCCCAGTGACGAGCACCGTGGTCGGTGATGGGGCCACCTTCTCGATCAGCCTGAAGACTTCCCGGATCTGGGGCGTCTCGCCTATGATGACGGTGCGCCCGCCCCCGTGGCCCGCCCGCGCGCTCCGCCTCGCCCGCGTCACGAGGGCCTTGGTGATGGCCCCGTGGAGCTCGTCGGCGTCGAACGGCTTGGTCACGTAGTCGAACGCCCCCTCCTTGAGCGCCTCCACCGCGGTCTCGACCGTGCCGTGCGCGGTGATGAGGATGACCGGCAAGGACGGCTGGTGGGTGAGCACCCAGCGCAGGAGCGCCATGCCGTCGACCTGGGGCATCTTCAGGTCCGTGACCACCAGAGAGAAGTCCTCGGCCTCGAGCCTCGTGATCGCGGCGGCGCCGTCGTCGGCCGTGCCCACCTCGTGGCCGAAGCGGCGCAGATGGGCGGAGAGCACCTTGCGGATGGAGGGCTCATCGTCGACGATGAGAACACGATCGGCCATGAGGGCAGCTAACACGCCCCCACCGGACCGCTCAGCGGGCCGCTTCGACGGGAGGGAGGCCCATCAGGGCCTCGTCGGGAGGCTCGGGCAGGGGAGGCCGTGCCCCCATTCGGAGCAGCGACTTGAGCGCGCGCAGCCCTCCGGCCCGGGCGACCCGCTGCGCCCGATCCACCATGGCCTCCTCGAGCTGGGTCTCCCCCTGCCGCGCCAGCCGGAGGCAGAACGATGGCCAGGCGTTGCCCAGGATGCTCACGAAGCTGACCGGCCAGGCCTCGTGGAGTACGCGAGGGAGGAGCCGATCCCCGCTGACCAGCAGGGCTCCTGGGTCTGCCGTGCTCATCCGCCGGATTCGCCACGGATCCTCGGTGCCGTCCAGCAGGCCCGCGAGAATCCCCTCTCGCCGAAGGTCGGCGTAGAGATCCGAGGGTACCTTGACACCAAGCCGCCGGGGGGCGTGGTACGCGAACATCGGAAGCCCCTCCCGAGCCAGCTCCAGGTACCACTGCCGCAGCGCTGCTGGCTCCAGCGCATGGAGCAGTGGTGGGGGCACGATCGCGCCCGTCGCGCCCTCGTCTCGAGCCGCGAGGGTGAGCTCCCGCGCGACGCTCGGCGAAGGGTCGAACGCGCCCACGTACACGGCTCGCCCTGGTGCCGCGTCGAGGACCGTGCGGTGGATCTCGCGACGCTCTTCGGGCGTCAGGTACAGGAACTCCCCGGCGTGCGTCGTGACGACGAACCCGTCTACGCCCTGAGCGATCTGCCACAGCACGTGAGCTCGAAGTCGCCTGAGGTCTACCCGGTGAGCGAGGTCGAACGGTGTCAACAGAGCGGTAAGGAACCTCATGGGTCCTCCGGCAGCGCCCGCGAGCCAGCGGCTACACTGCTAACGAGCGGAGGGAGGTGCGGTGAGCCGGTGGCTGCTGTGGGGGCTCGGCCTTGGCCTCGGGTGTCAGAGCGAGGGCGGCTTGTCCTCCCAGGAAGTGACGGACACCTGGGTGCAGTCGGCCAACAATCAGATCGACATCCTCTGGGTGATCGACAACTCGACCTCGATGGTCGGCGAGCAGGAGATCCTGGCCCGGGGGTTCGCGAGCTTCGCCACCCAGCTCGACGACGCGGGCATCGACTTCCACCTCGGGGTGACCACGACCTCCTTCGAGAACGGCGACCCTCGAGCGGGGGTGCTGCTCGGGGAGCCCTCGGTGCTCACGGCGACAGACGACTACGCCGATGCTTTCACGACCCGCGCGACGCAGGCAGTGAGCACCGTGAAGCCCTCGGCAAAGGAGAAGGGACTGGCGGCCGCGACGTTCGCGCTCAGCGGAGTCATGACCTTGCCCGGAGGTCCCAACGCAGGGTTCCTTCGTGCCGACGCGCAGCTCCTGGTGGTGTTCGTGTCGGACGAGGACGACTGCTCCGACAACGGAATCCTCGACCCGCACGGGCCCGAGGCCTGCTACACGCAGAGCGACCGTCTGCCGGCCGTGGCCGGCTTCCTGGAGCAGCTCTGGGCCCGCAAGACCGCCCGCGCCCAGGTCCAGGTGGGGGCGATCGTCGGGACCTCGTCATCGCGCTGCCCCGAGGTCTTCCCCGGTCGGCGCTACATCGAGGCGGCCGAGCTCACCGGAGGTCTCGTGGGCGACATCTGCGAAGCTGACTGGAGCGGCGTCCTGGAGGATCTGGGGCTGACCGCAGTCGGGATCCGGAGCGCGTTCGAGCTGTCCGCCGCGGCAGTACCCGGGTCGCTGCGCGTGGAGATCGACGGCGATGCAGTCGAGGAGAGCCCGTCGGACGGCTGGACCTACGACGCTGCGTCGGGGTTCCTCACCTTCCACGGGCCGGCGGTGCCCCCCCGAGGGTCCACCATCGTGGCGCGCTACACAGAGGCTACTCCTCGCTGAGGGCCCCGTCGGTGATCCAGAGCCAGACGCTCGCCTGGAAGACGGGCCCGATCTCGAGCGTGAGATCGCCAGGGCCCGCGGTCGTGGCGCGCACCTCGGGCAGGCCCGTGGGGCACTGGGGGTTGGCGGCCGGATCGGTGAGGGCGAGCGCGCGGTCGCCTTCGAACACGGCAGTCAGGGTGCCCTCCTGATCGGCGTACATCGCGATGGTGGCCTCGGCCGCGAGATCGAGCTGGAGGTAGCCTGGCTGCTCCTGCCGCACGTTGACCTGGTATGCCTGGTTGAGCGCCACCGGCGTGGCCTCGTCGGCCGTGGCCCCGGCGTCGACCAGGTCCCACGCTTCGGTGCCCCGGACCTCGCAGGCCTCCTGATCGAGGTCGATCTCTTCGCTCCCCGTGCACGCGATGCCGCCGAGGAGCGCCACACCCGCAAGTCCGCGGTAGGTTCGGTCGCGCATGCGGCGACTCTACCTCAGCCCGCGCCCCCGAGGACGCCGTTGAAGAAGTCGATGAGGTCGTCGGCGACTTCAGGCTTCGAATCGAACATGCGAGAGCCATGGCTCCCGCCGGGGTACTCGAGGAAGGTCCAAGCACCCCTTCCGAGACCCTGCTGCTCCTCCGACCACGCCTTCTCCGACGTCGAGTACGTGAACACCGCGGGGACATCGGGCAGCGAGGACATCGTGGTCTGGTTCTCGGTGTAGCCTCCGCCCGTCATGAAGCCGAGCGCCACGGGCTCTTGCAAGCCTTCGCCAGCGGCCCACACCGCGTAGTCGATCATCGACGTGGTGCCGTTGGAGGCGCCGATGATCACGAGGTCTCCGGCGCCCTGGTCTTCGAGGAAGGCGGCTGCTGCCTCCACGTCGAGCCTGCCCTTCTCTCCGGAGTACGCCTCTTCGGCGACCCCGCCCGAGCCTCCTGCGCCCCGGCGGTCGATGGCAAGCGCGCTCCAGCCCTCGGCGACGAGCGACCTCGCGAACGACCGAGGCCAGTTCGTGCGGTCGTTGTTGGGAGGGATCATGTGGAGCAGCACGAAGGCCGGCGCCCCCGCAGCGGCTGGCGCGTACCAGTCGGCCTCGAGCGTGACCCCGTCGCGGGTCTCGAGCTGCACGACCTGTCGTCGCGGTGCGTCCGAGGCCGTCGTAGAGTCCCCGGTCGTCGGGTCCGGCGTGTTGGTCGCCTTGCCGCCCGCACACCCGAGTACTCCGGCCACGATTGCGATCACCATCAAGCCCTCCTCGTCGTCCACTCACCGCGTAGGGTGTGTGGGTGGCCGTTCGTTACGCGTGCGTTCACACTTGTCTACGGCAGGCGCCGCGGTCAGCGCCGGAGGGTGCGGCGCACGCTCTTGTCGACCACGTCGATGCGCCACCCCGGCACCTTGGGCACGTACTGAAGGGGGGGCAGATCCTTGCGAGGCCCCGAGACCTTGTGGAGCTCCATGAGGTTTCGCGCGGGGTGGTAGACGAGACGGTACTTGGCGTCGCCGAGGTCGAGCTCCCGAGGGAACTCCCGGTCCAGCCGCTCCCGGTCCCATGGGTCGAGCGGCTCCGGCAGCAGGTCGTCGGCGGTGAGCAGCGGCAGGTCGGCCCCCGACTCGAGCTGTAGCGCCTCGAGCCGTTCTCGAACCCACACGTCGAGATCCGGGGGCAGAGGCTCGTCATGGAGTCGAGCCCACAGGGCACGGGCCTCCAGGCGATCCCGGGCCTCGGCGACATCGAAGATCCGCCCCTGCAGGAACAGGTCCCGCACCGCGGAGCGGGCGAGGGAGCCGGTAGGCACCTCACTGCGACGGTCGAGGACGCGACCCGCGTACACTCGCTCCAGGGTCGCCACCGCCTCGCCGCGAACGACCGCACAGCCGGCGAGCCGATCGCGGCCGAGCCCGGCGCGCGCCAGCCAGGCGAGCGGCACGGGCATCGCCGCGGAGCACCACAGCTGCTGCTCGAGCCGGTGCCGGGCGACCGCGCGGACGTCGAGCACCAGCACGGCCTCCGCCTCGTCGGGATTCACCGCGCTACGCCCGCCGAGCTCGAGCTCCGTCCCTCCATTGCTGAACGCGACACTCCGCTTTCTGCGCCGCACCACGTGGGCCACCCCGGGCCAGGCGGCGAGCAGCACCTCTGCGAGCTGTCGGCGATCGAACCGGCTCCGTTCGAGCTCGGAGGCGCCGAGCGCTTGCGCGAGACGCCGGGCGGCCTGGCGCGCGTCGGCCAGCGCGTGGCGATCGAGGCCGTGCCGTCGAGGATCGCCTTCTCGAAGCGCGCGCACGAGCGCGGTCGCGTCGCAGCCGCCCTCGCCCTCGAGGTCGAGCCCGTCGAGGTGGGCCCCCGGCCAGGGATTGGGCCGCCGGAGGTCGTCCTCGGGGTCGGTCGGACGCTGCGCGCCGAACAACGGACGACGCTGGCCGAGCGCGGCCGCGAGATCGATGGCGTCGGCGAGCGCGGAGGCGCCGCGCCGCCGTGCCTCCACCAGCATTCGACCGAGGGCGGGATCGAGCGGCAGCTGAAACAGCGCATCTCCGACGTCGGTGAGCGCGCCGACCTCGTCGAGCGCGCCGAGCCCCCGCAGCGTTTCCCGCGCAGCCTCGATCGCGTGGTCCTTGGGGGGATCGAGCCAGCGCAGCTCGAGGTCTGCGGCGCCGCATGCGGCTGCCCCCAGCACGAGCGGGACGAGGGACTCCCGGTGGACGGCAGGCGCCGTCCGGGCCTGCAGCGGACTGCTTCGCTGCCACAGGCGGATCGCCACACCCGGCGCCGTGCGGCCGGCCCGTCCGGCCCGCTGGGTGGCTGCGTCGGCGGCGATGGGCAGGAGCGTGAGCACGCCGCGCCCCTGGTGGTAGCGCGTGCGGCGCTCGAGCCCGCTGTCGATCACCACGCGCACCCCGGGCACCGTCAGCGACGTCTCGGCCACGTTCGTCGCGACGATCACCTTCCGCTTGCGCGACGGGGCGAACACCCGGGCCTGATCCTCCAGTGTGAGACCTCCGTGCAGCGCCAGCACCTCGAGCGAGGGATCCCGCAGCGCGTCGCACACGCGGCGGATCTCTGCCTTGCCCGGAAGGAACACGAGGATGTCCCCCTCGGGGGGCGCCGCCTCGACCGCAGCGACCATCCTCGCCTCCAGGCGCTCCGCGTCGGGGAGCGGCGGCTGTCCTGGGGGATGGACGATCTCGACGCGGTGGGTCCGACCCTCGGCCTCGAGGTGGCGGCCGCCGAAGTGCGAGGCGACACGGTCGCCCTCGAGTGTCGCGGACATCGCCACGAGATGACCGTGGTCGGCGAGGAGTGCGGCGAGGAGGTCGAGCTCGAGGCTGCGCTCGTGGAGCTCGTCGAGGACGACCGTGGTGAATCGCGCCATCTCTCCAGAGCGGAGCCAACGCAGCGCGACGCCGGTGGTCACGAAGACGATCGCGGTCGCGTCGTTGGCCGCCGCCTCGTCCCGGACGACGTAGCCGACCTGGCCTCCGAGGCGCGCACCCTCGAGCTCGGCTACGCGGGAGGCGAGGGCTCTGCAGGCCACGCGACGCGGCTGGACGACCAGCACGCGCCCGTGTTCAGCGCACCACCGGGGGATCTGGGTGGACTTGCCGGAGCCCGTCGGCGACGTGACGACCACGGGTCCGGCGCGCCACGCGTCTCGGAAAGCAGGCTCGAGCTCGTCGATCGGCAGCGCGTCCACGCTCACACCAGCATGGTGGTCTCACGTCGGCTCGGGGGGCGCTCGGGATCTCCGAGGTCCCCGGTCTCGGCACGCTGCAGCAGCTTGAGGATGTGGGGCCCCAGCAGATCGAGCTCGGTGCTCACGAAGCGCTGCTCGCCGAGCTGCTGGATGCGGTCGGTCTGCTGTGCGAGGATCTTCGCGTCCTGCCCGAAGATCCGGAGTGCGACGGGGAGCGCGAAGGGCTTCACGAGCCAGCCGGGGATGCGCGTCTTCACGGCGACGACGGCATTCAGTACGGTGTCGTAGTCATCCACCGGAGTGAGCGCCGCGTCGACCAGCACGTGGTTCTCGCTGCCGATGCGGTACTCGACCTGCACGATCGACGGCAGGTGGAACCGGTCGAAGTGGACGACGGTGCCGCCGGAGGGTGACAAGATCCGGCCTACGATGCCCTCGGGACGGGCCTCGCCGACGTACTCGCACTCGACCCGGTCGGCCCACCGCTGCACGATGCATTGAATCGGCTGCCGATCCTTCTCGGTGCGGAACAGCCCCCCGTGCAAGAACGCGGTGTGCGGGACGTCGAGCGCGTTCTCGGCGACGGCGTGGACCGATCCCCGGGCGCGGACCGCGCGCCGGACCACCAGGTAGTCCGAGGCCTCGGCCAGGGCGAAGTGCCAGGGGTCCTGGTCGGGCTCGGTCTCGCGGTCCCCCCAGACCCAGACGAAGCCCTGCTGCTCGAGCACCGGGAAGGCGTGAGCGCCATAGGCGGCGCGGTCCGGGGCCCCGACGAGCGCAGGAACGCTCACGCAGCCGCCGTCGGTGGCGAACCGCCAGCCATGGTAGGCGCACTCGAGCGCGCCGTCGCGGACCCGGCCTTCCGACAGGGGCACGTTTCGGTGAGGGCACCGGTCGAGCAGGGCGCCGGCTCGTCCCTCGCCGTCTCGGAACAACACCAGGGGGGTGCCGTAGAGGTGGCGTAGGAGCGGAGCTCGGCCGAGCTCGTGGCTCGCGCACAGGATGTACCAGGCACGGCGGACGCGAGGGGGCGTGAGCAGGTCGCTCGGGGACTGGGCCATGCCGACCCTGGTATCGTGCGGTCGATCTACTGTGACCACTCGCGAATGACCTCGCGGACCTTGTGCTGCTCGTACTCGGTGAGGATCCCGTCGTCGCCGCGGTTGCGGAGCTCGACAATCACGAAGACGGTGCCCCAGAAGCCGATCCTGGACGAGACGCACTCGCTCTGGAGATCGTCGAGGAGGTGGAGCGCCTCGCGGCGCGGCCGAAGCCGGACCTCCTGCACGAACTCCCGCCCGATGTCGACGTTCGCCGCGCACCGCTGCTCGGTACTCACCGTGGCGAGGTTCATCAGGATCCCCGAGAAGGCGGCGGTGCCTCCGAGGAACGCCGAGACGCCGGTGAGCGCCACCACGCCGATCACGCCGAGCGCGACGAGCGACGCGCTGCCGAGCCAGAACCGACGACGCCGATAGAACGGCACGATCCGGTGGGTCGGCTCCACCATCGTCTCTTCGCCAGGCGCCTCGTCGCGAGGGGGGGCCATCTCGGTGGTCTCGAGGTGGTGAGCCACGCTCTGGCCGAGGTTCTTCTTGATGACCGTGCGGTCCTGGCCGTCGGGGGTGTCGAAGCTCGAGGGCAGGGAGGACAGGCCTGCCGTCGCGCTGTCGCGGATCACGGTGGCGGGGTCGCCGACCGGCTCGTCCATGTCGATGAAGGAGCGGCCCGAGAGATCGCCCAGCGGGGACGGCACGTCGGACGGGCCGCGGATCACCGTGGAGTCGTCGGTGACGTCCTCGGACCCCGGGGGCGGGGAGGGCATCGGGCGGAGCGACGCGGGGCCGGCCTGCGGAGGGGCCGGGCTGCGCGGAATCGGGCCGCCGTGAGCGGGAGCGGCCGGCTGCCGCTGCGCATGGGCTCCGGCGCCGCCGACAGCCGGATCGAACCGAGCCACCCTCGGTGACGCCAGCACCTCGGAGGGCTCTGCGCGGGGAGTCGGCTCCGGGCCTCCGGAGGCTCCGCCCGTGGCCGACAGCTCGGCAGCCTGCGGCCCACTGCGGGCGACCGTGGGCGGCGTGTCCTCGGCGGGAGAGCCGAGCGGGATTCGCGACGGTCGGCGAGGCCTGGCCGACGCCTCCTCCAGGATCTGCCCTGTGAGCTCTCCGGGAGGCTGGCCTCGGCTCCGGAGCACCGCCGCGACCCGGGCGCCTGCCCACGCCTGCAAGGACTGGTCGCGGTAGGCGCCCTGGAGGGCCCGACACGCTTGTGCGAACACGCGCGCGGAGGGCCGGCGACGTGGATCGACGGCGGTAGCCTCCCGCACGAGGGTACGCACACCGACCGGGACCTTTGCCTTGGCGAGGAGCCCGTCGAGCTTGCGCATGCGGTCGGCGTGGGCGTCGGGCCGGAGCGGACCGGGCTGGCCGGGCGGGGTGCTGCCGAGCAGCATGGCCAGGAGCGTCATGCCCAGGGCGTGGATGTCGACGGCGTGGGTATCGGCCGACTGCGACCGCTCTGGCGCGTGGAACGCGAGAGAGCCGAACGTCGCGTCGCCGTTGGCTGCGGCCTCGTGCACGAGCTCTTTGCGGGCCAGGCCGAAGTCCAGCAGCCGAACGTCTCCGCTCGGCGTGACGAGCAGGTTCGACGGCTTGATGTCCCGGTGGATCAGCTTGAGCTGGCGACCCTTGCGGTCAGTGGCCGAGCCCACCGCGAGCAGGGCCACTGCGACCTGCTCGGCGATCTGAAGCGCGAGGCCAGGGGACGGCAGCGGCTCGGAAAGCAGCTCCCGCACCGTCGCGCCCTCCACGTGGTCGCAGATCACGGCGGTGGTGCCCGCCAGGCGCGGCAGCAGCTCATAGCGGAGCACGCCGGGGTGGGGGACCCAGCCAAGGGCCAGGCCGACCTTGCGGATTCGCGAGAGGTGCGACTCGTCGGCCAGCAGGGAGGGCGCCACGATACGCAGCGCGACCTGCCGAGGCGCCCCCGCACGGCCCTCTTCCTGTGCGAGGTAGACGTCGCCCAGTCCACCCCTCCCGAGGAGGTGTAGAACGCGGTACGCGCGGGCTTTCGCGCCAGTCCCAGCTTGCGCCATGGGGGGATTGTAAGCCGTTGGGACCCCATGAGGGGTAGATCGGGGTCGTGGAGATAAGAGCGCTCGCGAACCGGGTCCTCTTCGGCACTTCGATCCGCGACAAGCTGATCGAGGTGTCCGGCCCGCTGTCCGATCGGAATCCCGGTGAGGCCGTGGTCGGCGAGGTGCATCCCGGGCGGCCAGAGGGGCTCGAGCCTCGCCGCGCCATCCGCGACCGCCTGCCCAAGCCGCAGTCGCTGCGGACGACGCGCGACCGGTCGCGGGTGCTCCAGGCGCTCGCCAACCACGAGCTGCAGGCCCTGGAGCTCTTCGCCCTCGCCTTGGTGCGCTTCGTCGATGCGCCCCGGGGGCTTCGTCGGAGCTGGGCCGAGAGCCTGCGCGACGAGCAGCGGCATCTCGCCGCCTACCTGGCTCGCCTGCAGGGAGTCGGCGGCGAGCTTGGGGAGGAGCCCTTGTCAGGCTTCTTCTGGCGAGCGCTGGGGGGCGTGGACCAGCCCCTGCGGTTCGTCGCAGGGCTTCAGGTGGGACTCGAGCAGGCCAACCTCGACTTCGCCAGGCTGTGGGCGCACGCGTTCCGCCGCGCCGGCGACGCCGCGACGGCGGCGGTGCTCGACGAGGTCTACCAGGACGAGATCCGCCACCTCGCGCGAGGCGTGAGCTGGCTGCGTCAGCTGAAGGACCCGTCTCACTCCGACTTCGAGGCGTTCGCGCAGGCGCTCGTGTTCCCCCTCACGCCCACGCGCGCCCGCGGACCCCGGCTGGACCGCACCGGCCGGCGCAAAGCGGGCCTCCGCGAGGCGTTCATCGACCGCCTGGCGGTGACCGAGGTGTCGCGGGGCCGGCCGCCCGTCGTGCGGTGGTTCGACCCTCACGTCGAGGACGCGGCGGCAGGCCGGCCGCGGGCCACGTCCGCGATCGAGGCCGACCTCGCGGTGCTCGTGGGCCTTCTGGCAGGCACTGGCGACGTCGTGGTGGCGCCGCCGCCCCCCACGGACTTCCTCCTCGGGTGGCGAGAGGCAGGCCTCCGTGTGCCGCAGTTCGTGCCTGCACTTCAGCGGGAGGAACTGCCCGACGGTCGGGTCGGGAGCCTCGCGCCATGGGGTTGGTCGCCTGCAGCCCGCACCGTCGCGGCCAACCTCGGGCTCGAGCCCCCCGCGGTGCCCGCGGAGCTGCACAGCAAGGCTTGGGCAGCGCGGGTGCTCGCGGACTTCCTGGCCGCCCACGATGCCCCCGCGCGGGCCGTAGACGTTGGGCAGGTCTGTCACTCGGTGGACCAGGCCCTCGCCGCGGCCGCTGCTCACTCGGGTCCCGTCGTGACCAAGGCCGCGTTCTCTGCGTCAGGGCAGCATCGCCACTGGTCGCTCGACGGCGCACCGCCCCCCGTGGCGTGGCTGCGGCGTGCGCTGGCCTCCGGCCCCGTGGTCGTGGAGCGGGTCGGCCAGCTTCGCGCCGAGCTGTCCGTGCACGTCGATGTCGACGAGCGGGGCTCCCGCGTTCGCGCCGTCGTCCGGTTCGGCGCCCACCGCGGCGTCTTTCGAGGAGCCGTCGTCGGCGCGCCCACGCTTGGCCTGCCGACCGACGTGCTGCGCTTCATGAAGGAAGCACGTGGATGGGCGGCCCTCGAGGCCGCCGGTCGGTACGTCGGCGAGCGCGCCAGGGCGCTTGGCTACCGGGGCCCGCTGTCGGTCGATGCGTGGGTCGGTGCCGAGGGAGACACCCGCTTCCTCAAGCCCATCTCCGAGGTCAACGGGCGCCACACGATGGGTCGCCTCGCCTGGCACCTGCGGCGTCAGGTCGCTGGTGTGGGCCCGTGGTGCTTCCTGTCGTGCAAGGCGATCCGCGCGGCGGGCCACGCGTCTCCCGCCTCGTTCGTCGGCGCCCTCCGGGACCGGTGGCCCCACCGGCGCGAGCCGCGCGGCCTGCTCCAGGGCGTGGTGGCGACGAACCCGCCAAACACCGCGCGGCTCGTTCAGTCCCTGCTGTGGGTCGGACCCACGTGGGCCGAGGCGGTGGAGGGGCTCCGGTCGGTCCTCAACGAAGTGGGGGCACCTGCCGGCACCGCCTGGATCACCTCCGGGTGCCCCGCAGGTCCATGACGAACTCGAGGGAGTCCTGGTTGCGGAGGGCACCCGCGAGGTTCGAGTAGGGCTTGAACCCGAACGCCTGGTGGGTCGTCTCGAGCCGGCCCCGGGCGCGGAACGTCGCGCCCTCCACCGTGACCTGCATGGGCACGGTGAACGACTTCGTCACCCCGCGGATGGTGAGCGCGCCCGTGACCTGGACCGTGCCTGTCGTGCCGCTGCAGCTCGACGACGCGTAGGTGATCGTCGGATAACGCTCCGCCCACAGCTGGCTCTTCTTCGAGAAGTTCCGCTGGATGGTCTGCTTCGCGGAGTCACCGACCGCTCCGTCGGGGTCGAGGTCTGCGTGCTCCCGCAGCCCGGGGGGATCCACCTCGAGCTTTTCGACCTGCAGCGAGAGGTCCACGTCGCAGGCGCTGGCGTCCGAGACGTCCCACGTGACCGTGCCGTCGAACCGCTCCGCCGAGATGGCGTGGTCGTGGCCGAGCCCCGAGGCGAGGGTGCTCGTGTCGTTCCGGACGATGACGTAGAGCTTGCTGCGGGATGGATCGAGGTCGTAGGTATCGGCTGCCATGGCGGGCGAGCCTCCCAGCTGCAGTGCGGTCAGGAGCGTGAGCATCCAGGTCCCTCCGGGCCTCGGGGTGTCGACGGCGACGAGCCGTCTCCTATGTTCTAGGTATGCTCATCGCCGGATGGGTTACGCCGGCTCCAGTTCGCGAGGGAGATGCCCGAGAGGACGAGGGCCGCGCCGGCGAGCCCGAGAGCGCTGGGGACCTCGCCGAAGACGGCCGCCGCCAGCAGCGCCGCCCCGACCGGCTCCAAGAGCATCAGGCTCGAGATGGTAGACGCCGGGAGCCACCTCACGGCGTACGCGAACCCCTGGTGGCCCAGCAGCTGCGGCCCGAGGATCGCCGCTGCGATCAGCGCCCACGTCGCCAGCGGCCAGCCCGTCAGGGGCGTGTCGAGGAGCGCGGCGGCCGGGAACAGGGTGGCGGCGGCCGCGGCGCACGCGAGGCCCATGAAGGTGCTCACCTGCACACGCTGGCGGACCTCCCTTCCGATGAGGAAGTAGATCGCCCACAGGCCACCCGCAGCGGTCGCCAGTGCGTCGCCGAGCAGCGTGGCCGAGCCCTCGCCGCCCCCCGCCAGGAGGCCGAGGCCCGGTAGCGCGATCCCGAGGCCGGCCCAGTGCGCGGCGCGTGGGCGGACCCCGTGCGCGAGCCACTCGAGCAGCGCCGTCCACGCAGGAACGAGCGCGACGAGCAGCGTGGACCGCAGGATGGTGGTGAGCTGGACCGACGCGAACCAGGCCCAGAAGTGCAGGCCGAGCGCGAGCCCCGCGCCGACGACGCGGGCGAGGTCCCCGCGCCGCAGCCCGGCCACTCCCCGGGCGGCCGGGATCGCCAGGAGCGCCGCGGCGCCCAGCGTGCGCCAGGCGGCGATGGCCAGCGCGGGGGCGGCCATCGCGCGCACGAGGACCGCGGAGCTGCTGATCGCGGCGATCGCGACCACGAGGACCAGCCCGACGCGGGCGCGCACCGACGGGGGGGTCCCGGGGTCGAAGCCGAGCGACAGCATGCGCCGTCCTATCGCGAGCGGGCAGGGCGCGGGTTGGGCGGCGGGCCTCCGCCGTGTCACCCCAGGGTGGAAGGCGTGGAGGACCGATGGACGGCATGGTGATTCTGGGCTGCGGCACCATGGGGGAGGCGATTGTCGGAGGGCTGCGGGCGGCTGCGGCCGAGGACTCGGAGCCGCTGCCCGAGGTGCGCGCGGTCACCGTTCGCTCCGCCGAGCGGGCCGCCTACCTCACCGAGCGCTACGGGCTGCGTGCCCTCACGTCGTCCGCGGAGGCGCTGGAGGGCGCCGATATTGCGCTGCTCGCAGTGAAGCCGGGGTCCGTGGCCGAGGTGCTGGACGCCCCGGGCGTGTCCGAGGCCCTGGCCGACAAGCTCCTGATCAGCCTCTGCGCGGGGGTCACCACGCGGCAGCTGGTGCAGTGGGCGCCTGCCTCCGCGATCGTACGGGCGATGCCCAACACGCCGTGCCTCATCCGCGAGGGAATGACCGTCCTCTCGCCGGGGCCTCGCGCCGAGCGGGTCCACCTCGACACTGCCGCTCGCATCTTCGGCTCCGTCGGTCGCTGCCGGATCCTCGACGAGAAGCACCTCGACGCGGTGACGGGCCTGTCGGGCAGCGGCCCGGCATTTGCTTGCGTGATCCTCGAGGCCCTCGCCGACGGGGGCGTTCGGATGGGGCTCCCGCGCGACGTCGCGATCGAGCTGGCCGCGCAGGCATTTCAGGGGGCGGCACAGATGGTCCTCCAGACCGGTCGGCACCCCGCCGCCCTCAAGGACGAGGTGACGACGCCGGCCGGCTGCACCATCGCGGGGCTGCTCACCATGGAGGACGGCCGGATCCGCTCCACGCTCGCGCGTACGGTGGAGGAAGCCACGCGAACCGCATCCTCCCTGGGGCAGGAGCGGACGTAGCTGCTAGGCTGGTGCGGCTGGCCTCGCCAGCAAACGCGTGGCAAACGCGCGGGGAGGGGGCGGTGAGCCGAGCGTGGATGGGATTGTTGGTGTTCCTCCTGTGCGTCCTCGTGGTCGAGGCGCCCGCGGGCGCCGAGCCCGGACAGCGCTTTGCGCTCCTGGTCGGAAACGAGGACTACCCTGGGCTTCCCCAGCCGCTCGTGAGGCCCCACGAGGACGTCGACGCCCTCGGCGACGTGCTCGAGCAGCTCGACTTCGAGGTCGTGCGCCTCCGCGATGCCGGTGCGCGAGAGCTCGAGCTCGCGGTCGCCGAGCTCGCCGAGTCGCTCCGCGCAGCCGGCCCCGACGCCGTGGGCTTCTTCTACTACGCCGGGCACGGCGCGATGGCGGCGGTCGGAGACACCGCCAACAACTACATGCTGCCGGCACGAGAGGAGATCCGCAGTCCAACCGAGGTCGTCCAGCGCGGGGTGAGGCTCGAGCCACAGATCGACGCGCTCAAGCGCGCCTCTCCGCGGGCGCTCTTCGTGGTCTACGACGCCTGCCGCAACCAGCTGTCCCGATCCGCCAAGCGGGGCATCGAGCTCATCCCGCTGCGTGCGGACGTGCTGATCGCCATGTCCACGATGGCCGGCAACGAGACGCCGGACGACGGAGCCTACGCCGTGGCCCTGGCTCGGCAGATCCTCGAGTCACGGCGGGAGGCGGCGGAGATCGCCTTCATCCGCGCCAACCGGGACGTGGCGCGCTCGCGCGACATCTTCGGCATGCCGATGATCGCGGGCGGCCTGTCCCGTCCCTTCTGCTTCGAGGGATGCCCGGGAGAAGCGCCGACCTGCTCGACCGCCGGCGCGGATCGCGCGCTCCGGTACGTCGATCTCGGAGATCCGCGGCTGCGGATCGAGCCCGAGCTGGTCGACGACTTCGTCCGGACGTGCGGCAGCGCCGCACTCGAGCGAGCCGCCGAGGACGATCCTCGAGCCCAGGTGCTCGCTGCGGTCGCACTCGGGCAGGGGCGCCACGTCGACCGGGACCGCGCGCGTGCGGTGTCCCTCGCCAAGCAGGCGTGCGAGGGCGGAGCAGCTGCGGGCTGCGCCCTCGAGGCAAGGCTTCGGATCGCCGGCGGCGATACCTCCCGAGGGCCCCTCCGTGGCCTCAAGCGAGCGTGCCGAGACGGCTCGCAGGTGGGGTGTACGGAGCTCGGCGAGGCCTGGGCTGCGCGAGGGAAGCCGAACAAGGCGACGAGGGTGCTCCGGCGCTCTTGCGAGGGGGGCTTCGGCCCGGCCTGTCTGAGTCTGTCGGATCGGCAGTGGGCGGCCGCAGGAACGGGCCGGGACCGCCTCCTGACCGCACGGCTCCTCCGGCGAGCGTGTGAGCTCGGGCCCGCCGACGTGTGCACGACCGTGGCGCGGCGCCTCGATCAGCGCGGCCAGATGGCAGAGAGCCTCCAGCTGTCGCCGGTGGACTTCCTCGACAGGGGCTGTGCGGGTGGGCACGCCGACGCCTGCGAGGCGCTCGAGGCGCTGGCTCGGGACGGGCGGATCGCCCCCCGGGCCCTGGTCGGGCATCACGAGGCAGGGGTCGTCAGCTCCTACCGGGAGCTGTGCGTCGAGGGAAGCGCCAAGGCGTGTGTCGAGCTCGGCGAGGTCTACGCGGAGGGGCGCTTCGCGGCCACCCGGAACGACGACGAGGCCATGCTCCTGTACCGCTGGGGCTGTGAGCAGGGCGCGCGCGCCGGCTGCAAGGCGCTGGCGGGGATGTACGAGGCCGGCCGGGTCGGCGACGTGTCGCATGACCGGTCGATCGTGCTCTTCGAGCAGAAGTGTGAGGACGAGGAGGCGGGCTGGGCGTGCGCGGCGCTCGGGACGATCCACGACGAGGGTCTCGGAGTACCGGTCGATACCGATCTGGCGGACCGGCGCTTCCGCGAGGGTTGTCGACTGGGGGCGGGTGAGGCCTGCACGCGGCGGGGCATCCATCACCTCGCCGAAGAGCGCTACGACCTCGCCCAGCGGCTGTTCCGGCGCGGGTGCGAGCTCAGCTCCCCCCGGGCTTGCGACCGCCTCGGCAAGCTCTACGAGCGAGGCCAGGGCCTACAGCAGAGCGACGCGGAGGCCGTCCGGTTCTACGAGCGAGCCTGCCGACGCTCCGTCGGCTCGGCCTGCGTGTCGCTCGCGCTGCTCCACGAAGCGGGGCGCGGCGGGCTGTCGGCCAACCTGGAGGAGGCGACGCGGCTGCTGCTGCGCGCCGTCGAGCTAGACGGCGACAACACGGCGGCAGAGCACCTGCACCGGCTCCAGCGGGAAGCCCAGGCGCAGGCCGACGCAGCGACCGACGACGACGGCTGACCGCGCGAACGGGTCAGGCCGAGCCCTCCGCCTCGTCGCTCGGGGGCGCCTCCTCTGGAGGGGCGTTCTCCAGCTCGTGGCGCAAGCCGATGTACAAGCTCACGCACATGACCATCAGCACGCCGGCGAAGGGCAGCCCGACCACGATGGCGGCGGTCTGCAGGGCGCCGAGTGCGTCGTCGCCGCCGCCGACGAGCAGCGTGGCGGCGATGAGCCCCTCGGCGACCGCCCAGAAGACCCGCTGGGGAACCGGCGCGTCGAGCTTGCCGCCGGCGGTGATGCTGTCGATGACGAGCGACCCCGAGTCCGACGATGTGACGAAGAACACGAGCACGAGCACGATGCCCACGAACGAGACGAGGCCCGACAGCGGCACGTGCTGGAGCATCTGGAACAGGCTCAGCGACACGTCTCCGATGCCCTCGGACAGCGGCGGGACCCCTGCCGCCGCCTGGTGCAGCGCAGTGCCCCCGAACACGCTCATCCACACCAGGGTGACCGCCGTCGGTACCAGGAGGACCGCGACGAGGAACTCACGGATCGTCCGCCCGGTCGAGATCCGCGCGATGAACATCCCGACGAACGGCGACCAGCTGATCCACCACGCCCAGTAGAAGATCGTCCAGCCGTGATAGAACTCCGTGTCGTCGCGGCCGATGAAGTTGGACAGCGGAAGCAGGTTCTGGGCGAATGTTACCGCCGTGCTGCCCATCGTGGTCAGGATCACCCCGGTCGGGCCCACGATGAACAGGAACACGAGCAGCAGCGCGGCGATGCTCATGTTCAGGTTGCTCAGAAGCTTCACGCCGCCGTCGAGTCCCCGGACCACGCTGATCGTGGCTACCGCGGTCACTCCTCCGATGACCAGCAGCTGCGTGGGCAGCCCGTTGCTCACCCCGAACAGGAAGGCGAGCCCCCCGGCGGCCTGCTTTGCCCCGAAGCCGAGGGAGGTCGCCAGCCCGAAGATCGTGGCCATCACAGCGACCACGTCGATCACGTGGCCGAACCAGCCCCACGTGCGCTCGCCCACGAGCGGAAAGAAGCCGGACCGCAGGGTGAGCGGCAGGCCCTTGTTGAACGTGAAGAAGGCCAGCGCGAGCGCCACCACGCCGTAGATGGCCCAGGGGTGGAGCCCCCAGTGGAAGAGCGCGGCGCCCATCGCGAGTCGCGCCGCCTCGGGCGTGCGGGGCTCGACCCCGAGCGGCGTGCCCGCCCAGTCCGTGTAGTAGGCGACCGGCTCGGCGACGCTCCAGAACATCAGCCCGATGCCCATGCCCGCGGCGAACAGCATGGCGAACCACGACATCGTCGTGAACTCGGGCTTCGCCTTGTCGCCGCCGAGCCGGATCCGCCCCATCGGCGAGACGATCAGCCCGAGGCAGAACAGCACGAACAGGTTGCCGCTGAGGGCGAAGAGCCAGTCGAAGTGGTCGATGGACCAGGCCTTCGCCGTGTCGAACACGCTTCGCGCCTGGCTCGGAGCCACGAGGGTCCCGACGACGAAGGTGGCCACGAGTATGGCCGACATCCAGAACACCGGGTGGTGGATGTCCATCCCCCACCGCTGCAGGTTGTCTTGCCCGATCTCGTACTCGGTCTCGTAGGCCGCGGGCGGCTCCGGGACGTCGGGCTCCGGCGTGCTCACGACTCGTCCGGCACACGGAAGTGCAGGATCCCCCAAGCGAGGTGGCCGGCCTGACCGGCATCGATCCAGTGGCCCAGTCCCGCGATCATGCGGTCGACGTAGGCTCTCGAAGCCAGCTCGCACATCTCGTCGTACCGGGACTGCAGCTCCTCGCGGACCCGCGTGTAGTGGCGGGTGAGCTGTTCGCTCAGATCCTCGATCCCGACCAGCTCGAAGCCCGCCTCGCGGGCCTTGACGCAGCCGGCGATCTGCCGCGCGCGGGTC
>CAYMSU010000057.1:0-11623 GCA_964393165.1 uncultured Enterobacteriaceae bacterium
GAGCGCTTGCCGATCACCGGGGCGAGCTCCTCGGCCTGCACGCTCGCCGGGAAGATGTCGCCATCGGAGCCCGCGTGCTCGTTGAGGAGCACCACGAAGGGACCGTTGAGCACCGCGGACGGGTACGTCCAGACGCCGCCGCCGCGGCTGCGGTCGAAGCTGACCACCTTGCGGCGGAACCGCTCGAGGATCAGCTGGCTGACGAACCCACCGCCGTTCCACCGCACGTCGACGACCATGCCCTCCTTGTCGAGCTGCGGGTAGAACCACCGCTCGAAGTTGACGAGGCCGCGCGTGCCCATGTCGGGGATGTGCACGTAGCCGAACTTGCCCCCCGACTTCTCGGAGACGTACTCGCGGTTCGTGCGCACCCAGTCCGAATAGCGCAGCTGCCGCTCGTCCCCGCCCCCCAGGGGCTCGATCACGACCTGCCTCGTGCCCCGCCCACCTCGGGCCGGCGTGGGTCCCACCGTGAGGAGCACGGGCTTGCCCACGTGGCCCTGCAGGGAGGCCACGAAGGGCCGATCCGCGGGAAGCGGCTGGTGGTTGACGGCCAGGATGTACTCGCCCACGTTTACGTCGACGCCCGGCTCGTCGAGGGGCGACCGAATCTCGTCGGCCGGATCCCCGCGGTAGATTCGCGTGATGCGCACGGCCTCGCCCTCGCGCTCCACCTCCGCGCCGAGCAGGCCCGTGGCCACCCACCGGGGGTACACCATGTCGCCCCCCCACACGTAGGTGTGGGAGGTGGCGAGCTCGCCGATGAGCTCCCCCATCAGATCGCGCAGGTCGCTGCGCGTGGCCAGTCGCGGCAGCAGCGCCGCATACTTGTCGCGCTCGGCGGCCCAGTCCACCCCACCCATCGACGCGTCCCAGTAGAAGTCGCGCATCAGGCGCCAGCCCTCGTGAAAGATCTGGGCCCACTCCTCGCGGGGGTCGAGCTCGAGGACCACGCCCGACAGGTCGATCGACTCCTCCTCGGCCTTGCCGTCGTGGACCTTCACCGCCCCGCCAGGCTCCACGACGAGCAGCGTCTCCCCATCGCCGGACAGCTCGTAGCCGCCGACACCGCTCAGCACGACCGTGGCCTCCTCCTCCTCGAGGTCGAAGGACCACAGCTGGGCTCCTCGCGCGGTGTCCTTCCGGTCGTCGTTCATGCCTCGGACGGGCTGCCGCAGGAAGTAGACCCGGCCCTTGGCGGCCTCCACGCTGTGGTAGATGCCGTGGTCGACCGGGAACGCCACCGCCCGCTCTACGATGCCGTCGAGGTCGATCTGCACAGGCTTCGTCTCGGCCTTGGTGTCGTCGATGCCGAGCTTGCGCTTGCGCTGCTTGCGCTTGCGGTCCCGCCGGCTCTCCTCGGGGGGCTCGGCCTGCGGCTTGCCCGCCTCATCCTTGAAGGGCGAGGGCGCGCCCTTCTTCAGGGGCACCGCGTAGGGGCGTCCGGACTCGGTGAGCACGTAGGAGAAGTCGCGCCGACCGAGCACCGGGCTCACGTGACGCTCCCCCACGAAGTAGAGGAACCCTCCCTCGGGATCCCAGGCGGGGGAGTGGTCGTCGGTCGTGGTGCCGGTCACGCGGTCGAGGCGCCCCGTCTGGCTGTCCCAGACCCATACCGAGCGGAGGTTGGTGCGCTCCGTCATGTCGAAGGCGAGCCAGCGGCCGTCCGGGCTCCAGCGGTAGTGCCGGATCTCCTGCTGCTCGGCCCGCGCCACGAGGACCGGGGGCCCTCCGGAGGCCGCAACGACGTAGAGCGCCTGGGTGTGATCCGCGAACGCAACCCGGGCGCCGTCCGGCGACCACCGTGGAGGAAAGTGCCATCCCCCGTCCTCACTCGGCGGCACGAGCACCGTCGGCTCGCCCTCGCCCCAGGCGTCGGCGATTACGATTGCCTCCTCGCCGCTGGCGTCGGTCACGTACACCACGCGCCGGCCATCGGGGGAGAAGTGGCCCCAGCTCTCACGGCTCCCGCTGCCCCTCGTGATCGGCAGCGTGACGCCGTCCTCGACGGGCACGCTGAAAATCTCGCCCCGCGTGGTGTAGAGCACACGCTCCCCGTCAGGCGAGATGGAGGCCCACGTGAAGGTGGACCGCGCCTGCGGATAGCGCACCCTGGTGCGCACGAGATCGCTCGGGATCTCGATGTCCAGCTTGCGCGTGGCCGACGACGGCGCGTCGAACAGGTACAGATCGCCGGCGAGCATGTACACGATGCGATCGTCGTCGGCGCGGGACGGCCAGCGGACGTCCCACTCGCCGTGATCGGTGTGGCGCTTCCGGTCGCTTCCGTCGGCGGCCATCGACCAGAGGTTCGCGGTGCCGCCTTGATCGCTCACGAAGTAGACGCGGCCGCCGAGCCACATGGGAAACGCGTCCGTACCGTCGAACGACGTGGCCCGCGCGAAGTCGGCAGCCTCGGGGTCTCCGACCCAGATGTCCTGAGCCGTCCCGCCTCGGTACCGCTTCCACGTACGGTACTCGCGTGAGATGCGGTTGAACGCCCACTTGCCCGACACCGGGTCCACGTCGAGCCACGACGCCCAGCCGAGGGGGAGGCGCTCCGGCTCCCCGCCGGCGGCGGGCACCGTGAAGAGCTCGAAGCGGCCGTGCGGCTCGAGCCGGTTGCTCCGGAAGACCAGCGTGTCGTCGCCCAGCCAGCCGACCACCTCGTCGCTCGCGGGGTGCCAGGTGATGCGACGGGGCTCCCCACCCTGGGCCGACACCACGAACACATCCGTGTTCCCGTCGTACGCGGCGGTGAACGCGACCCGGTCGCCCGACGGAGCGTAGCGCGGAAGCCGCTCGACGCCGGCGTGGCGGGTGAGCCGGCGGGCCGCTCCCCCGGAGACCGAGGCCTGCCACAGGTCGCCCTCGGCGGCGAATACCACCGTGTCGCCGTGGACGTCGGGAGTTCGGAGGTAACCCTCCCCTGCGAAGGCGACCGCCGCGAAGACCCACATCATCCCGACCCTCCGTCGGCCCCAGTTATGGCCTCGCCGCGGCCTCGGCGAGGCCTTTCAACCTGGGACGGGAGCGTTCCGATGAGGGAGCGAACCCGAGGCAGCCCATGATCCCACCGAAGATCCCCAATGACGAGGCGGCACGCCTCGCGGCCCTGCACCGGCTGCGCTTGATCGACACGGCGCCCGAGGCGCGGTTCGATCGCTTCGTGCGCATGGCCCAGCGGATCTTCGGCGCGCCGATCTCCCTCCTCTCGCTCGTCGATCGAGACCGTCAGTGGGTCAAAGCTCGCCGCGGAGAAGATCTGCGCGAGCTCCCCCGGGAGGTCTCGATCTGCGCGCACACGATCCTCGAACCGGAGGCCCTGGTCGTCGCCGACGCGGCGTCGGATCCCCGCTTCGCCGGCAATCCCCTCGTCGAGGACGGCCCTCGAATCCGCTTCTACGCCGGGGTACCTCTCCGCCTGCCCGAGGGCGGCGAGGCAGTCGGCGCGCTGTGCATCTGCGATTCCAAGCCGCGCGAGCTCTCCGAGGAGGACCGCGGGCTGCTCGAGGACCTCGGCTCACTGGTGGTTGCCGACCTCGTCTCGCGGCTCGCGGAGACGACCGATGCGACCACTGGGCTGCTCGACCGCGCGGGCTTCGACTGGGCGGCTCGCTCGATGATCACGACCTGCCGTCGGGAGCAGCGCTCGGCCGTCCTGCTGCACATCGCGCTGGACCTCCTCGAGGCGATCGACGAGTCTCACGGCCACACCGAGGGGGAGCACGCGCTGCGAGAGATGTCCGAGATCCTCCGGGCTACCCTGCGCCGCGGTGACCTCATCGCGAGGATCAGCGACGGCCACTTCTGCGCGCTTTGCGCCGGCGCCTCGCTCGCGGACATCGACGCCCTGGTGACGCGCCTGGAGCGCCGGATCGAGGCGGCCAATACGCTCCGAGGCGGGCGCTGGCCGCTCACCTTCCGGGTCGCGCACTCGATCGTGGATCCGTCGGGCGACGCCGACTGGCTCGAGCTCCTGGCCAACGCCCAGATGGAGCGACCCCGGCTCGGGAACACGCCGGGAGGGGCTCCTCGCCGCCATCCTTGACGGTCAGAGCGCGCCGACGATCCGTGCGCCCTTAGGCACCTCGAACGCCTCGGGCAGCGTGACCGGCAGGAACGCGACCTCGGTCACCGTGGTCTCGGTCACCTGCTCACCGACCCCGCTCCCCGTCCAGAGGAACGTGCGGTGCTTCTCCGCGAAGGTGATGCCCGCCACGGTCTGCGCGCCGTCGTAGCTCATCAGCTTCTCGGGGCTGTGCTCGCCCTCGTCGAAGAAGCCGGGGTAGCTCACCACGTAGCGTAGCGCGACCAGGTGATGGTCGTCCTGCCGCAGGTAGAGCACGTAGTAGTCGTCGGGTGCGTCTCCCGTGCCCTCCGTGAACGTGGCGCGGACGAGGTCGCAGGGCTGGTCCTCGAACGTACCCGGCCCCGCTGCCGCCAGCTCGACCCCCGGGTCGGCGAGCACGAACGGCATGCCGACGAAGTAGTACGGCGTGAGCGCCCAGAACCGGGGGTTGATCTCGATCTCCGCCCCCTCGGGCACCTGGGCCCAGGCCTGCTCCCCGTCCCAGCCGAAGCGCACCGCTTCATTGGAGGCGAGTGTGTGGACGGCCCTGGACGACCAGGTGTTGACCAGCTGGCGGGTGTCACGCTCGGTGCGCCCGTTCAGGGGCTCGTAGTCGAAGCGGAAGGCCACCGGCCCGTTGCCGTACCAGGTGGCCAGCCCGCCGTGCGCATCGATGGCCGCCCACAGCTGCCGGCCCCCCTCGGACCCCTTCAGGCGGGCCTCGGCCTCCGCTACGCGCTCGGCCACCCACCCGGGCTCCGGCGTGACCGTGTCCGGCTCGGCCTCCGCGGGAGCCTCGGGCGCCGTGCGCGGGGACGCAGGAGGATCCGGTACGCAAGCGAGAGCAAGGATCCAGATGAGCAGCATCGTGACCTCTACGGGGCGCTGGGCGGTCGGGAGCGGTGGGTGCTGTATCGTGCACGCGGAGGTGAGCGGATGCGGTGGACCGGCGAGTACCTTGCGCTGCCGGCGACGTTGCAGTCGGACGACCCAGGCATCCGGGCGGCCGCCGCGGAGATCGTACCGCCCGACCTGGTGGACCGCCTCGCCGAGGTCGTGATCGCCTGGACCCGGAACGCGGGCCACGCCGGTCCCGACCTCGAGCGTGGGGAGCCGAGAGGGGCCGAGGCGCACCTGTTCCTCGGCCCGGAGCTGCAGCGCGCGGCTCGCAACAAGCGCTGGCGCGATCAGCACATCCTCGTCGCGACCCACGGCCGGAACCCGCGCCACCGCGAGTGGGCCCGCTCGATCCTGCAGGCGAACCTCGCGCAGCTCACACCACGGCAGCGGGTCGCCTTCGATCTGGCCGACGGCACGGCGAACGACCGGCTCGAGCAGGCATTTCCGCGTGGGCGCCGCTCCGCTCACCACGGCGGTGTGGCCACCACGCTGGCCGCCCTGATCGACGCCACCTCGACAGCGGACGGCGGCGAGCGCCTGCAGGAGATGCTCGCGCAGCTCGAGGGCCTGCGCGAGGCCGTGCCCGCAGCCGAGCGGCCGCTCCTCCACCAGGAGATCGGGTTCGCGGTGTGGGAGACCCTCGAGGCCCTCCCGGACGGTGAGGCCCACGTCGTCGCAGCCCTGTGCCAGGCCGGCTCGCGCGGGGTCGCGGGCAGCGAGCACGTGCGCTACCTGCTCGCCTGCCAGAACGTCTCGCTCCGGCGGGGTGTTCCCCTGCGGGTGCTCCAGTACGCCGACGACGCCGAGCCGCTACCCGACCGCTTCGACGACTGGACCGGGTGGTCGGTGGAGCGCTGGCGGCTCTGGTTCGAGCGCGGGGAGGGGCGCACCTTCGCGGTCTCCGAGGACCGGGGCCGCCCGGTGGTCAACTGCGTACCGCAGGCCACCGCGGCCACCCGCCTGGAGGACGGCCTGGCGCATGTCGCCCGCCACCACTTGGTGGCATGAGCCAGCGCGACGCGTCGTCAATCCGCGGTGACCTTCGTGAGCGCCCAGGACAGGATCGACAGCACGATCGAGGCCCCTGTCGCTGCCCACAGCGACTCCACCGACAGGCCCTGGACGAGCCACGTCGCCATGGCAAAGGCGACGCCGTTCACGACGAGCAGCGACAGCCCCAGGGTGGCGATCGTGAGGGGGAACGTGAGCAGCTTGAAGATCGGCCGGATCACGGCGTTGACGAAGCCCAGCGCGAGGCCTCCCCACAGCATTGCGGGCAGCGACTCCACGTGCACCCCCGGGAGCAGGTAGGCGGTGAACGCCAGCGACAGCGTGATCACGAGCCAGTGCAGGACGAAGCTACGCATCGGGACCTCTCTGGGGATCTTCCTCCCCCACGCGGTATACCGCGCTCCGCAGCCGCTCGATGATCTCCGCGTCGGACTGCGCAAGCAGCTCCTCCGCCCACGGCAGCGGCCGCCCGACCCGCACGCGCAGGGTCTGGCCGCGCATCCGCCGCATCTCGCGCAGCAACACCGACGCACGGAGGGTAGGGCTGTACTGACTGACCGTGTGGAACAGCCGGCTGTTGGTGCCCCCGAAGTGCACGGGCACGACCGTGACCCGCGTGGACCGGTAGAGCTTGGCGACCAGCGGATGCCAGTCGAGGTCCGTGACCTCGCCGCCGAGCCGCACCGCCGTCGAGATCCCACCCGCCGGGAAGAGCAGGATCGCCCCGGACTCGCGCAGCGTTCGCAGCGCGAGCTTGACGGTCTGCCGGTTGATGCGGGCGGCCTGGTCGTCGCGCGACATGTCGACCGGGAGCATCCAGTTCTCGAGGCGCGGCTCGAGCGCGAGCCCCATGTGGAGCAGGATCCGGAAGTCGGATCGGCGGCGCGCGACCAGCGAGCACAGCGCGAGCCCGTCGACCACGCCGAACGGGTGGTTGGCGATCACGAGCACCGACCCCTCGGCGGGGATGCGCTCGAGGTGCTCTTCGGGAACGTCGAGCGAGATGTCCAGAGCGTCGAGCACCCGCGCGAAGAAGCCCGTCGGGTCTCCCTCGGCGAGCGCCCGGTCGTAGCGGCGACCGAGCCAGGGGCGGCCGGTGAGCTGCTCCATTGCGCGAATCACCGCGCGCTTGAACGGTCGATGCTCGCGGGTGGCGTAGGTCGGCCAGCTCCCGCCGCCGTCCGGGTCTCCGGGCATGCCGCGATCTATCGGATGGCGGGACAGGGCGCTATTCGCCCAGGTCTCCCTCGAACCAGCGGCTCCGAATCCGCTCCCACTCGCCCGCCTCCTGGAGCCCCAGCAATGCCTGATCGAGCATCTCCCGCCGATCGGATCCCTGCGGCACAACGATCGCGTAGCGCTGGGGCTCGAAGACGTTGCCGAGCTGGACCACGCCGGCTTCCTCGTGGACGGTCGCGAGCGAGGCGAGGTTCGGCGCGTCGTGCACGACCGCGTCCACCCGCCCCGCGAGGAGAGCCTCGACCGCGAGCGAGCTGTCGGCGAACGGCCGGACCCTGGCGCCCAGGGCCCGGGTGGCGCGCTCCCCCGTGGTGCCCTCGACGACGCCGACAGGTCGCCCGCGCAGTCCGTCCTCGGACTCGATCGAGGTCTGCAGCGTGGTCACCGTGAGCGTGCTCGCCAGCTCCGCAGTGAACACCGCGAACATGGGAAGGCTCACCACGATCACGAGAGCGGCGACGATCCGCCCGCCCCACCGGACGGGCGCCTTGTCGCCGTAGCCCACGGTACTGGCGGTCACGATGGCCCAGTACATCCCCTCGAACACGCCGGGGACGTAGTTGTCGTCGAAGGCCTCGTCGCCGCGCTCCGCCCACCACACCAGGTGGCCGCTCACGACGATGAGGACGAAGAATCCGAGGATGATCCCGAGGCGCCCGGGCGTGAGCACCCGGCTGAGGGTGCGCAGGCTGAACGGTCCCGCGTCCTCCGGCTGCAGCAGGATGTCGAGCCCGGTCCGGAAGGTGGCCCGGGTGAAGTCGACAGTCCGCTCCCGCTCACTCGTGATCGAGATCCCGCCGATGGCTACGTCGGCCTTGCCCGCGCGCACGGCCCCCAGCTTGCCCGCCACGTCGGGAAAACGGGCGTAGCGGTAGCGGAGACCCACCTCACGGGAGATCGCCTCCCACAGGTCGATGGAGAAGCCCTGGGGCGGCGCCTCGCCGTCGACCGTCACGAACGGCGCGAAGGGGCTGATGGCGACCACCAGCTCCTCCTCCTCCACCTCGGGGGCGCCCTCCGCCGGCTCCTCGGACGGCGCCGCCACCGCGACGAGCGCCCACAACCACACGATCATCCAGACCAACAGTGTCTCCCCGGCCGCGGGTGATGACTACTTCGGCGCGAGCCCCTTCCAGCGGGCCCGCAGGTACTTCTCGAGCTTGTCCCCGGCGGTGATCTTCATGACCAGCACGATGAGCGGCATGACCATGGCCAGGAACCACGCCGCGGCGAGGCGGCTCGCCATCCACACCGAGCGTGCCTCCGCGTCCTCGCCCGTGCCCTCCCCCGCAGTGATCGCCTCGAGGGCCATGGCGCGGTCGATCACGCCGGGCTGCTCCGTGCCGTCGGCCACTTCCTCGGCGCGGACCTCGAGCTCCTCGATCTCCTTGGAGAGCGCCGCCACGGCGGGCGCCGCCGCCGCCTCGGCCTCACACGTGGCCACCGCCTCGAGGCAGCGGTCCTCGTGGGCCTTGGCCTCGGCGAGGTCCTGCTTCGACTCCTTCTCCATCCCGAGCGCCTGGTAGTAGCGCGGACCCTTGCCCCGCTTGCCGGTGGAGCCGGCCCCGATCAAGGCCATCACGGCCGTAGCGTCGTACTCTTTGGCCTTGTCGAGCAGGTACCCACGCGTGGCGACCGGGTCCTTGCCACGCAGCTCCTCGTCCTTCACGAACTCGATCGCGTCGACCAGCAGGGCGGCCGCGCCGTGCCGCTGCTTGGCCTCCAGGCACTCGGGATCGGGCGGAAACGACAGCCGCCGCATGCACGTCTCGAACGCACCCCGCCGCGCCGCATCGCGCTCCTCCTGCTTCGTCACCGCGAGCGTGGTGACCTCGGCGGTCTCCTGCTTGCGGTACTCCTCGAGGATCTCCCGGTAGAACATGGTCTCGTGGAGCGGCCCGGCCACGAGGTAGCCCACGGCGAACATCACGCCGGCCCGGGTGAACACCATCGAGCCGTCGGAGAAGCCGAAGGTGGTGAACAGGAACGTCGCCGCCGACGCGAGCAACATCACGAGCGACGTGAGCCGCAGCAGGCCCTCGTACTCGAGCACCTCCGGCGGCCCCCAGATGCTGTAGGCGAAGCCGCCCACCGCCCCGAGCAGGAGCACCACCGAGACCAGCGCCGGGAGGAAGCTGATCCGGGCGCTCTTGATGGGCTTGCGGACCATGCTGATCGCGAAGGTCGCGAAGGCCGACGAGAAGGTGATCCCGAGGACGACCGCGACGATCCAGGGGAGCCACCACGGCTCGAAGCTCACGAAGTAGCCGTGGAACATCCAGGTGAAGCCCAGGACGTCGACGAGCCAGTTCATGCTGATGGCGACGTAGATGTCGCGCGCGTAGCCGACGCTCGGGTGGTACTTGATCGGCACCCCGTGCCGGTCCTTGTTCGACCCGAGCAGCGGCGCGTCCTTGCCCCGAAGCAGCACCCCGAAGAAGGGCAGCACCGGGCTCGCGCTGAACAGATCCTGCATCAGCGTGCGCGACGTGGACTCCTCGGGGTCGTCCTCGTAGACCGTGGGCTCTACGTCTTCATCGTCGTCGGAGACATCGAACCAGGACTTTCGCGGCGGTCGGGCCATCTTCGGGGCTCCGGGCAGGTCGGACGGTGCGCAGGCGCTGCGCCCCCCCGTTCTACCAGGAGTGGCGAGCGCGTCACCCGCGGATCTTGTATGGGAAGCGGACCTGGAACTTGAAGAAGGCCTGTCCGATGTGCCAGATCGAGGCGTCGAGCGGAGCCAGCTCGAAGACGCCCCCGCCGACCGGCTGCGGCACGTAGAGCTGGCTGCGCCACCCCACGCTCACGAGGAACCGCTCCGCGAGCGGCACTTCGAGCTCCACGCCAGGGTCGAGCCCCGGGCGAAGGAAGTGCGTGGGAGAGGGCAAGCTCGTGCTGTGCAGGTAGGCGTAGGTGAGCACCAGGCCGACGTCGAGCGACAGACGCACGGGCTCGCGCGCGAGCGGCACGCTCAGACCCAGCGGCCGCAGCGTGAGCCCGTACATGCCGGTCGACGCGCCACCCACCGCCGGTGAGACGAAGATCGTGCGCGGAATCAGGAAGTGGCTGAGCCGCACCTCCTCGAGCTGGAGCGCCTGCCGCCGGAAGCGAGCCGGGATCCGATGCTTGAACCGACGGATCGTCTTCTTGTCGACGATAGCCTGGACGTGCAGGGCGATCCCGGTGTGAACTGGGCGATCCCGGAATACGGGCCCGCTGATCAGGTGGGCTGCTGGCCCCACGCCGACGTCGATCGGGATCTCGACGGGCTGGGGCCGGCGCCGCTTTCGTCGCTTGCGCCGCGGACCGTCCGCCGCGAGGGCCGGTGGCGCTGTGAGTGCCAGGACCACGAAGGCCAGGACGAGCGGGATCACGCGACGCATGTGAGCTCCTCGCGGAGGTCTACTCCGTAGCCGGCGGCCCGTCCCGGCCCGCGCCTCGGGTCGACGAGGCGAGCACGTCGTACGTGATCTCCACCTCGGCCCCGATCGGCGGGATCAGCTCTCCCGTGAAGAGGATGCTGTTGCGGCCCTCCTGGTACTCGAAGTCCTGGCCGCGCAGGTAGACGAACGTGATGCCATCGACCGACGTGGCCTGGACGGTGATCGTGTCCTCCACCGGCAGTCGGGAGAGGAAGAACTCCCGCTGGGGCCCCGGAGCCTGCACGCCGCCGAGGGTCTCCATGATGTCCGGCCACTCGTCGTCGTGCAGCGACAGCACCGAGCCGCCCAGCTCCTCGGTGGCCGCGATGTACCGCCATCCGCGCTGGGAGTAGTCGGCCCCTCCCGTCTTGAGCGACACGATGCTGTTGAAGGTCAGCCGGTCGGTGTTCGGCTTGATCTCCTCCATGAAGTCGAGGAAGTCGTCCAAGGTGATGCCCCCGATGCCCTCGTCGGAGGAGTGGTCGTCCTCGTTGGAGATCACGGTGACATGCAGCCAGGCACGGCCGAGCCGGCGACGGAAGCCCTCGTTGAACCCCTCGGGCTCGGTGTGCTCGCCGAGGGCTGCATGGATCGCATCGAGCCCGCGCTCGGTATGCTCCTGCCGATCCACCAGCGCGAGCCGCCGAAACGTGTTCACGAGGTCCGGCGTGTCGTTGTCGACCCACCGCAGCCGGTCCGCCTCTCGCAGCCGACCTTGCAGCCCGCGCCACGTCATGTCGGTGGTGGTGACCCCCATGTGGAAGTCGGCCTCGGAGTCCACGAACGGCTGGGCGAACCGCGGGTAGGCCTCGGCCATGGCCTCGAAGTGCGTTCGCATGGAGCCCGAGGTGTCGAGCACGAAGAGCACGTCGACCACTGAGCCAGTGACCTGCACGATGCGATCCGTGTGCGTGGCGGGAGGCAGCTCGACCGGCCGGCCCGAGGGGAACGCCGGCGGCTCGTCACGGATGCCTCGCTC
>CAYMSU010000057.1:11723-13878 GCA_964393165.1 uncultured Enterobacteriaceae bacterium
CATGGCGGAGCGTCGATCGGCGCCCCCGCTCCAGCTCAGGTGCGGAAGACGTTCTTGACCATGTCCGGAATCGCATCGGAGTTGAGGACCTTGCGCAGCCCCCAGCCCATCAGGAACAGCCCGACGATCCCGATGCCGAGGAACAGCGTGCCCATCGCGATCACGGTGCCGCCCATGCCCCCCGAGCCGTCGACCACGCCGAGGATCCCGCCCACGAAGAACGCGCCCCCCGACACGATCTGAACGATGAACATGGCCCGGATCCAGCGGAGCGCCCGGGGGATGATCGTGGCCGCCTCGGCCCCCTCCCCCACGACTCCGCCGGGCTCCGCGAGCCGCGCCCCGAGCGCGCGCAGCCGGACGGTGAAGTACACGGCCGCCCCCGCCACCACGAAGAAGGCCAGCGCCCCGAGCAGGGTGACGAGGCCTCCGACGATGCCCGCGGCCGACAGCGTGAGCCAGTAGATCGAGAAGCCGAGGCACATCAGGCCGATCGCGAGCTCGACGGAGAGCCCCACGAGGGTCCAGGTCCCCGCCGTTCGGACCACCGGGCCGATGCGCTGCGCCTCCCGATCGGCGCGCTCGATGCCCTCGCGAAGTCGCTGCGCGGCCTCGCCGAGGCCCCCGAACATCTGTCCGAGGGATGGTGCTACCGTCTCGCTCATGTCTGCCCCCCATGTTTCGGCTGCATCCGCGCTCCCTAGGGCGTCTTCCGAGCCGCGAGGCGCCGCTTATTGGGCCCCCGGGGTCCTGGCCAAGGCCGCGATCGCCTGCGGCCTGGCCGCGCTCTCCGCGTGCACGCCGCCGAGCGAGGTGCCACTCGACGTGGCCCTCGCCGCGCGCGACGACGCCCGCGCGCTCGACCTCCTCGACCACCCCCCGGGGCTCGCGCGGTGGCTGCGCCGCGTCGGCGACCATGCCGTCTCGCTGCGGGGCGTGCGCTTCGACCTCGCAGAGGAGCCGGCGGTGCTCGGCGCAGCGCTCGTCGCCGAGCCCGGCCGGTGGGACGACGATCACTGGCCCCTCGGCCACCTTCGGCTGGACCGCGAGGGGCCGCGGCCGCTTCTCGGCGCCCCCGCAGCGGTCGCCGGTCGCGTGCAGGTCACCGCGCACGTCCTCCCAGACGCCGTGGACCGGATCGTCGGCGGGCTGCAGATCACCCCCGAGACGGGCGCGAACGTCGTCCTCCTACGCCTCGACGCGCCCGTGGAGGACTTCGCCGTGTCGGGGGCCGAGCTCCTGGCGACCACGGGTTCGGTGTGGGCGATCGAGGCCCGCGAGCCGTTCACCGTGACCTACGCCCGGTCCTCGCCCTCCGGCCACGACGCCCTCGTCCTGGTCCTGCCCCGGTGGTTGCCCGGCCCACTCGACCACGGCTCCGACGTCGACCTCGACGTCCGCGTAGAGGGGGTAGGCGACAGGATCCCGCGGAGCGCCGTCCCGGTCGCGGTCACACCCTCAGGCTGGCACGTGCGCGGCTCATCGGCCGACCACGGCCTGATCGTCGGCACCCGGGGATGGGACCGGCACCGCGAGGCCCATCCCGCCACGGTCGTCGATGTGGCGGTGCCTGCGGGGCGGGGTCCGCTCGCCCGGGCCCTCGGTCACGGGGCCGCGAGCGCGCTGCGGGGCCTGCAGCAGTGGGGGGAGCTCCCCCGCGCGATCCACCTGACCGCGGTGCACTGCCCCGACCCCCCGCAGGTCCACGGCCGCCACGTGCTGCTGTCCGCGGAGAGCCTGCAGCGCCGCCCTGCGGTCCTCGCCCACGAGCTCGCCCACGTGCTGTGGGGCCCTCACGGCCACGGGCCGCCAGGGATCCCCACCCTCGAGGAGCCGGTCGCGGAGTGGCTGGCCGCCCAGGTGGTGTCACCGCGCGAGGCCCACCGGCAGCGCCTCGGCTGGGCGCTCGCAGCCGAGCGCGACGGCCGGTCGCTCCTCGACGCCTACCGGTCACGAGAGGCCCAGTACGCGCACGGTCCCCGGCTGCTCGATGCGCTCGCCGCGCGGCTCGGGCACCGGGAGCTCGCCGCGCTCCTGCGGCCCCTCGGACAGCGGGCGGTCGGCGCCTGGCACCCTCTGATCGACGCCGTCGCCGAGAAGGATCCGGAGGCGGGGGCCTGGCTCCGGGAGGCCGTCGAGCACCCGGGGCGGGTGC
>CAYMSU010000057.1:13888-19311 GCA_964393165.1 uncultured Enterobacteriaceae bacterium
GGTTGATCGCTGCGCGGCGGTCGGATAACGCGGCTCGCAATGGATGGGACGTTTCGATGCCCGGAGCCGCGGTGCTCCGGGGGCCAGCTCAGGCCGCGGAGGGCCTCGCGCGGCGCAGAGCCCGGCGAGCCCTGCGCGTGCCCGGTGTGCGGAGGGGTGGGATGGGTCGACGAGCGGGCTCGCGACCTCTGGCTCGCGGGCATCGTGGTGTCGGGCGCCACCGAAGAGGACTTCCGATCTGCTCCCACGCTGATCCGGCCCCTCCCCTGATCCGCTCGGCCTCGTGAGCGCCCGCCTCACCGTGCTCGGCGTCGCGCAGGACGGGGGCCACCCCCAGGCGGGGTGTGTGCAGCCGTGCTGCACGGCAGCCTGGGACGATCCCGCTCGTGGGCACGCGATCACCGCGCTCGGGCTGTCGGCAGGGGATCGCCGGTGGATGTTCGACTGCACCCCGGACTTTCGCCAGCAGCTCCACGCGCTGGGCGGGCCGCCGCTGCACGGGATCTTCCTGACCCACGCCCACATGGGCCACTACACTGGCCTGCTCCACCTCGGGCCGGAGGCGTGGGCGAGGAGCGGCGTCTTGCTCTACGTCATGCCCGGCATGCGGTCGTTCCTGCAGGCCCACGCCCCGTGGTGCGAGCTCCTCGAGGGCAACCACGTCTCGCTCGTCGACCTGCACCACGAGGAGGCGGTGCCGCTCGGCGCCGAGCTTCGCGTCACCCCGTTCCTCGTGCCCCACCGCGGCCCGTGGACCGAGACCGTGGGATTTCGCATCGAGGGCCCTCGGCGCACGGTCTTGTTCGTCCCCGACATCGACCGCTGGGAGGACTGGACTCCGGACCTCCCGTCGATCCTCGCGAAGGTCGACGTCGCCTATGTCGACGGGAGCTTCTTCACCCTCGACGAGCTCGGGCATCGCCCCGCCGATCGCACGAAGATCCTCCATCCGCCAGTCCGGCACACGATGGACCTCCTGCAGGACCAGCCGGCTTCGCTCCGGGAGCGAGTCCGGTTCCTGCATCTGAACCATACGAACCCGCTCCTTCGCCCCGGCTCGGACGCCTGGCGAGAAGTCCACGACCGTGGGTTTCGCGTCGCGGTGACCGGCGAGGCACTGGAACTGTGACGAAAGCCTAGCTATAGCCGCGAGCTACGACGGAGGTGATCGAGATGCCCATGACCAGCCTGGGTCAGATGGTTCTGGAGAGGGCCGCCGGTTCTCCTTCCAGCTCTGCGTTCCGGTTCCGGGAAGGCGACCGCTACGTCGACCTCTCCTGGAAGGAGGTCACCCCCCGCCTCGACAACATCGCCGCAGGGCTGCTCTCGGCGCTCGACCTGGCCGACGACGCGCACATCACGATCATCGGCAACACGAGCGTCGACTGGGTGCTGTGCGACTTCGCCGCGATAACCGTTGGCCTCCGCACCGTGCCGGTCTACGCGAGCCTCCTCCCCGAGGAGGTCGGCTACATGCACGCCGATACGAAGGCAGTCGTCGCGATCTGCGAGAATGCCGACCAGCTCGCCAAGGTCCGCGAGATGCAGAAGGGATTCACCTTCTTCGACAAGCCGTTCGGGCCCGAGAGCGTACACGTCCAGCACATCGTGGTGATCGACCCGAGCGGGGTGGCCCCGGCCGACGACTGGGAGAGCCTCGAGGCGCTCGAGAACCGCGGCGCCGAGCAGCTCGAGCAGCTCCGGCCGGAGTTCGAGCGTCGGCGGGCCCTGATCGAGCGGGATCACACCGCGACCTACACCTACACCTCCGGCACCACGGGGCCCCCCAAGGCGGTCATCCAGTCCCACGGGAACATGCTGTCGGCCCTGGAGCAGGCCGACACCTTCGAGCTGTTCTCCGACGAGGTCAAGCAGGGAGGGCTGTTCCTCTTCCTGCCCCTCGCCCACAGCTTCGGGCGGCTGATCGAGCAGGCTGGGCCCTTCTTCGACACGCCGCTGATCATCTCGAGCGTGCCCACCTTGGCCGAGGATCTCCAGATCTCGCGCCCGGGCTTCTTTCCCTCGGCGCCTCGGGTCTACGAAAAGATGAAGGCGCGGATCGAGGGCACCGTGGCCGGGGCCTCCCCGCTACGCAAGCGCCTGTTCAACTGGGCCATGGGCGTGGGCAAGGCGACGATTCCGCACCGCAGCCGGGGCAAGTCGTTGCCCCTCGCGCTGTCGGTGCAGCACGCGATCGCGGACCGCCTCGTGCTGTCGCGGCTCCGTGAGCGGCTCGGCTTCGACAAGACCGGGCTCGCGCTGTCCGGCTCGGCACCGCTATCGGTCGAGGTGCACGAGTTCTTCCTCGCGATGGGCCTCGACCTCGTCGAGGGCTACGGCCTCACCGAGACCTGTCCGGCCCTGTCGGTCAACCACCCCCAGAAGTTCCAGCTCGGGAGCGTGGGCATCGCACTGCCCGAGGTCCAGCTGAAGATCGCCGAGGATGGTGAGATCCTGGCCAAGGGCCCCAACATCACCCGCGGCTACCTGAACCGCGACGAGGCCACGGCCGAGGCGTTCGACGAGGAGGGCTGGTTTCACACCGGCGACCTCGGATCCCTCGATGGCGAGGGATTCCTGAAGATCACGGGCCGCAAGAAGGAGCTGATCAAGACGAGCGGCGGCAAGTACGTCGCGCCAGTCAAGATCGAGAGCCGCATCAAGAACATGACGATCGTGCAGGAGGCCGTGGTCATCGGCGACAAGCGCAACTTCTGCGTCGCGCTGGTCAGCATCGACCCTGAGGAGCTCGAGACCTGGGCAGACCAGAACAACGTCGCCAACGACCCCCAGGGGGACGGCGTGCGTGAGGCCCTCCAGGCGCACATCGACGAGATCAACAGTGGGCTCGCGAGCTTCGAGACCGTCAAGTACTTCCGGGTGCTCGCAGAGCCGATGACGGTCGAGAACGGCATCCTGACCGCTAGCCTGAAGGTCAAGCGCCGAGTGGTGGAGGACCGCTTCGCCGACCTCATCGAGGAAATGTACTCGAGCAGCAACAAGACCTAGGGCGTCATGCTAGGATCGGACCGGGTTTCTGGCCCTCCCTCCCCGTCCCGCCTCCCTGCCCGATCCTGGGGTCCCCATGCACCCTCCCGCCTCCCCGCTCGAACGGGTCGTCCAGAAGTACCGTCGCGACGTCCATCATCTCGAGCCTCCGGCGCCCCCCGAGGCCCTCGCCACCCTCGCGCGGCACCTCGGCACGGCGCTGCCTCCCTCCCTGGCGGCGTTCCTCGCGCGGCAAAACGGCGCGCTGCTGTTCCGTGGAGGGCTCCGCCTGCGCGCGGCGTCCGAGATTGCGCCAGCGAGCGAGGCGAGTCCGTCGGTCGTGCTGTTCGCCGACGCGGTGGATCCGGTAGAGGGGGAGTTCCCCTGGGCGTGGGCGTCGACGCACCAGGAGGAGGCTTCCCCGAGCGAGCCCGCGGCCGTGTTCGGCCGCTGGCGGGAGGGGGCGCTCGACCCCTGCTACGCCTCGTTCGAGGCGTTCCTCGACGGCGAGATCGCGGTGCTCGAGGGCGATGACGCCGCGTCCCCGGACGAGCGGCGCTTCCGAGCAGCGCCCGAGGATCCGTTCCAGCTGTGGCGAGCGGGGGCTCGGGCGCTCGCCCAGGATCGGCTGGTCGAAGCCCACCGCCTGCTCACGGCGGCCACCGATGCCGACCCCGACAACCCCGCAGCGTGGGCCCAGCTCGGCGACTGCGCGCGGGCGCTGGGCCACGTCGACGAGGCCTACGCCGAGTGGCTGACCGCGCTGCGCTGCGCCCGCTTCCCAGCGCCGTGGCCGGGCGCCCCGAGCCTGGGCGCGCAAGTGGTGCACGCGCTCGCCCAGGCCACGCCCCCGGGCTGGCACGCGGCCCTCGAGGAGCTCCTCGAGCACCAGGTCCACGACGTCACGTGCCCCTCGGAGGCCGAGGTCGTGGAGGCGGCCGCACGAGCGGTCGCGGAGCTCTGGGTCTCTCGGGGGCGCCGCGTGCACGCGCGCGACGTGCTGGAGTCCCTCCGGCAGCGAGCGAGCGCGAGCACCCTGTCGCAGACGCAGGCCGGCGGCTGGCGCCCCTGGCGCGCCCTCCTGGATCTGGTGCGGCTGCACCTCGGCCTGGGCTCTCACGACCACGCAGAGGCGCTGCTTCGCGACCTCCGCCTCCACGGACCCCCGGACCTTCACGGCGAGGCGCTCCTCCGGCTCGCAGAGATCACCGTGCTCCGCAGCGAGCCGTGGGCCGAGGACGTCTGCCGAGAGGCCCTGGAGGCCGGGCTCGATGACGGGCTGGCGGCCGATCTCCGGCTGCTCCGGCTCGAGCGCGCGGTCCGTACCCAGCGCGCCGACGACGCCGCGGCGATCCTGGCCGAGGCCGAGCGCCTGGCCGAGGCCACGGGGCGAGGCGGTCCCGCGGCCACGCCCTCGCGGCTCGCCCGGCTGGCCATGGGGCAGGGCGACGTGGCCGCGCTCCGCGAAGACCTCGACCAAGCCGAGGTCGCCTACCGCGAAGGACTCGGGCACCTGTCCGACGAGGACACCACCGAGATCGGTCCTCGGCTGCTGCTCCGGCTCTCCGACATCGCGCGGCGGCGGGGCGAGGGTGCGACCGCCGAGGAGCTGGCCGTCCGCGCGGCGCGCACCTTCCGCGACCGTGAGCTGCCCATTCGGGAGGGCTGGGCCCTCGTTCGCCTCGCACGGCTCGTGGCCGATCGGGCGGCGCCCGACGACGAGGCGGCCGCGCAGCCCGCGCTGCGCCTGCGGCAGGCCGCTCGCCAGCGCTTCCAGGACGCCGACCTGGCTGCTGGCGTCGCGGCGGTGGACTCCCTCGAGGGAGCCCCCGGGATCAGCCTCGGCTGGCACCTCGAGCAGGCCTCGGCCCATGCGCGCGCGAGGCACAACGCCCAGCGGTCCCGACCCCCGTGGACCCGGTCCGACGCGGACCGGCCGGAGCGCCGCCTCGGCGCCCACCGCATTGCGGTGGCCGCCTGCGAGGCGGGAATCGTCCGCGCGCTCGCGCAGGAGATGGACGCCTGCGTGAAGGCCACCCGCACTCACCGCGGTCGAGCCACCGACCCATCGGTGCTCCGCTACGTGGCCGCCGTCGACCTGCTGTCGGGCCATCGCTCCTACGACGCCGCCAAGGTGCTCCTGCAGCACCTGACAGAGCGCGGGCTCGACGGGATCATGCTGCGAGCCCTGCAGGGGGCCGTCGCCCGCTCCCCCAACGCGGCGCTCGTCGACGGACTCCTGCGCTGCGTGGAAGATCCCGCGCAGACGTCGCCGTGGGCCGTCGCTGCCGCGGCGGAGCTGCTCGGCCTGCGGCGCGAGCCGCTCGCGGTGCGCCCTCTGGTCGCCTTGCTCGACCGCCCGGGCGGGGCCGCGGCCCGCAAGGCCGCCCTGGTCGCGCTCGGCCGGATCGGCGACCGGCGCGTGGCCCACGCGC
>CAYMSU010000058.1:0-19022 GCA_964393165.1 uncultured Enterobacteriaceae bacterium
GCGCCCCCGCTCGATGGAGCGCGTCGAGCAGCTCAAGGTCCCGGTGGTGGCGGAGGTCCTCCGCCGCACCATGACCTTGAGCGAGGTGCGCGGGATGCGGACCGGCGACGTCATCCCGCTCGGCAACCTCCGCGACGTCGCGGTGCGGGTGGGCGGCAAGCCGGTCATCCAGGCGGAGGCCGGCGAGCAGGAGGGCGTGCGCTGCGTGCGGGTGCGCCGGCGGCTCGGGCCTCAAGAGGGTCCGCCGACGGGCCGATAGGACCAGCCCGGAGTGTGCGTAGATGGCTGGCGACTCGTCTTTTCTCTTCGAGATTCCGATCGAGCTCGTGGTGGAGCTCGGCAGGACCGAGCTCACCGTGGGTGAGCTGGCCGAGATCGGGGTCGACGACATCATCAAGCTCGACGCGCTGGCGGGTCACCCGCTCGACATCATGGCCGGTGGCCGCCTGTTCGGCAGGGGCGAGGTGGTCATCGAGGACGAGCGCGTGGGGCTGCGGATCACCGAGCTGATCGGCGCCGACGCCTCGCAGGCGCTGGCGGAGGCAGGGTGATCCTGCTCCTCGGGGGGTTGTGGGCGCACGCCCAGCCGGCCCCCGCCGAGCCGGTGTCGCCGCCGGCAGAGTACGAGCGCCTGCTCGGCGAGCCCCTGGCGGCGGAGGAGCCGACCGCGGACGAGGCGACGCCCTCGTCGGGCGCCCTGTCCCTGGGTATCCCCCTGGTCGTCGGGGGGATCGGCCTCGTGCTCCTGTGGCTGGGGCGCAAGTCGCTCCTCGGCCGTCGCGCGAGCGGCACCGGCAGCGAGCTTCGGATTGTGGGCCGAGCGGCGCTCGGCCCGAGCGCTGGGCTCGTGGTACTCGAGGTCCGCGGCCGCAGCGGGACCTGGCGGCGCCTCGTGGTGGGCACGGGAGACGGGCCGCCCCGGCTGGTCGCCGATCTCGGGGAGCCCGAGTTCGGGATCCTGGGCCCGGTGACCGAGGACGACGACGACGCTCCCGAGGGCCCGCTCGCGGTGTTGGACCACCACGCGCGCCACCTGATCGACGAGGTGCTCGGGGAGCGGCGGACGACCCCGCGGCGCAGCACGCTGTCAAGATTGGGGTAGCTGCCTCAACTGGGGCGGCCCCCGACCGATTGCACGCTACCGGAGGGTGGCGTTGCGAAGGCTCGGACAGCTCGCGGCGGTGGTCGGGCTGCTGCTCGCGCTGGGAATGGCGTCCCCGGCATGGGCCCAGGACGGGGGCACCACCGTGGGCTCCCTGATCGAGGGCGCGTTCGTGGGCGGCGACGACGAGGCCGCCTCGTCGAGCGTGCGGCTCGTCCTCGCGCTGACGGTGATGGCGATCCTGCCGGGCCTGCTGCTCGCGATGACGCCTTTCACGCGCTTCATCATTGTCTTCTCGCTGCTCCGGCAGGCGCTGGGGCTGCAGCAGTCCCCGCCGAACCAGGTGCTGATCGGGCTAAGCCTGGCGCTCACACTCCTCGTGATGCAGCCGACGACCACCCGGGTCTGGGAGACGTCGGCGGCGCCGTTCATGAGCGGGGAGATCTCGGTGGCCGAGGCCTACGACAACGGGATCACCCCGATGCGCGAGTTCATGCTGGCGAACACCCGCCGCAGCGACCTCGGGACGTCGATGCGGCTCGCCAAGGTGGATCGGCCCGACACCCTCGCCGATCTGCCGACCTCGGTGGTGATCACCGGCTTCGTGCTCTCCGAGCTGCGGACCGCGTTCACCATCGCGATCAAGGTGTACCTGCCGTTCCTCGTGGTCGACCTCGTGGTCGCCAGCGTGCTGCTCGGGATGGGGATGATGATGCTGCCCCCGGTCGTCGTGTCGCTGCCGTTCAAGCTGATCGTGTTCGTACTGATGGACGGCTGGGGCCTGCTCGTGACCGGCATGCTGGGAGGCATCCGATGACCATCGAGGAAGTCCTCGCCTACGGCCAGCAGGCCATCATGACCACCCTGTCGGTGGCCGGCCCCCTGCTCCTCGCCTCGCTCCTGGTCGGCACCACGGTGTCGGTGCTCCAGGCCGTCAGCCAGGTGCAGGAGGTCACCCTGGTCTTCGTGCCCAAGATCGTCGCGGCCTTCCTCGTCGTCCTGATCGCGGGCGGGTGGATGCTGCAGATCGCCGTCGGCTTCGCCACCCAGATGTTCATGGCCATCCCCCAGACCACCGGGTCGTAGATGGAGCAGGCGGTCGCGACGGTCCTGTTCGTCTTCGTCCGCCTCGTGACGGTGATGTCGAGCCTGCCGCTCTTCGGGTCGCTGGGCATGCCCCGACAGGTCGTCCTCGTGGCCTCGATCTGCGCGGCGATCGTGGTCACTCCCCACCTTCCGCCGGTGGCGGTGCCCCTCACGGTCGGGACGCTGGTCTTCGCGGGGGTGCTGGAGATGGTCTACGGCCTGCTCCTCACCCTGGGGATCCGGATCGTGTTCGCCGCGGTGGGGCTCGCGGGGGAGATGATGGGGCTCCAGATGGGCCTCGCGCTGGCCACCCTGTTCGATCCGCTGCAGCGGGAGAGCTCGTCGGCGCTGGGCACGCTGTCGACCTGGCTCGCGGGGCTCGTCTTCCTGGGCACGGGCCTGCACCTGACGATCCTCGAGCTGGTGGCCGAGAGCTTCCGGGTCTCGCCGCCCGGTGGCCAGGTCGTGGACCTCTCGGTGGTCCCCTCGCTGATCGAGGCGATGGGGCTGCACTTCGCCCTGGGCGTCCAGCTGGCGGGCCCGCTCATCGCCCTCGTGTTCGTGCTCAACGTGTTCATGGCCCTGCTCACGCGCCTCGCGCCGCGCATGAACGTGTTCTTCGCGCTGGGGCTCACCGCCACCTCGGTGTGCGGCATGCTGCTGCTGTGGGCGTCGATGCCGTGGTGGATCCGGGTGCACCTCGGCTACCTGCAGCAGGCGGTGGCCGGGCTCGCGCGCGCCCTGTCGGCGGGGCCGTAGGATGGCCGACGACGGCGCAGACAAGAAACACGAACCCGGACAGAAGAAGTGGCGGGACGCCGCGGAGCGCGGGGATCTGCCGCGGTCGGCCGACATCAACGCCGCCGCGGTGGTGATCAGCGTGACGATGGCGACGGTGTTCTTCCCCGGGCCCCTGATCGCGTCGATCGAGGAGATGTCGGGGTCGTTCTTTCACGGCGGGGGCCCCTACGACCTGGACATGCCCTACGCGGGAGAGATGCTGCTGGTGACGCTGCAGCAGATCGGCAGGGCGCTGACGGTGCCCCTGGGCGCGGCGTTGATCGCCTCGATCGCGTCGAGCCTGGGGCAGACGGGCCTGCAGCTGGCGCCGAAGGCGCTCGAGCCGAAGTGGGAGCGCCTCGACGTGATCAGCGGGTTCCAGTCGACCTACCTGAGCTGGACGCCGCTGGTGGAGCTCGCGAAGGCGCTGATCAAGATCTTCGTGATCGCCGTAGCGGTGGGGATTGTGCTCTGGCCGCAGCTGCAGGCGCTGCCGGAGGTGATGGCGCGGCATCCCAACCAGCTGATGGAGCTGATCGTCTCGCTCGGGTTCTGGACCGTGCTGGCGGCGACCCCCGTGATGATCGCAGTGGCGATGATCGACTACGCAGCGAGCTACAACCGAGCCTATGAGCAGCTCAAGCGCACGGATCGCGAGCTGCGCGACGATCAGAAGGAGCAGGAGGGGGATCCGCGCCTGAAGGCGGCGCGACGGCAGCGGGCGCGGAAGATCGCGATGGCGGTGAGCCTGAACGCGGTGCGCGATGCGGACGTCGTGGTCACGAACCCGACGCACTACGCGGTGGGGCTTCGCTACCGACGGGGCGAGGACGAGGCGCCGACGGTGGTGTGCAAGGGCACGGATCTGCTCGCCCAGCGGATTCGGCGGGAGGCCCTGCGCGTGGGGGTTCCGCGGATCGAGAACCGCGGGTTGGCGCGGGCGCTGCACGCGAAGGTCGAGGTGGGAGAGGCGATCCCCGAGGAGCTGTACGCGCCGGTGGCTCGGGTGCTGGCGGTGGTCTATCGGCGTCGGGCGGCGCGCCGGAGGTGATACGCCTCGGCGCATGTCGGACGGAGCGCCATCGGAGCTGGGAGAACCTCCGGAGGCGGGCCTGGTGGCTCGCCCGGAGGGAGAGGGGTTCTACGTGCGGCTGCAGCCGGCCCCTTCGCTGCAGGCACCCGCGGTCTTCGGTGTGGTGGGGGGGTTCGGCCTGGCGGGCGGGATCATCGCGATGGCCACGACCTCGGAGCCGTACGTGCAAGGCTGGGTGGTGGGCGGCTCCGTGCTGTTCGGGCTGCTGCTGTTCGCCTTCTCCTACGGCCAGGGGTTCTTTCCGGTGGAGCTGATCGGCGACGAGCGGTGCCTGGCGTGGGGCGGCGACCGGTTCGTGTGGAGCCAGATCGGCAGCTGCGAGGCGAAGGCGGGTACACTGCGACTGCGGTCGCTCGACGGGCGGGTGCTGGCGGAGGCCAAGCACCTGCAGCCGGAGGCCGCCGCGTGGACGGCACAGCTGATCGAGGCCTCGCTGGCCGACGAGCGCTGACCGCCCGCGCCCGCAGCGAGCGTGGCGCACGGCCTGTCAGCTACGCGGCGCCCGGCTCGACGTCCTTCGGGGCCTCGACGTCGGCCGCGTGGCCCTGATGCACCACGATCTGGTCGAACGGAATGTCGATGCCCTGCGTGGCCAGCGTGTTGTAGATCGCCGTGCGCATCTGTGCGAGCGCCTCGAGGTAGTCCTTGGCCTCGCACCACCCGCGGACCGAGAACTCGATAGCACTCGCCCCCAGGTTCGCGAAGGCCACGCTCACCGGCGGGTCCTCGAGGAGGAGCGGGCACTCGTCGCAGGCCGCCGTGAGCACCTCGGCGACGTGCTTCGGGTCTTCGCCGTAGGCCACGCCGATGGTGACGTCGGCCCGGCGGGTGCCCTGGCTCGTGCTGTTCACGATGACGGACGCGGTGATCGCGCTGTTGGGGATCACGATCTCTTCGTTCGAGGCGGTGATCAGCTTGGTGGCGAACAGCCCGATCTCCGAGACGACGCCGGTGGACCCCGCTACCGTGACCTTGTCGCCCAGCGTGAACGGCCGGAAGATGAGCAGGGTGACGCCCGAGGCGAAGTGCGCGAGGCTGCCCTGCAGTGCGAGACCGATCGCGATGCCGGCCGACGCGAAGATCGCCAGGAGCGAGGCGATCTCGACCCCGACGGCCGAGAGGGCGGTGATCAGGACCGCCGCCATGATCACCCAGCGCACGATCCTGGAGAGGAAGCGGCTCAGCGCGATGTCGAGCTCGCTCGCCTTGGCCGCATTGAGCGCGATGCGGCCCGCCCACCCCGCGAACATCCACCCCACGGCGATGATCGCGACCGCGATGCCCATCTGGAAGAGGACCGAGCCCGCCATCTCCGCGACGGTGCCGTAGGACAAGCCCTGCAGCGTGCTGAAGTCGAGCAGATCCACCGCGGTCAGCTCGGAGAGGTCGGGCAGCAGATCACCGGCCTCCTCCGCAGGAGCCGCCTCGGCTGGCGCCGCCTCGGGAGCCGGCGCCGCCTCGGGAGCCGGCGCGGGCGCCGCCTCGCTGGGGGCCGCCGCCTCGACCGGCTCCGCGGCCTCGGCGCCCGCGGCCTCCACCGGCTCCGCGGCCTCGGTGGCGTCGCCACCTTCGGGAGCGGCCTCCGTCGGGGCGTCCTCCGCTGCGGTCGTGGTGTCGTCGGTCGTGGTGTTGTCGGGGTTCATGCAGCCTCCTGAGGCCAGTGGGAAGAAGCCGGAACTCGCGCGGGGCCGGATGGTACGCGATCCGGCTCCGCGGGCCCACTAGGGGCAGGGAGGCGCGGAATTCCAGGCTTCCTTCGCCAATTGAGTCTGGCGGCGGAAGCGATCCGGGTCGGCGCACACGCGGGAGTCCAGGGAGATGTTGACCGACCACGTGGCCGCGGCCGCGCCCGCGGGCACGTCCGCGACCCGGAAGGCGTCTGGCAGGGCGCAGAAGCGGTTACCCGCGAGCGGGCCCGTCCACGACTCCTCGACCGGCAACCCCAGGGCGACCACGCGCTCCTGGCCCTTCACCGTGTGGAGCATGGTGGCCGGCAGCTCCACCGGAGAGCCCGGCGTCACGAGGTCCGAGCTCCCGTCGAAGGGCCAGACCTGGCGGGCGTCGCCCTCCACGGTGACGGAGACCAGGCGCACATGGGCGGCCTTGTTCGCCCGAACCCGGAGCGTGGCCTCCTCCCCGCTGCAGAACTGGGTTTTCGCGGGGTCGGCGGCGATGCCGAGGGCGAGGCCCGTGGGGCTGTACCGCTCCCCCTTGGGCAGCCCCAGCGCTTGGTCGTCCACGCACTGCTCGGCGTCTTCGGGCTTGTCGTCCATGATCTCGGAGGTCCAGGTCACAGGGCGCACGGGGACCCAGCCGCGCTGCCCGGGCTTGCGGATCTCCGCCGACAGGCTCGCCTGGGCCCGCGTGATCGTGAGCAGGAGGCGCACCAGGGGCAGGGCGGGGTCTGGAAGGCCCTTGCCGATCGAGGCGAGCTCGGCGGCGACGGCCTGGCGGATCCGCACACCGGTGGAGCGCACCGCGCAGCCCCCCGGGTACACCGGGCCCTGCAGCCACACCGTGGCGTCACCGACCACGTCGCGCACCCGCCGGCCGAGGGTGGCCAGCTCCCGGTCGAGGGCCTCGAGCTGGGGCTCGAGGGAGGGGATCTTGTCGTAGTCCACCGCCAGGCTGGTGCACGCCACGTACTTGCGGCGGTCCTTCTTGACGTGGTCACCCGCCGACACGACCTGGCGCATGCGGGAGTCGCACAGCGGCGAGGCGCCGAGCTCGGGGCTGCACAACGCGATGCGCGCCCTGCGGCTGGCGTCCTCCCGGGACTTCTGGAGCGCCATCACCTGGCTCTCGCCTTCGCCGTAGCCCCGGATGGTCTTGAACTGCTCGTGCCGGCTCGGGCACTGCGCCTCGGTGAAGTTGACATCGTCGTCGGCGGCCCCGGCCAGCGCCCACCACATCCACATCCACCACATCGCGGCCCCCCCCGTCGAGCTACCGGCCGGGCTCGAGGTGCCGGCCGAGGAAGTCGAGGACCGTGCGATACCACACGCGGATGTTCCGCGGCTTGACGATCCAGTGGTTCTCGTCGGGGAACGCGAGCAGCTCGGACTCGACCCCGTTGGACTGCAGGGCCTCGAACAGCGCGAGGCCCTCGCCGATCGGCACGCGGTAGTCCTTCTCCCCGTGGATCACGAGGGTGGGGGTGGTCCAGTCGAGGATCCGGGTGTGCGGCGAGTAGCGGTTGAAGGCCTCGCGCTCCCGCCACGGATCGACGCCTGCCTTGAGCGCCCAGAACGCGGGCAGGTCGGTGACCCCGTAGAAGCGCGGGAAGTCGAACAGGCTCGCGTGAGTGACGAGGCAGCGGAAGCGCTCCGACTGCCCGCCGATCCAGTTGGTCATGTACCCGCCGAAGGATCCGCCCATGGCGGCCATGCGCCCCTCGTCCACATCGGGACGGGCGGCCGCAGCATCGGCCACCGCCATCACGTCCTCGAAGCACTCGGCGCCGTAGCGATTGCCCCAGACTCCGGCGATGAAGTCCTGGCCGAAGCCTGTGGAGCCGCGCGGGTTCGGCAGGACCACCGCGTAGCCGGCGGCGACGGCCACGTGGACGTTCCATCGCCAGTGCCAGCCGTCGTTCCACGCGCTCATGGGGCCGCCATGGATCCAGATCAGCGCAGGACAGGGGCCGGTGGCGTGCTGCGGGCGGACCACGAAGTAGTGCACGGGAGTACCCCCCGCACCCGGGGTCGTGGCCTCGTCGACGTAGGCGTAGGCCGCGAGATCGGTGGAGCCGCCGGCGAGGCGGGTGACGGTGGGCGCGGCGCCGTCCTCGAGCTCCAGCGGGTGGACGAAGGCCTCGGGGGCCTCCACGAGGCGGCTGTGGAGGCCGAGCACGACGTCGCCGTCGACCGCCTGGCCTTCCCACGAGCCCTGCCCGGTGAGGCGGCGCACGGTCTGGGCCTGCACGTCGACGGTGAGCAGGCGGTGGCGCCCCTCGTCGTCGGCGTGGACCACGAGCTGCTGTCCGTCTGCCGACCAGCCGACCGGGCTCGCCCACCGGTCCCAGTCGGGGGCGAGCTCCCGGGCCTCGCCGGTGCTGACCGACAGCACGTACAGCCGGGAGCGGTAGGCCTCCCCCTTGGCCCACCGCAGGTGGGTGACCGCGACCTGCGCACCGTCGGGCGACAACCGGGGGGCTCCCACGGACTCGAGGGGGGTGTCGAACAGCTGGCGGGAGGCCCCTGTGGCCACGTCGACGTGCAGCAGCCCGACCTCGTGGACCCGCAGCGCGGACGGCTGCGCCCGGGTGACCACGAGGTGCTGGCCGTCGGCGGACAGATCCCAGCTCGCCTGGCGGTGCTCGCGGTCGGCCTGCGGCGTCAGGTCGCGGCGGCCGGTCCCGTCGGCGGCGTAGGCGATGAGGTGGGGCGCCTCCGGCGGCAGCCAGTGGTCCCAGTACCGGACCGGCATGCGAGTGTAGTGCAGCGCGGACGGGCCGTGCTTGCGCCGGTCGTCGGCCGCCTCGCGCTGGCGATCGAGCGGGACCCCGAGCATCACGGGAGCTTGCACGACGAGCACGGGGGCGGTGCGCGCGAAGCGGAAGGCGCTCACGCCGAGCGGCTCGTCGGTCACCGGGAGGGGCTCCTCGCTCCCCTCGGGGAGCACCCACACCTGCTTGCGCGCGGTCTCGGGCGGCGGCTCGGCGGGGTCGCCGTCGACCGGCCGGTTCGTGAGGAAGCCGAGGGCCCCGTCGTGGCGGAAGCAGGGGGCCTCGTAGCTGCAGGGCCCGCGCAGGAGGGGGTGCGCGTGCCCAGTCGCGAGGTCGTGCCGCCACAGGGCCGAGACGTACTTGGCGCCCTCTGCGTCGAGATGCTGAACCTCGACCGCGAGCCAGTCGCCGCCGGGGGACCGCGCCACGGACCGCACGCGGCCCATCGTCACCAACTCGTCGACGTCGAACGCCATCTGTCCTCCGGTGTCACGCCGGTTATCACGGGAACCTGGGCGCGAACGAGAGGTCTTACGCTATGGGAAGGGGCAGGTGCCGGATGGGCAAGTCGCCCGAGCGGCCACCTGCCGGTGAAGGTCGGAGCCTCGTGCACGTCCACGGGGTCTTGGAGCCAGTGATGCGGTCACGCCGAACGTTCCTGGGCCTGATGGGCGGCTCTGTCGCCGCCCTGGCGGTGCCCCGCGCGGGTCTCGCCGGCCAGGCCTATGACATCTCGTACCTGTGGGCCCGCGAGCTCGACGACGTGCTCGACTACCGGGAGCAGATCGGAGACATCCTCGGGAGCCGGGTCGGGCGCCGCCTGGTGATCGTCCGCGGAGGCACGGGCAACTACGGCCTGCTGCTCGACCGCGACATCGCCAAGGACACGGTCGCGAGGAAGGTCGCGCGCGAGCACCACGCGCTGCTGCAGGAGGCGCTCGGGGGCGACGAGGTGCTCGCCACCCCGCTGCCCGACAAGGGCTTCGAGCGCACCTATCACATCCGCTACGGCACGTTCGACACCGAGCAAGCCGCGATCCGCGCCTTCCGGAAGGTGGCCCGCGTGCTCGGGCCCGGGGTGGAGGAGAAGCTGCTCGTCGAGCGCGCGCGCGCCGACGTGTGGCAGGTCGTCTACAAGCGCTTCGGCGACCGCGGGTCCACCGCGCGGGTGGCGCGCAGCCACGAGCGGCATCTCCAGAAGGTCGCCATCGGCACCGACATCGTGCGCGACCGCTACCTCGACGCCACGTGGTCGGCGAGCTCGGGGCGCGAGGCGCTCGTGCTCGCGCTGGCCGCCGAGGAGGCGGTCCCCGCCCGCGAGCCCGCGGCGCCCGCGCGGTCCGGGGCCGCGGTGTTCCCGGCTCATGAGCCGCGCGCGTCGGTCGACGTGGCCCTCGCGGCGGCCCACGCGCCCTCGGCGGGCGCCCTCCAGGCGCTCGCGAAGGTCGCGGTGCAGGAGGAGGGCGCGCCCGCGCCGGAGCCGGAGCCGGAGCCGGAGCCGGAGCCGGAGCCGGAGCCGGAGCCCGCGCCCGCGCCTGCCCCCAAGGTGCCCGCGGTGCCGGTCACCGGCAGCGCCCTCCCGGCGGCGGTGTCCACCCCCATGCGCGACGAGATCAACGCCTACATCCAGCGGCTGCGGTCGCGTGGCACGGTCGAGGGCGACGAGACCACGTCCTGGTACGTGCACACCCTGCACGACGACCGCACCTGGGCGGCGATCAACGCCGAGCGCGAGCTCCAGAGCGCCAGCATGTTCAAGCCCTACGTGGTGGTCGCGTTCCTCCACCGCGCCCACGAGGGTCGGATCATCTACGGCCCCAACAGCAAGCACCACCTCGAGCGGATGATCCAGCACTCGAGCAACGAGTCCACGAACTGGGCGATGCAGCAGCTAGGTGGGCCGCGTCAGGTCCAGCGGATCCTCGAGGGCGCCTACGGCGACGTCTTCCAGGAGACCGAGATCGTCGAGTACATCCCGCGCGACGGGCGGACCTACCGCAACCGGAGCTCCGCGAGGGACTACATCCGGTTCGCGCGGGCGCTCTGGCGCGGGGCGTTCCCCCACTCGCCGGAGATCCGGCGGCTGATGTCGCTGCCCGGTCGCGACCGGCTGACCACGGGCGCGCCCGCCATCCCGCGCGATGCCACCGTCATGAACAAGACGGGCACCACTTCCCGCCTGTGTGGAGACTTCGGGATCATCGTGGCACCCACCCGCAGCAGCGACGAGCCCGAGGTCCCCTACGCGATCGTGGGCATCATCGAGAAGTCCCACCGCGCCCGGTCGTTTGCACGGTGGACGGCCACGCGCTCCCGGGTAATCCGGTCGGTCTCGAACCTGGTCTACAAAGAGCTGCGCAAGCACTACCCCTTGAGCTGAAGGGTCTATGTCCACGGTGCCGCTGTCCTGTCGCTGCGGTCGGGTGCGCGGACAGGCGCGTCGTGTCTCGCCGCGGGCGGGGCTGCGCCTCGTCTGCCACTGCGACGACTGCCAGACCTTCGCCCACTTCCTCGAGCGTGCCGACGACGTGCTCGACGCGCACGGGGGCACCGAGGTCTTCCAGTTCACGCCGGCGCGTCTGACGATCGACGAGGGCGTGGACCAGCTGCGGTGCGTCAAGCTCGCGCCGAAGGGGCCGCAGCGCTGGTACACGGCCTGCTGCCGCACGCCGGTGGCCAACGTGCTCCCTGCTCCGATGGCTTTCGCCTCGCTCGTGCAGCCGTTCTACACGGACGCTGAGGACCCGGGCGCCCACGAGCGGGCGATGGGCCCGGTGGTCGCCCGCGTCCAGGGCCGGTACGCCAAGGGGCGGCCGGCCGGGGTGGAGCCGTCGGTGGGGCCGCTCACGCTGACGCGCGCCGGCTTGCGGCTGCTGTGGGCGACGGTGTGGCGCGAGGCCACGCCCTCGCCGTTCCTGGACGAGGCGGGGCAGCCCCGGGTGGCGCCCGAGCTGATCGCCCTCGAGGAGCGGAACCGGCTGCGCGAGGCGGCCGGGTTTCCTCCACGCTGACGGATCCCGAGCGGGTCGACCGGTACACTCGGCACGTTGCACGTCTCCTCGTTTCCCGTGGGCGTTTGATGGCGTTCTCCCTCGCCAAGGTCTCGCTGGCCGAGCTGCGGACGCTGCAGTCCAAGGCCGAGGCACGGGCCGACGCGGCACGCACCCGTGCCGTGGTTCAGCGGTTCCGGGCGAAGCAGGCGCAGGCCCAACGGCAAGCGGGGTGGGTCGAGCAACTGCAGCGCCTCGGTGCCGATCCGGACGCACCGATGGAGGACCGGGTGTCGGCCAACGTCGCGCTGTCGAGGGCCCTGGGGGTCGGCAGGAACGCGGGCGAGATGAGCTTCTCCAGGCTCGCCGACCACGCCGACCGCTTCGCGCTCAGACGCCTCGGAGATCGCGCCTACCAGCGCGTGTGGGCCGAGCTTCGGCCTCGCGTGCCGGAGGTCTTTCCCGCCTACCTGCTCGACCTCGAGCAGCCGGACGAAGACGACGCGCGGGCACTGCTCCCCCCTGTACGCGACGCGGTGTTCACGGGTAAGCACATCTTCCCCGCGTTCACCCACTGTGGCGCGGCCCACCGACTCCGGCTCGACGCGCTGTGGGTGCCACGGCGCCGGCAAGTCGACCTGCTGCGCAGCTACCGGCAGGACTCGCGGAGGTGCTACAGCGACGCCGACGGGTTCGTCTCCGCGATGCTGGACTCGGCCGAGGCATACCTCGAGCTGCGCGAGGTCGACCAGGCGGCTGCGATCCTGAAGGGGTTGCTCCACGCCACGACCAACGAACGCTTGCTGACCGACATCTCGAAGACCCTGGCGCAGCTGACGGCGCTGAAGGAGCGCCTCGATCGCTTCCCGGCAGACTCGCTCGAGCACGAGCTGCTCCGGTACCATCGGGGAACCTTGACCGATTCGGAGCTCGCGCAATCGGAGGCCCTCCTCCGATCGCTCGTCGCGCAGCGGGTGCGGCGGATCCGGGAGGTCGAGTTCGTGAATCGAGTTCCCGTGTTCGACTTCGCCTGGCTCAAGGGCGGCCCGGTGGTCGTGACCGGCCCGCGCACGGGGGTCGACGAGTCGAACGCCCTGCGATTCTATCGAGAGCCCGACCGAAAGGGTGCGCCGCCCGAGGCCACTGTGATGATCCTCGGTGGGGTGCCCCGCCAAGACGTCGTCGTTGCCGCGCGACTCGACTTCCGCCCGGCCGAGGACTGGGCGCCCCGCTCCCGGAAGCCAGATGGCTGGAAGCGGGTGGAGGCGCGACCCTCCCCAGCCCTCCTGGTCGGGCTCGTCGACGTGAGCACGCCCACCCAGTGCGAGGCGGTCGAGCGAGATCAGGTGACCGCGCGCCCGCTCACCGGCCTGGGTGCGCGGATCCATGGCGGAAAGCTGGAGATCGTGCGCGTTCGGGAGCCGACCGCGGCGGACGCGTACTGTGGTGACGAGAGGTTCGTCGGCCTCGAGGTGGTGGAGGTGTTGGCGTCGTCGCCGGTGCCCGAGCGGCTCCGCTACGAACTGCAGGTGCGCGTCCGCGACACCACCCTTCGAGCCACCGCGGGCGAGGTCGCGGTCGAGGCCACGCTGCGTGAGCCCCCCCAGGGGTTCGTGGGACTGGCCGTTCACGGCACGGGCTACGTGGAGTTTGCTCGGCCCACGCTGGAGTAGGGGGCTGCGCCCGCACCCTGAATGAGAGGACACGTGCGCGCCCATGTCGCCCGCGCGGGCGCGGCCCCCGGCATGCGCCGGCCCCACGGAGCCCGTCCGGCCAGGTCCCCGTTGCGCAGCCCCTCGTCGGTGAGCGCACGGACCAGCGCCCGCGCGGCGCGCCCGGCGGCGTCGTCGTCGGCGGTGACCCACTGGGGAGGGCAGCCCACCGCGCGGATCGCCGGCCCCCCGGCGGCCACCCGACGGGCGAGCTCCCGGTGGAACAGCATCGAGGCGCGCCACGCGAGGCCGTAGGCCGCCCACCGCGCCGCTCGCCCGCAGCCTGGACCCGCGCGCAGCGTGGTCGCGGTCACCAGCCGCACCGGGGGCACGGGTGCGGCCCGCAACCGCGCCGCGAGCGCAAGCCGCCCGACGTACGCGGCGCCGACCTGAGCCTCGACCGTGCGGCCGGCGGCGTCTTCGGGCACCGCCACCTCGTGGTGGAGCAGGACCGCGCCGATCGGTCCGCGCAGGGGAGCCACGAACGCGGCGATCGACGCCTGGCGGTGCAGCGACAGAGCCGCGTAGGCCATGAACACCCCGTTGGCGTGCGCCGCGACGCGCGCGGAGGTGCACGCCGCGCGCTCGAGGGTGGGCGCCCCCAGGACCACCGGCATCCCGCGCTGCACGAGGCCGCGCGCACAGGCGAGGCCCGCTCCCGTGTGGGCCCCGACGACGAGGACGGGCCGTTCCGACAATCCGGTGCGCACGCGGATCCGTAACGGCGCGCTAACGGGTCGGGGACGGAGGCGAGCGTGCTGCGAATTGCGATGTGGTCGGGTCCGAGAAACGTGTCCACTGCGCTGATGCGCTCGTTCGAGGCGCGCGGAGACTGCGCGGTCGTCGACGAGCCGCTGTACGCCGCGTACCTGAAGGCGACCGGCGCCGATCACCCCGGGCGCGACGAGATCCTGAAGAGCCAGCCGACCGATCCGGAGGAGGTCCTCGCGCGCCTCGCCGAGCCCTCGCACGATCTGCCGCTGCAGTTCGAGAAGCACATGGCCCAGCACTGGCAGCGGGACTGGCCGCTCGAGGCGTTCGGCGACGGCGTGCGGCACGCGTTCCTGATCCGCGAGCCCGCGGCGGTGCTCGAGAGCTACGCGCGGGTGCGCGGCCAGCCGTCCATCGGCGACCTCGGCACGCTGCAGCAGGCCGAGATCCTCGACGAGGTGGGGGCGAACGGTCAGTCGCCGGTGGTCGTCGACGGCGACGAGCTCCGCGCCCATCCCGAGGTGCTGCTCGAGAAGCTGTGCGCCGCCCTCGGGATCGAGTTCCTGCCGCGAATGCTGAGCTGGCCGGCGGGGCCCCGGTCCACCGACGGCGTATGGGCCAAATATTGGTACTCCAAAGTCGAAAGTTCCGTCGGGTTCGAGGCCGGGGGGTCTGCGAAACCCCAGTGCCCTCCCGAGCTCGCGGAGATCGCCGCGCAGATGCGACCAAACTTCGAGCGGCTCGCCGCCTTGCGGCTGCGCCCGTCTACGAGCACAGGAAGCTCATGACGCAGCCCCGAGTCGACTTCGAGGCCCTGGTGGACGCGGTGGAGGACGCCGTCCTCGTGTTCGCGCCCGCCCCGGAGCCCGCCCGCGTGAAGATCCTCCACATCAACGCGGCGTACGCCGCGCTGCTCGGCCAGCCCGCCGCGCAGCTCGTGGGGACCACCCTCGAGCCGCTGATGGGGGCGGTGTCTCCCGCCGACCGGCAGGTCCTGCAGGATGCGGTCGCGCGGGGGACCGCCACCGAGGTGGGCCTCGAGCATCACACCGCCGACGGCGAGGTCCACCCCCTGCGGCTGCGGCTGCGCCCGCTGGGGAACGGCCTGCTCGCCGGCATCCTCAAGGACCTGAAGCCGCTGCGGGATCTGCTGAACGACGGGCTCACCGGCCTGCTGACCCGCCGCGCGTGGACCGAGCGGGCCGAGGCGCTGTTCGCCCGGAGCCAGCGGTACGGCTGGCCTCTGTCGCTGGCGATTCTCGATCTCGACCACTTCAAGGAGATCAACGACCAGTACGGGCACGCCACCGGTGATGCCGTGCTGCGCGACGTGTGTGCCGTGCTCCGGGGGGGCATGCGGCGGGTCGACCTGCTCGGTCGCATCGGGGGCGAGGAACTCGGCTGGATCGGGCCCGACACCACGCTGGGGGCCGCCCAGGCGTTCGCCGACCGCGTGCGGTGCGTCATCCGCCAGGTCGAGGTGGCGGGGCCCCGCGGGCTCGTCCGGGTCACCACGAGCATCGGGATCGCCGAGCGCACCGCCGACGATCCGGATCTCGCCGCGCTGATGGATCGCGCCGATCGGGCGCTCTACCGCGCCAAGCACGCGGGGCGCGACCAGGTGATCGCCGCCTGAGCGATTGTCGGCGTCGGTCCAGGTCAGGCATACTGCGGGCGTTGGAGCTCACAGATGTGGATGATGTTGTCGTGGAGCGTCCTCCTCGGGGGGGATCCCGCACCCTCCGGAAGATCCCGACGATCCGCGCTCGGCCCCGCGGGCCCCGCTCGGCGTGGAGGCCCTGCGCGCCGACAGCCAGGTCGTGGTGACCCCGAGCCCCACCGGGGTCGACCTGAAGGTCCAGGTCACGAGCCGCCTCACGTTCCGCGCCAAGGGGGGGCCGCTCCTCACGATCCCGCTGTTCATGCCCAAGCTCGACCACGGCGGAGGGGCCTTCGAGCTCGTCTCGGCCACGCTGCCCGACGGCACGCCGCTGCTCGGCCGGGTGCCCGAGGAGATTGCCACCAACCCGGCGGATCGGCGCGACGACGACGACGACGACGACGACGAGGACGACGACGACCGCATTCGCGATCCGGAGCCGGACGAGGACGACATCCCCGAGCCGAGCGACGTGTTCGTCGTGCTTGTGCTGCCGAAGCCCCTGCCCGAAGGGGATCAGGTCGAGGTGCACCTCAAGCACGTCGACCGGTGGCCGCTCGCGTCCTACGCCAGCGGCCGCGACCACCAGATGCGCCTCATGGGGGTGTCGTCGGGGCTGCAGTCGTTCCTCCCGCGCCCTGCCGGAGGGCCGCCGGGGAGCCCGTGGCCCTTCCGGGCACAGGTGCTGGTCCCCGCGAGCATGCCGCTGTTCGCCGCGGTTGCGGGCCCCACGGTGTCCGAGACCGAGCAGCAGGGCTGGCGGGTCCTGCGCGTCGACACCGAGGGCGTGCCCGCGCATTGGCCCCAGCTGGCCGTCGGCAAGTTCGAGCGCGTCGTCGAGCCCGCCCAGCTCGGGTACCCGGCCGTGCGGGTGGCGCTCGGCAGCACCTACTGGGGGAGCATCGAGCAGATCGCCCCCGAGGTGCGCCGCGTCATCCACTACTACCAGAAGTACCTGCCGAAGTTCCCGATCCCCGAGATCGACATCTTCGAGTCGCGGGCCCGGTTCGGGGGCTTCACCTGGACGGCGCCGCACGGGCTCATCAGCATGCAGCGCATGTTCATCGAGGACACCGGAGATCGCCAGCGCAGATCGCCCACCAGTACCGGGGCCACCTCGCGATCCCCGCGCACCTCGAGGACTTCTGGATCGCCGAGACGATGGCCGAGCTGTACTCGTGCATGTACATGGGCGCGGCGTTCGGCGCCGAGCACTGCGACGACACCCTGCGCCGCTATCACCGAAGGTGGGAGGTCCGCCCGCACGTGGACTTCGAGAGCGCGAGCCTGTCGGGGGCGTACGGGTCCCGCAACCAGCCCGACATCGTCTATCGCTACGGTCCCGCGCTGTTCCACCGGGGCCTGCTGCAGGAGATCGGCCCGGCGGCCTTCTACGGCGCACTCGACGTCCTGCTGCGCGAGCAGGGGGGGCGCTATGTGACCACCGAGCACCTGCAGCACTACCTCGAGGGCGCATCAGGGCGAGACCTCGGCGACTGGTTCGACTTCCACGTGCACGGCGGGTACCTGCCCGCGGTCGTCGCGCGGTGGGACGCGAAGGGCGCCACGGTGGTGGGCGAGATCGAGGCCGACATTCCGTTCGGCACGTTCACGGTGCCCGTCCGGATCCGGTCCAAGGATGGCGATGTCGACCTGATGGTCGAGGTCGTCGACGGGAAGGGCTCGTTCACGGGCGTGGCCCCGTCGCGCAAGGGGCTCGATGTCGAGGTCGATCCGGATCAACGGCGGCTCCTCCGCCGAAGGGGATCGCGGCACGCGTTCTGAGAGCGCTATGTGTGGGGCGCCACCACGACGAGGAGGCTCCCATGCGATGGATCACCTGGCCGGGCATCGAGGGCTACCGCAACATCGGGCTCGCCATCGTGCGGATCGGGCTCGGCGCGATGATGATGGCCGTGCACGGCTGGCCGAAGGTGAAGGCCGGCGAGGCGAAGTGGGCGTCGCTCGGGCAGGCCATGGGCGCGCTCGGGATCGACGTCTACCCCGTGTTCTGGGGCGCCGCCGCGGCGTTCACGGAGTTCTTCGGGGGGTTCCTGATCATCTTGGGCCTGGGCACCCGCCCGGTGGCCGCGCTGATGGGGTTCACCCTGTTCGTGGCGGCCACGAACGAGCTGGCCACGGGGCGCGGGCTGTTCGGCGCGAGCCACGCGATCGAGACGGGGCTCGCGTTCGCGGCGCTCTTCTTCGCGGGCCCCGGCGACTTCAGCATCGATCGCCGGCTTCAGCGGTAGTCGTCGCGCGACCGTCGGCTCACGGGATCGCCAGGTGACCAGGGCACGACCGCGGATGGTCGTGCCGCGCGGCTACCTCGCGAAGGCGGCGCCCAGGTGCAAGAGCATCGAGCTCCCGCCGATCCGCGACGTCTGGCTGTAGCAGGGTGGCCCCACGCAGAGCGGCACGATCCCCTCGGTGCCGGAGAGGTTCGTGCGCGCGCGGAGCTGGACCATCGGCCGCACCGCGCGCTGCCCCAGGGTGGCCCCGAGCGCGGCCCGCGCCATCGGGTAGGCGCGGAGCGGTCCGCCCGGGCGCCAGTGCCCCGGTGCGTCGGTCAGTCCGGCCCAGGACTGATCCCCGCGATCACCGGGTGAGCGGGAGGTGCGTGGCGCGACCCTCCGGTCGGCCGCTCACCGCGCGCAGACCAGCTGCTGCGCCACCACCTCCCACACGTCCGGATCCACCCCCATCCCCACGTGCGTCGACGCCACCTCCACATGGCGAGCCCGCCGGCTCGTGCGATCGATGCACGCCGGCCAGGCCACCACCCGGTCCGCCCGGCTGAACACAATCGTGAGCGGAACCTCGATCGGCTTCGTGCGGTCCAGCGCCTCCGCCTCCGCCGCCAGCGCCCGGCACGTGGCCTCCCCGTACGCCCGCGCCCCAATCGTGTACGTCGGTCCGCCCACCACCGGGGAGCCGTACGTGATCACCTGCGCCACCATATCCGGCCGCTCCCGGGCCACCTCCCGCGCGATCACGCCCCCCAGGCTCCACCCCACCAGCGCCGGCCGCGTGCCGCTCGCCTCCGCCGCCGCCTGCAGACGCGGAACCAGCGCATCCCGCGCCTCGCGCACCGCGCCCTCGTTCACCCCGAGCCCCCAGCCCCGCGCGTCGTGGCCCAGCCAGCGCAGGTACGCCCCCAGCGGCGCCATGCTCGCCTCCGGCGTCTGCCACCCCGGGATCAGCACCACCGGCGCACCCGCCCCCCGCGGGCTCCGCGCCAGCCCCGGCGCCCGGGCCACCAGCCGCGCCACCTGCAGCCCCAGCCGCCACTCCGCGACCAGCGCCTCCGTCGACCGCGGAGCGCGCGGGGCGGGGGCCAGCGGAGGGTACGGATGCCAGCGAGCCTGCATGCCCGCAGCCGTATCTCTCGGCAGCCCCGATCGGCCCTTCCGCAGATCCTGCAGACGACAGGAGGGGCCC